>NZ_JBEYVV010000056.1:0-20620 GCF_040644155.1 Streptomyces sp. NPDC047022 | reverse complement strand
CGCGCTGCGGCGTCTGCCGGAGGCCCAGCGGACCGCGATCGTGCTGCACCACCTGTGCGATCTGAGCGTGGAGCAGATAGCCACCGAGACCGGCGTGGCCCTAGGCACCGTGAAGGCACGTCTGTCACGCGGCCGTTCGGCACTTGCCGCTCACCTGGTGAGCGAGGAACCCCACCCGACGGAGAAAACCAGTGTCTGACCAGCCGCCACCGCACGCCCTGACCGGGACAGAGCTGTCCGCCCGGCTCCGAGGCCTGGCCGCGCTCAGCGCGGCACCGACCCCTGCGACGGGGGCACAGGTCAGAAGCCGAGGTGTACGCCGCCGACGCGGCCGACGCGTCGTACTCTCCACCGCCACGCTGGCGGCAGCGGCCTTCAGCGCCGTCACCTCCGGCGCGCTCGGCTCTCCCGCCGTGTTCCACACCCCCCAACTCGCCTCGTCCCCGGCGCCCGTTCAGCTGGTGACCGTCGACCTGGACTCCCACACACTGACCATCGAGGGCCGGAGGTTCCCCATCAGCGCGCCGCAGGAAAACTGCCCGATCGGCGAGACTACGGTCACGGTCACCGCCAAGTACCCCACCGTGAAAGTCCCCCACGGCATTACCGGTACCCGTACGGACTCGAGGCAGTGGGCGGTCACCTTCACCGATCGCAGTTACCACCAGCGGCTCCTGATGTGGGCGCTGGACCCCGCCGCCGGTCTCAAGGCCATCGGCAGCGACGCCGGCCCCGGCTTCATTGCCCTCGCACCCGAAGACGGGAAGTGGGTGTACGACGCCATCAAGCCCGGCGCACGTGTGGAGATCAAGGGCCGACAGGCCAAGAGCGCGGACCCGCGCTGCGCGGACCGCCGACCGATCACCGGTGACCGCTGATGCCGAACCACCGACATGCCGCGTCCGGGAAGAGGGAACCGGGCGCGCACAAGGCGTCCGCCCCGAGGCGTCGGCCACCGACCGGGCGCCGTCGGCCACCGACCGGGCGCCGCCGGCCACCGACCGGGCGCCGCCGGGGCCGCGTCGCGGGACGTCCTCGCCCGGTGTGGATACCGTCCCTCCTGGCCTGCCTGCTCCTGCTGGCGGCCATCGTCTACGCCGGAGCCACACTGTCCGGCTCGCTCGTGGAGGCGGCGAAGACCGCGAAGGCCGCGAAGGCCGCGAAGACTGAGCAAACCGAGCAAGCTGAGAAGCCTGCGAAGAGCGCGAGGCCCCGGGCCTCCGCCGAGACCGCCACGATCCCCACGCCACCGCCCACGCGGGACAGCCGTCCGGCCGCCTCGCCGGGCACCCCGTCGGCATCGCCCGCCCACATCGCCGTACCCCGGTCGGGGCCCGGCACCTTCACCACCGCTCGGTCCTCGGGCGCGGTGGTCGGCGGCAGCGGCCCGCTGCACCGCTACGAGGTGCAGGTGGAGGACGGTGTGGACATCCGTCCCGAGAAGGCGGCCGCCGAGATCCAGACCATGCTGGCCGACCCGCGCAGTTGGGCGGCACACGGGAAGGGCCGCTTCCAACTGGTCGCCGCCCATGCCGACGTCATCATCAAGATCGCCACTCCGGCCACCACGGACCGGCTGTGCGCCTCTGCCGGGGGCACCCACGGGGAGCTGAACTGCGAGGTCTCCGGGGGTGTGATCGTCAACCTGAAGCGGTGGGTGACAGGCTCACCCGAGTACAACGGACCACCGGCCGAGTACCGCAACCTGATCATCAATCACGAGATCGGCCACCTGCTCGGATACGGCCACATGGACTGCCCCGGCCCCGGCCGGGCCGCCCCCGCCATGATGCAGCAGATCAAGGGCCTGCACGGCTGCAAGTCCAACGCCTGGCCCTACACGAAGGACGGGACCTTCATCGACGGTCCCCCGGTGCCCTGACGGCCGAGGTCCGCCGATCCGAAGTCTCGGCCCGGTTCTGCTGCGCAGCGAGGGCTCGGGGCGGCGGATCGTACGAGAAGGGGCGGTCCGGACACGGGATCCGGACCGCCCCGAAGGGATCTCAGGCAGCGCGCCGCCGCGCCGTGTCAGCCGTCAGTGGTGGCTTGCCTTCGCGAGGGCGGGCACGAAGCGGAGGGCGTCCAGGGTGCCCACACCGGTGGCCATGTCGTAGCCGTTGACGGCGGTGTAGCCGGTGACGCCCTGGTAGCTGTTGTTGGTGCCGTCGTTCACGTCCACGATGCCGGTGCTCTTGTCGTGGTGGGTGGAGCGCTTGTACAGGCTGTAGAGCGCGTCGTGGATGTCGCCCACCCGGTGGCCGGCCGCCTGGTCCGCGAGGGCGATGATGCCCGCGAAGAGCGGGCTGGCCTCGCTGGTGCCGCCGGTGACGTCCCAGCCGGTGGCGGTCGGGTCGTAGCTGGAGTAGATCCAGGCCCCGCCGTTGACCGCGGCGGCCATCGAGATGTCCGGAGTGCCGCGGCGGCTGCCGACGGCCTTGCTCACACCGTTCTGGTAGGAGGGACGGGTGAACACGTGGGACTGGCCGCCGCCGCCCGAGCCGTAGTCGTTGTAGACGCTGTCCGGCTTGGTGCGCTGGCCCTTGTCGTTCAGGTGGAGCTGCGTGCCGCCGATGGAGGTGACCAGCGGGTCCGAGGAGGGCCAGGAGTTGACGCGCTCCTTGTAGTAACCCTTGCCGTCCGCCGTGTTGTCGGTCGCGCCGCCGTCACCCGAGGAGGCGAGGACGGTCACGTTGTGGGCCTTGGCGTCCTTGAAGGCGTACCGCAGGTTCTCGATGCTGGAGACGTGGTTGCCCTTGCCGAAGCCGGGGAAGGTGTTCTCGGTGGCGCCGAAGCTCTGGCTGATGACGTCGCCGACCCCGTGGTTGATCAGGTACTGCTCGGCCTTCATCATCTCCGGGAGACCGGTGGTGCCCTCGGTCTCGGCGACGGCCGTCTCCACCAGGACGATCTTGGCGTCGGGCGCCACGGCGTGGGCCATCTCGACGTCCAGCGTGGACTCGCCCGCCCAGCCGGTCATGTCGGTGTTCTTGGGGTCGAAGACGGGGACCTTGCCCCACTTGACCACCTGCACCTTGGTGCTGCGCAGACCGAACTGCTTGCTGTAGACATCGAGGTCGTGCTGGATGGTCGGGGAGCCGAAGGAGTCGACGATGACGATCGTCCGCCCCTTGCCGGTGATGCCCTTTCTGTACAGCGCGTTCAGGTTGTACGCGTTGCGGTACTGCAGCGGGTTGTAGCAGTTGATCTTCCACTTGGCCTGGCACTGCGCGCTGGTGAGCGGGCTGCTCACGCTGTGCGCCAGGGTGTTCCCGGCGAGGGCCGGGACGGCCGCGGTGTGCGGCACGGAGGCGTGGGCCGCGGCGGTGTCGGTCAGCGGGGCCGCCGCCAGCGCGGCGACGACGAGCGCGGCCGTGGCGGCGGACGCCGCGAGGCCCTTCCCGGAGCGGGCTATGTGCATGTTTCCCCCAGAGTGGTCGGAGTCGCACGAGTGGTCTACGCGCATCTCATCTAGTGGGTCATGCACAGGACAAGGTTATTGAACTGTCGATTCCGAATCCTTTACCCAAATTGCACCTGGAGCTAAGGGATACGTGGCCGGCACTCCTGTGGACACGGCGGACCGCCTCCGCCGAGGAACCTCCTTCCGGACGCGGCTTGCCTGCGTCATCTCCCATGCTGCGCCCGTACGAGTGTTCGTGCGCGGACGCGGCGAAGGGCCCCGGCGTGTGCCGGAGCCCCTCGGTGGTCGTGCCGGGTGTTCGGTTGTGCCGTCAGGCGGCCCGCCCTGTCGTGCGGCGGCTCGTGCAGTGCGCCGTCAGCCGCACTGGCACGGGGCGCCCGACTGGCACCCGCACCCGCACCCGGAACCGCAGCCGCACGCGCCGAGCAACGGGATGCTCTTGATCTCGACGGGCTGCTGGGTCTCGCGCTCCTGCGTGGGATCGGGCGTGCTGGGGGTTTCGGCCATGGGTCCCTCCTCGAGACTGGTGCCTGTGCTCATTTCATGCCCCGGTTGACAGGCGCATCAACGGCGCACGGATGCTTGTGCACACCCGTCCGGACACCTTCGAGCCCCCCGGACTCAAGCCCGAGGCCGGTGCCGGGCACATCCCGGCCGGCCCAGGACCGATGCCGGTCCCCGTACCGGATCAGGCGCCCTCGACGCCCGTCACCGACTGGATGTCGCCCTGGATCTCGTCCGCGTGCTCGCCCGTCACCAGGTAGACCACACGCTTGGCCACGGAGACCGCGTGGTCGGCATAGCGCTCGTAGTAGCGGCCCAGCAGGGTGACGTCCACGGCGGTCTCTATGCCGTGCTGCCAGCGGTCGTCGATCAGGTGCTGGAAGAGGGTGCGGTGCAGGAGGTCCATCTCGTCGTCGTCCTGTTCCAGCTGGAGGGCCAGGTCGACGTCCTTGGTGACGATCACTTCCGCGGCCTTCGCCATCAGACGCTGCGCGAGCTGCCCCATCTCCAGGATGGTCGCGTACAGGTCCTGCGGGACGGCGCGCTCCGGGAAGCGCAGCCGGGCCTGCTTCGCGACGTGCTGGGCCAGGTCGCCCGCGCGCTCCAGGTCGGCGCTCATCCGCAGCGACGTCACGACGATGCGCAGGTCCGTCGCCACCGGCTGCTGACGGGCGAGGAGGGCTATGGCGCGCGCCTCCAGGTCGTGCTGCAGGTCGTCGACCTTCGCGTCGGCCTCGATCACGGCCTCCGCGAGCTTCAGGTCGGCGTCGAGGATGGCCGTCGTGGCGCGCCCGATCGCCGACCCGACAAGGCGGGCCATCTCGACCAGGCCCTCGCCGATCGAGTCAAGTTCCTCGTGGTACGCGTCCCGCATCAGGGTTCCCTCTCTTACGTCTGCTTCGTGGGTCGGGGGCCGGGGCCGGGACCCGTATTCGCCATCGCGAACGCGGCGAGACACGGCGGGCTCGGCGCCCTGAGCGCCCCACGCTCCCACGTTCTGGCTTGTACGCGACCGTTTCCGACATCTCAAATGAATCAATACTGGCCCCAAGGTGAACTCTGAGCGACGAGTGTTCGAGGTCGCACCTCGATGGCTGTGGGACAGGGTGAGAACGTGCCTAACCTGGGAGCATGGACGTGAACGCGGCGGTTGCCGCAGCGGCAGCGATCGCCGGGGTACTCACCGGTGTCATCGCCATGCTGGCGTTCCGCTGGAGCGAGCGCGACCAGAAGCGCCCCACCCGCACCTCCCTGCACACCGACCCCGTGCTCCCGCCGGGCGTCGACACGGTGCTGTCCGTGCTCCGGTCCTCGGCCGTCGTCCTGGACGAGGCCGACGCCGTGGTGAAGGCCAGCTCGGCGGCGTACGCCCTGGGGCTCGTACGCGGCGGCAAGCTCGCCGTCGAGCCGATGCTCCAGATGGCACGCGACACCCGGAGGGACGGCGAGATACGC
The DNA here is from genome assembly GCF_040644155.1 of Streptomyces sp. NPDC047022. Lineage (NCBI taxonomy): Bacteria > Bacillati > Actinomycetota > Actinomycetes > Kitasatosporales > Streptomycetaceae > Streptomyces > Streptomyces sp. NPDC047022. Next base: position 15,240 of record NZ_JBEYVV010000056.1, on the reverse strand, counting down.
CAGGTCGAGCTGGACCTGCCGCGCCGCGGCACCGGACGCGGGGAGGCGCTCGCCGTCTCCGCCCGGGTCGCGCCGCTGGGCTCCCGGCTGGTGCTGCTGCTGGTCGAGGACCTCACCGAGGCCCGCCGCATAGAGGCGGTGCGCCGGGACTTCGTGGCCAACGTCAGCCATGAGCTGAAGACGCCTGTGGGTGCCCTCTCACTGCTCTCCGAGGCCGTCATGGACGCCTCCGACGACCCCGAGGCCGTGGAGCGCTTCGCGGGCCGGATGCAGATCGAGGCGACCCGCCTGACCAACCTCGTGCAGGAGCTCATCGACCTGTCGCGGGTGCAGAACGACGACCCCCTCGAGGACGCCGAACCCGTACGCGTCGACGAGCTGGTCGCCGAGGCCATCGACCGCTGCCGCCACCAGGCCGGCACCAAGCAGATCACGATGGCCGCGGGCGGCACCGCCGACCTGCATGTGTGGGGCAACCGCGGCCAGCTGGCCGCCGCCCTCGGCAATCTCGTGGAGAACGCCGTCAACTACTCTCCCGCCCGCACCCGCGTCGGCATCGCCGGCCGCCGGGTGTCCGCTCCCGGCGGGGACATGATCGAGCTTGCCGTGACCGACCAGGGCATCGGCATCTCCGACAAGGACAAGGAGCGCATCTTCGAGCGCTTCTACCGCGTCGACCCGGCCCGTTCCCGTGCCACAGGCGGTACGGGCCTCGGTCTCGCGATCGTCAAGCACGTGGCCGCCTCGCACGGCGGAGAGGTCACGGTGTGGAGCTCCGAGGGTCAGGGCTCCACCTTCACCCTGCGGCTGCCGGAGGCGGGTGCAGCCCGTGACCGCGCGACCGATCATCCGTCCGACCTCGAAGACGAGGACGGCCGGCCCGACGGGACGACCACCGTCTCATCCCCGTACGAACCGCTTCCCGCCCCGGAGGTCCTTCCGTGACCCGAGTGCTCGTCGTCGAGGACGAGGAGTCCTTCTCCGACGCCTTGTCCTACATGCTCCGCAAGGAGGGCTTCGAGGTCGCCATCGCGGCCACCGGGCCCGATGGTCTCGACGAGTTCGAGCGCAACGGCGCCGATCTCGTCCTGCTCGACCTGATGCTGCCCGGTCTGCCCGGCACGGAGGTCTGCCGCCAGCTGCGCGGCCGCTCCAACGTCCCGGTGATCATGGTGACCGCCAAGGACAGCGAGATCGACAAGGTGGTCGGGCTGGAAATAGGGGCCGACGACTACGTCACCAAGCCGTTCTCCTCGCGTGAGCTGGTCGCCCGCATCCGGGCCGTCCTGCGCCGCCGCGGCGAGCCGGAGGAGGTGACGCCGGCGGCGCTGGAGGCCGGTCCGGTGCGCATGGACGTCGACCGCCACGTGGTCACGGTCTCCGGCTCGAAGGTCGACCTGCCGCTGAAGGAGTTCGACCTCCTGGAGATGCTGCTGCGCAACGCGGGCCGCGTCCTGACCCGTATGCAGCTCATCGACCGCGTCTGGGGCGCCGACTACGTGGGCGACACCAAGACCCTCGACGTCCACGTCAAGCGCCTGCGCGCCAAGATCGAGCCGGACCCGGGCGCACCGCGCTACCTGGTGACGGTCCGCGGCCTCGGCTACAAGTTCGAGCCGTAAACCGACCCCGGCACAACACGGAGGGCGGCACCCGCAAGGATGCCGCCCTCCACGCATACGCGCCCCGACAGCCACGCGAGGAACCACACAACCAACCACGACGCACCGCCCCGTGCCTGATGGGGCCGCAGGGAACCGCGCAAAACCCCACGACGAACACACAGCCGACGACGTACCGGGCCGTGGCTGATGGGGGCGCGGGGAACCGCGCGAAATCCCTCGACGGACGCGCAGTCGACGACGTACGGGGCCGTGCCGACGGGGGCGCGGGGAACCGCGCAAAACCGCACGACGGACGCGCAGTCGACGACGTACCGGGCCGTGGCTGATGGGGGCGCGGGGAACTGCGCGAAATCCCTCGACGGACGCGCAGTCGACGACGTACGGGGCCGTGCCGACAGGGGCGCGGGGAACTGCGCGAAATCCCTCGACGGACGCGCAGTCGACGACGTACGGGGCCGTGCCGACAGGGGCGCGGGGAACCGCGCAAAAACCCTCGACGGACGCGCAGTCGACGACATAGCGAGCCAAAAGAGGGCGCGGGGAACCGCGCGAAAACCGCACAGCACCCCGCGCAAAGACCTTACTGCCCGGTAGAGCTCGACCCGCTCGCGGTCGACCCCACCTCAGGCGACCCCGAAGCCGACTTCGCAGGCTTCGACGGCTTGGCCCCATGCGCCCCCGCACCCGCACGCGCACCAACCGTGGACATCGGGCTGGCCGTGCCGGTGGCAGCAGGCGCCGACGGAATGTTGCTCGGCCCCCACTTCGTGAAGTAGCTCTCGGCCGGGACGACGAACGCCCCCAGGTCGACCGCACCGGTCTTGCTGAACGTGAAGGTGACCTTCTGCACGTTGCCGTCCTTGACGGCGTCACCCGGGCTGCTCAGCGTGGCGGCGGCATTGCCCTTGCCGCCGATGACGACGGAGCCGAGCGCCGGAATGGTGATCTTGCCGCCACCCTTGGCCGCCGCGAGCTCGGCGTTGCCGGCACCCTCGACGCTGATCGAGTCCAGCGTCTGGGGGGTCTGGCCGGCGTTGAAGATGGTCGCCGAGAGCACTGCCGGCCCGGAGGGCTGGGAGTTGGGCTGGGTGATGACGAGCGCGTTCTGGATCTTGATGTCGCCCACGCTGGTCGCCGCGTTGTCCGGCTTGATCTCAAGCGTCTGGGCGTTGTTGCCGGCACCGCACGCGGCGAGCGAGGCGATCGAGAACGCAATGGCGGCGGCGGCGAGGGCGCCGCGTCGAAGGCTGCTGCTCACGGCGGCGGCAACTCCTTGAACGTGGGCGGAGCAGGACGGCGCTCTTATAAAGCCGCCCTAAGTGTCTGTCAGCGGCCATAGGTTACCGAGCCGTTCCCCGGCCGCCGCACCCGACCCTCCCCAAGCCCTCCACCTTCCCTCGAGCAGGGGTCACCCGCAGCCGTCCCGTCCTCTCCCGGCGCCTCCCCTGCACCTGCGTCACACGCGCCCCACCAGCAGCTTCGGTCTCGGCGCAGTTCAACATTGACTTAAGCGCCTCCCGTAACCCGCCACACTCCCGTAAGCGGCCGTAAGGCCCGTATGTGCCACCAGTCCCGGGAGGGGGATTTCTCGTAAGGAATGCATGGCGGTACCGAAAATCGATCACCGGCACGACAAGGCGGAGATCGTCATGAGGCTTGATCAATTCAGGATTCGTCCCGGACTCGCCTCCTGTCACCGAACGGAGTAGCGGAAGTCGAGTGCTTGAGGGTGGACAAACAGGGTCATTTCGGGCATGGTCGAGGGTTGCCGGTGTGTGGAGGCTCCGTGTGTCACCCCGCCCGTGCAGTTGCTCCCACCTGCGAATATCCTGTTCCGCTCCCCTCCCGAAGCACGTTCCTGTTGCGGTTGTCAAGCCCCGAGATATGCCCTGACCTGCGAAAACGCCATTCAGAGGACGCGGTTTTCGTGTTACCCTGGATAGCCACGGAAGGGGTACCTGTCACATGACGTTCAAGGTTGGCGACACCGTGGTCTATCCCCATCACGGGGCCGCGCTGATCGAGGCCATCGAAACTCGCCAGATCAAAGGCGTGGACAAGACCTACTTGGTGCTGAAGGTCGCCCAGGGCGATCTGACGGTGCGTGTGCCAGCGGACAATGCGGAGTTCGTCGGCGTGCGTGATGTGGTCGGTCAGGACGGGCTGGACCGGGTCTTCGAGGTGCTGCGCGCACCGTACGCCGAGGAGCCCACGAACTGGTCGCGTCGTTACAAGGCAAATCTCGAGAAGCTCGCCTCGGGCGATGTCATCAAGGTCGCGGAAGTCGTGCGTGACCTGTGGCGTCGCGAGCGCGAGCGCGGACTGTCCGCGGGTGAGAAGCGGATGCTCGCCAAGGCCCGGCAGATCCTGGTCAGCGAGCTCGCCCTCGCGGAGAACACGAACGAGGACAAGGCCGAGGCTCTGCTCGACGAGGTCCTCGCGTCCTGACGCCCATGCCCCACCGCTGCACTCCCGGCCGGGAGTGCGACGGACGGACCGGCGACCAGTGCGTATGAATATGCCGCGGTGCCCGATGACGCAATAGCTGTCGCCGGGCACTGCGGCATGTTCATGCCCGAATTCCGCGGCGTGAAACCTTGCCGAAAGCCAGGTGAAGCCGCGCGGAACGCTAAGTCACGCGGAAAAGGCGGAGGAGCCCCGCCGAATGCCCGACGCGCTCTTGCAACGCGACAACGCGCGCCCTGCGTGGCTACAGCACGTGTCTTGCACCGCGGGAAATCCCCCCACTGGGGAAGCCCCCATACTGGGCGTGCCGGGCCCGGGCAGTCGGCTCGACCATCGGTCACGGAAGGGTCCGGTCAAGGCGTCGTGCCCGGCACTCCCCCAGCCAGCGGCCGGGGGTACCCCCAAGGCCATACCCATTCCGGCCGAGCATACAAACCTGACAGGAACCGATGTCTGACGATTCGCGCCCTTCGCCCACCGGAGTCCGTACGGCCGTCGTGATCCCGGCCGCCGGAAGAGGTGTACGCCTCGGCCCGGGCGCCCCCAAGGCGCTCCGCACGCTGAACGGCACGCCCATGCTGATCCACGCGGTGCGCGCGATGGCCGCTTCCCGTGCCGTCTCGCTCGTGATCGTCGTCGCCCCGTCGGACGGCGCCGCCGAGGTCAAATCGCTGCTCGACGCGCACGCGCTGCCCGAGAGGACCGACATCCTTGTCGTGCCCGGCGGCGACACCCGCCAGGAGTCGGTCAGACTGGGCCTCGACGCGCTGCCGCCCGAGTACGGGATCGTCCTGGTCCATGACGCGGCCCGCCCGCTCGTGCCGGTGGACACGGTGGACGCGGTCATCGAGGCGGTACTGGAGGGCGCTCCGGCCGTCGTACCGGCCCTGCCGCTCGCGGACACCGTGAAGGAGGTCGAGCCGGCCGGCGCCTCCGGGCCCGAGCCCGTCCTCGCCACGCCGGACCGCTCCCGGCTGCGCGCCGTGCAGACCCCCCAGGGCTTCGACCGGGCGACGCTGATCCGGGCCCACGAAACCGTGACGGACAACGTCACGGACGACGCGAGCATGGTCGAGCAGCTCGGACTCCAGGTCGTGGCGGTCCCTGGCCACGAGGAGGCCTTCAAGGTCACCCGGCCGCTGGACCTAGTCCTGGCGGAGGCCGTCCTGGCCCGCAGGAGGCTCACCGATGGCTTCTGACACGCCGCTGCTGCCCCAGGTGGGCATCGGTACCGACATCCACGCCTTCGAAGAGGGCCGGGAGCTGTGGTGCGCGGGACTGAAGTGGGAGGGCGAGGGCCCGGGACTCGCGGGCCACTCGGACGCGGACGTCGTCGCCCACGCCGCGTGCAACGCGCTGTTCTCGGCCGCCGGGCTCGGCGACCTCGGGCAGCACTTCGGCACCGGGCGGCCCGAGTGGTCCGGAGCGTCCGGGGTCGTGCTGCTGACGGAGGCCGCGCGGATCGTCCGTGAGGCGGGGTTCACGATCGGAAACGTCGCGGTCCAGGTGATCGGGCCCCGACCGAAGATCGGCAAGCGCCGCGAGGAGGCGCAGAAGATCCTCTCCGAGGCGGCTGGTGCGCCGGTCTCCGTGTCCGGCGCGACCACGGACGGCCTCGGTTTCCCGGGGCGGGACGAGGGGCTGATGGCGGTCGCGACGGCGCTGGTGGTTCGGGCGGCCTGAAGCGGGGGCGCTGCCGCTGGGCCGGCGTACGGATTCGCGCAGTTCCCCGCGCCCCTTTTGGGGCACCCCTGGTGCGTCGTCGGCTGAGGGCCGCCGTGGCCGATCGCGCAGTTCCCCGCGCCCCCATCGAGCGGACATCGGCACGTGGCGCACTGCGGGTCCGCCGTGGCTGGTCGCGCAGTTCCCCGCGCCCCTTTCGGGGGGGCACGGTGCGTGGTGGTCTGCGGGTGTGTCGTGGTTGGTCGCGCAGTTCCTCGCGCCCGTGTCGGGGCGGTTTGTAGGAGGTGTTGCCGTGTGGGTGCGGAACCCGCCGTGGGCCCGCGCCGATAGGGGCGCGGGGAACTGCGCAAAAACGTACAGCGGGCCCGCAGGGCGCCACGCGTGGGTACCCGGAGAGTCACGAGTGACCCAGGCCCCAGTCCCCGGAGGTACCGAATGTCCGCCGCCGCACTGTCCGACCGGCTCAAGGCCCTGTTCGACACCCCGGTCTTCGTCGTCGTAGGTACCGTCCAGCCCGACGGCAGCCCGCAACTCTCCCCGGTGTGGGCCGCGAGGGACGGCGATCACGTCCTCATCTCCACGACAGCCGACCGGCGCAAGAAGAAGAACCTGGACCGCGACCCACGGGTGACCGTCGTGGTCCAGGACCCCGCCTCGCCGTACGAGTACGCGGAGATCCGCGGCACCGCGGAGATGACCACGGAGGGGGGAGCCGAACTCATCGACAAGCTGTCGCTGAAGTACACCGGCAGGAAGTACGCCGAGTTCAATCCGGCCTCGGCGCAGGACGCCGAGCGCGTGGTGGTGCGGGTCGTGCCGCGGAAGGTGGTCGGCAGCCTGTGAATGCCCGACCTATGGCCCCAAAGGGCGTGAGGCACCCCCCACGGCCCACTACCCTGGACCCGTGACTATTCGCCTGTACGACACCAGCGCCCGGCAGATCCGTGACTTCACCCCGCTCAAGCCGGGCTGCGTCTCGATCTACCTGTGTGGTGCCACCGTGCAGGCCGCACCCCACATCGGGCACATCCGCTCGGGCCTCAACTTCGACATCATGCGCCGCTGGTTCGCGTACCGCGGCTATGACGTGACGTTCATCCGCAACGTCACGGACATCGACGACAAGATCATCACCAAGTCGGCCGAGCAGGGCCGCCCCTGGTGGGCGATCGGGTACGACAACGAGCGCGCCTTCAACGACGGCTACGGCGTCCTCGGCTGCCTCCCGCCGACGTACGAGCCCCGGGCCACCGGCCATGTGACCGAGATGGTCGAGATGATGCGCACGCTCATCGAGCGCGGGCACGCCTACGAGGCCGACGGGAACGTGTACTTCGACGTCCGTTCCTTCCCCGGCTATCTCGAACTCTCCAACCAGGAGCTGGAGAACCTCCTCCAGCCCTCCGCCGAGGGCGAGACCGGCAAGCGGGACCCGCGCGACTTCGCCATGTGGAAGGCCGTCAAGCCGGGCGAGCCCTCCTGGGAGACGCCCTGGGGCCGCGGACGGCCCGGCTGGCACCTGGAGTGCTCGGCCATGGCCCACAAGTACCTGGGCTCCGCCTTCGACATCCACGGCGGCGGCATCGACCTGATCTTCCCGCACCACGAGAACGAGATCGCCCAGGCCAAGGCCTTCGGCGACGAGTTCGCCCGCTACTGGGTGCACAACGCGTGGGTCACCATGAGCGGCGAGAAGATGTCCAAGTCGCTCGGCAACTCCGTGCTGATCTCAGAGATGGTAAAGCGGTGGCGTCCCATCGTGCTCCGCTACTACCTCGGCACCCCGCACTACCGCTCGATGATCGAGTACAGCGAGGACGCCCTGCGCGAGGCCGAGTCCGCGTTCGCGCGCATCGAAGGCTTCATGCAGCGTGTCGTGGAGAAGGCGGGCGGGGTCGTGGAGCCCGCCGACGAGGTGCCGCCCGCGTTCGCCGAGGCGATGGACGACGACCTGGGCGTGCCAGGGGCCCTCGCCATCGTGCACACCACCGTCCGGCAGGGCAACAGCGCGCTGGCCGCGGACGACAAGGAGGCCGCCGTGGCGCGGCTCGCCGAGGTGCGGGCCATGCTCGGCGTCCTGGGTCTCGACCCGCTCGACCCCCGGTGGGCGGGCGAGGGCGACCGCGGCGGCGATCTGCACGGAGTCGTCGACAGTCTGGTGGGGATGGTGCTCCAGCAGCGCGAGTCCGCCCGTGCCCGCAAGGACTGGGCCACCGCGGACGCCATCCGGGACCAGCTGAGCCAGTCCGGACTCGTCATCGAGGACAGCCCCGAGGGCCCGCGCTGGACGCTCGGCCCGCGCTGAGCGGGGCGCCCATCCGGTCGCCGGGCCGGTCGTACGGCCGGTGACCGGACCCCGCGGGTCCGGCCCCGGTCCCTCGCCGATCCGATGATCGATTGTGCCGCCCGGCCTTCCGGGCGGCACACTTCATAGACGACAGACGTATGTACGAGGCTCTACGGCGCTTCACGTATGTACGACGCTTCAACAGACAGGTAGGTCATGGCCGCGAACAACCGCCGCATGTCCGGCAAGAAGGGCGCGCAGGTCGGCAGCGGCGGCAAGCGACGCCGGGCCCTGGAGGGCAAGGGACCGACTCCGCCCGCCGAGATGCGCAAGGGGCACGTCAAACAGCGTGCCGCCCAGGCGCAGGCGCGCCGTGCCCAGGGGGCACGGCCCCAGCGCCGTACGGGCGGGAAGTCGTCGTCCGAGCTGGTCGTCGGCCGTAACCCGGTGTTCGAGGCGCTCCGCGGGGGCGTGCCGGCCACCACGCTCTACGTCCAGCAGTTCATCGACAACGACGAGCGGGTGCGTGAGGCGCTCCAGCTCGCGGCCGAGCGCGGCAACATCAACCTCATGGAGGCCCCGCGCCCCGAGCTGGACCGCATGACGAACGGCCTCAACCACCAGGGGCTCGTCCTCCAGGTCCCGCCGTACGAGTACGCCCACCCCGAGGACCTGGCCGAAGCCGCGTACGACGAGCACGAGGACCCGCTGATCGTCGCCCTCGACGGGGTGACCGACCCGCGCAACCTGGGTGCCGTCGTCCGGTCCGTCTCCGCCTTCGGCGGCCACGGGGTCGTCGTGCCGGAGCGGCGCGCGGCCGGGATGACGGCCGGCGCGTGGAAGACGTCCGCCGGTACGGCCGCCCGGACGCCCGTCGCGCGGGCCACCAACCTGACGCGCGCCCTGGAGGCGTACAAGAAGTCCGGGATCACGGTCGTCGGACTGGCCGCCGACGGAGAGGCCGAGCTCGGCGAGCTCGACGCTCTTCAGGGGCCGGTCGTCATCGTCGTCGGCAGCGAGGGCAAGGGCCTGTCGCGGCTGGTCGGGGAGACGTGCGACGTCCGGGTGCGGATCCCGATGCCGGGTGGCGCCGAGTCGCTCAACGCCGGTGTGGCGGCGGGCATCGTGCTCTACGAGGCGGCCCGCAGGCGGGCCTGAGGCTCAGGGTCCGGGCGCCTGAACGGGCGTCCGGTCCGTCACTCGTACGGGGGTATCTGGTCGTTGAGGGCGAGCTTGACGGGGTCCGGACAGATCCGCGCCGTCACGGCAGTGTCCTAATCACACGTCACTCGGTTAGATGAGTGTGGAGACCAGAACGCCCCGCACACCCACGGGGGACCGATCGTCGGGATTCGACGACACTCCCGTGCTGAGCATGATGAAGGTGCCGAGCGACCCGGCGCAGGTCATCGTCAATCACGCGAGTTTCCGCGTGCAGCTGGGCGGGTCGGCGCGGCGTGCCCAGCAGCCGCGGTTCGTACGGCACATGACCGCCCCGCAGGGCCTGCCGCGCATGCCCGCTGCCGGAGCCGGAATCGGTGTCGCTGCCGGTGCCGGTGCCGGTGCCGGTGCCGCGAGCGGAGCCGCCGCCGGGGCCCGTCGCCGCCCCGTCGTCTGGAGCGGCAAGTCCGAGCCCGACGACACTGGCGCCCACCGGTTGCTCCAGGCCGTGCGGAGTTCCAGCGTGCGCCACAGCGAGGAGCCGGCCGGGGGGGACGGGGGCGCGACCCAGGTCATCCCCCGTGTCGGATTCGGCGGACGGCCGGGGGCCGGGGGCTACGACGGCGGGGACTACGGCGAGACCAGACTGCTGCCGCACATGCGGAGCGCCACCGGCGCGTACGACACACCCGCCTACGGGGGACCGGCCTACGAGGGCACCGGGTACGACGCTCCGGGTCACGGCGCCGACCGGGCCTACGGCGATCCTGCCTACCACCTCGAACCCTCCTACGAGGCTTACGAGCCCTACGAGGCTTACGAGGTCCCCGAGGAAGCCAGGTTCGCCAACGGGGCCGGAGTGCCCGGGCCGCGGTCCAGGCGGCACGGCGGCGACCCTGTGCGCCACGCGTACTACCCGGGCCGCCGGATGAACCTCGGTGTGGTGCTGCTGCCGCTGCGCATCTTCCTCGGCTCCATCTCGGCCTACGCGGGAATGGGCAAGCTCTGCGACCCCCTCTACTTCGACGGGGGCAAGCGCGGCTCGATGGTCACCTGGCTCAACACGCTGCACCCCTGGCACGTCGCCGAGCCGCTGCGGCAGTTCGCGCTGCACCACCCCGTCGGCGCCGGTCTGGCCGCCGCCTTCCTCCAGGTGATCGTCGGCGTGCTCACGGTCTTCGGCCTGTGGCAGAGGGTCGTGGCCCTGCTCGGGGCGCTGCTGTCGGCGGCCCTGATCGTCACCGTGAGCTGGCGTACGTCAGCCGCGTACGACGCGCCCGACATCATCTACCTGGCCGCCTGGTCGCCGCTGATCATCGCCGGTGCGCCGGTGTACTCCGTGGACGGCCGTCTCGCGGGCAGTGCATGGCGCAAGCTGGGACCGCGTGCGGAGATCTGGGCGCTGCGGCGGTACGTACTGCGTCGCGGTGCGCTGGTGACGGCACTCGTGACCGGCACGACGCTGCTGGTCGGGTCGCTGCTGGGTGGCGCGGTGCGGGAGGCGGGCAGCGTGGTCGTTCCCGGCCCCGGTGACGCGCCGCGGAACGAACTGCCGGGCCAGACGCTGCCCGGGACGCCGAGCGAGCGGCAGCACCGCCAGAGCCCCTCGGCCTCGCACACCCCGGCGTCGACGCAGGGCACGGGATCGTCGCCGTCGAGCGGGGCGAGGACACCGGGCGTGCCCGGCGAGACCGGCACCGTCCCGGGCAGCCGGCCGAGCCAGACGCAGGGCACCGTGGGCCAGATGCCCCCGCGCCATTCCGCCCCGGCGCAGCAGGCCCCGAGCACCAGCGCGGGCCCGTCGTCCTCGGGCGGCAGCGACACGGGCGGCCCCTCGGGCAGCGCCGGCAGCGCCGGGGGCACGACCGGCGGCCACGGCGGACGTCATGGCGGAGGCCACGGCTCAGGAGGCCAGGGCCACTTGGTCGGCGGACTGCTGGGGTAACCGGCGGCGGGCTTGCGAAGGGGGCCTCGTACACCCAGGTGTACGAGGCCCCCTTCGTGTATGCGGAGAGGCGTACGGGAGAGGCACGCGGAGAGACGCGAGGAAAGCCTTCGCGCTCCAAGCGCGCAGGACCGCGGCGGGGGGCCTCAGCGCCCCAGCGCGGCCAGCTCCTTGGCGGCCTCCGTGAGGTCCTTCGCCGTGTCGATGGCCCGCCAGTACGCGCCCTGGGGGATCGGGAAGCCGGCCAGGCGGCGCTCCCGGGCCAGGCGGGGGAAGGTGGTGCGTTCGTGGTCACCGCGTTCGGGAAGCATCTCGGCGAAACCGGCCGAGAACACGTAGACGCCCGCGTTGATCTCGAACGTCGACGGCGGGGCCTCGATGAAGTCGGTGACGTGGCCGAAGCCGTCCGTCTTGACGGCGCCCCAGGGGATACGGGGACGGGCCAGCGCGAGGGTGGCCACGGCGTCGCGCTCGGTGTGGAAGTCGGCCATCTCGCGCAGCGAGAACCGGGTCCAGATGTCGCCGTTCGTCGCGTACCACGGCTTGTCGGGGTGGGGGAGGTGCGCGGCGGCGTACCGCAGACCGCCGCCGCGGCCGAGCGGTTCGGTCTCGACGACCGTCGTCACCTGCATGGGCAGGTCGGCCGTCTCCAGCCACTTCTGCAGGACCTCGGCCAGATGGCCGCAGGAGACCACGACGTCCGTGACGCCCTCCTCGGCCAGCCACGTGAGCTGGTGCCCGATGATCGGGGTTCCGGTGCCGGGGATCTCCACCATCGGCTTGGGCCGGTCATCTGTGTACGGACGCAGTCGTGAGCCCTGGCCACCGGCCAGGATGACGGCTTGGACGGGGCGCGCGGCGGCGTTCGGATCGGTCATGACCGAACTGTACGTCGGGCGCCCCGCCCGAACCCCGGGCGGGCGGGGCCTCAGCCGCGCGCGGCGACACCCGAGGCGAAGGAGGTGTCGCAGACCGGACGGGCGTAGGACTGGGCTCGCGAGGGGCCGTAGACACGGACGGCGGCACGGCCCAGCGCGCGGGCGATGGCCGCGCAGTGCCTCGCCAGCGAGGGGCGGCCGTTGACGGCCTGCTGGAGGTGGGTGAGCACGACGCCCGGGTTCTTGTCCTGGAGCTCCAGCAGGAGCCTGTCGCGCAGCACGTCCTGCGGGGCGCGTGAGGAGGCGCGGGTGGAGACCTCTTGGGAGGACGCGGCGAGCACCGAGTTCGAAGGCGCCCCCGACCAGTTGACGCGGGTGACCGCCAGGGTCCCGGACAGCACCAGGACGACGGGCAGTACGAGGGCGAGGGTGCGGCCGATCCGGCGTGCGGGGCCACGGCCGTGCCGTGTCCGTGGAGTAGTGGAGTGCTTCACGCGAGTGAGGGTAGCGCGGGGTAGTGATTTGGCGACATTTCGTCACCGGTTCGAGGGACGGGAAGCGGTGATTTCCGGATGGGGGGTTGACGTGACTCCCCAAAATGCCCCGCATTTCCGGCAATTCGGGACGATGGCCGAGGTTCGGTAACGGCGGCCGACCACGACGAGGGCCCCGCGGCGAGCGAACTGCTCGCCGCGGGGCCCTCATCGGCGTCCTGTGCGCACCCGGTCGCACCGTTCCCGGCGCGGACCTCGGCGTCAGTCGGAGAGGCGCTCGCCCGTCGAGGTCGAGAACACATGGATCTCGCCCGGCCGCGGCACGACGTGCAACTGTGCCCCCTTCTCGGGGACTTGGCGGCCCGGCACGCGGACGACCAGGTCCTTGGACTCGCTGCCGACCTCGGCGGTGCCGTAGACGTAACCGTCGGCGCCGAGCTCCTCGACGACGTTCACGGAGACGGCGAGGCCGGCCGGGGCGTCATCGGCGTCCTTGGACAGGGACGTGGCGGCGGCGCCGTTCAGCTCGACCACGTCGAAGTGCTCGGGCCGGACGCCGACGGTGACCGTGCGGTCACCCTTGTCGGTGGCGGCCTGGAGGGCTTCGCGGCTGACCGGCACGACGCTGTTGCCGAACTTCACGCCGCCGTCGGTGATCGGCACCTCGACCAGGTTCATGGCCGGGGAGCCGATGAAGCCCGCGACGAAGAGGTTGGCCGGACGGTCGTACATGTTCCGCGGGGAGTCCACCTGCTGCAGGAGGCCGTCCTTGAGCACGGCCACGCGGTCGCCCATCGTCATGGCCTCGACCTGGTCGTGGGTGACGTAGACGGTGGTGATGCCGAGACGGCGCTGGAGGGACGCGATCTGCGTACGGGTGGAGACACGGAGCTTGGCGTCGAGGTTGGACAGCGGCTCGTCCATGAGGAACACCTGCGGCTCGCGCACGATGGCACGGCCCATGGCCACACGCTGGCGCTGACCGCCGGACAGGGCCTTCGGCTTGCGGTCCAGGTACTCGGTGAGGTCGAGGATCTTCGCGGCCTCCTCGACCTTCCTGCGGATCTCCGCCTTGCCGACACCGGCGATCTTGAGCGCGAAGCCCATGTTGTCGGCGACCGACATGTGCGGGTAGAGCGCGTAGTTCTGGAACACCATGGCGATGTCCCGGTCCTTGGGCGGCAGGTGTGTGACATCGCGGTCACCGATGCGGATGGCACCGGCGTTCACGTCCTCGAGCCCCGCCAGCATGCGGAGCGAGGTGGACTTGCCGCAGCCGGACGGGCCGACCAGGACGAGGAACTCCCCGTCCTCGATCTGGATGTCGAGCGCGTCAACCGCGGGCTTCTCGGAACCCGGATAGATCCGGGTCGCCTTGTCGAACGAGACAGTGGCCATGGTGAATGGGCCCCCTTCACCGGCAGGAACGTGCCGGACGATCCGTTGTAAAGGTGGTCGCCACTACGGGATTCCGTTGTGGTGCAGTCCACGCGAGTGAACTGGCTCAGGACCGTACCTGCCGTTCACCTGCCCTGTCAGTACCTGGAGCCCCGTGAACTTCACGAGAATTCTGGCCGGGGCCGGGCCCGGACATGGGTAGACTGCTCGAGCACGCATATGCATGCCTCCTTAGCTCAGCTGGTCAGAGCGCCGCTCTTGTAAAGCGAAGGTCGTCGGTTCGAATCCGACAGGGGGCTCCCACGCTGAACAGCACGAACGCCCCGGCCGAAGATCGGTCCGGGGCGTTCGACATCCACGGGTGACATCAGCCCGTGTGGTCACTCACGATCGAGACGCCGCCTGAGCAGGCGGTCCATATGGCTGATGGCCTCGCGCTGCGTGTCCGACGTCACGTGCGTGTAGACGTCCATCGTGATGCTGATCTGGCCGTGACCCAGGATCTCCATCACCACACTGGGCGCCACACCGGCCGCGGTGAGGAGCGTGGCGCAGCCGTGCCGGGCGTCATGCAGACGGATGCGCCGAAGGCCGGCGGCGGCCGTGATGCGGAAGAACGACCGATTGATGTTCTGCGGGTCGATCGGACGGCCGGTGCGGGTGGTGAAGACGTACGAGGACGGGGACAGCTCGCGGCGGGGGACCTTCGGGGCCTCCACGAGCGAGGCGGCGTTCCTCGTCACCACCTCCTCCCGGCAGGCAGCGGTGAGGGCGGTCCTCAGCACGCGGTGTGCCTCCTTGGCCGTGGCAGGAGTGGCCCGGCGGGACACCTCGGCGACCAAGGCCCGCACAAGGCGAGGCCGCAGTGCCTCCAGGCTCTTGGAGCCGAGCAGCGGCACGAGGTACAGACGCACGTGAATGGCGTACTTGTTGTACGTCGTCCGCTTGCGGTTGGGCTTGATGAAGTGGTCCAGCCAGTACGGCAGCCACTCCGCGAGCTTGGCCGATCTTCGTACAGTCGCGCGCTCCACCTTGCCTAGTCCTACAGGCTGGTTTGACGATGATGCGGCCTCTTGGCCGAACCTGCTGCTGTGTCTGGGTGAAGGGGGCCTTGCGGCGCACGGGCAGCGGCGCGGGAGGGGGCTTTGCTCCCAGTGTCCGGGACATGGACGAGGGGGTCGTCTGGGCTCCGGCGGTCCCTGCACTTCAAGGAGTCTCAATGACGAAGTCAAGCCGTTTGCGTGACCGGCGGGGCGGAGGTGAACGTCCTTCCGTCACGCAGCAGCGCCCACAACACGTTCGC
>NZ_JBEYVV010000055.1:0-21372 GCF_040644155.1 Streptomyces sp. NPDC047022 | reverse complement strand
TTTCCGGCCTTTCGGCCTTCCGGCTTTGCTGACTCTATCAGACCTTCAGTTCCCTTCGGGCCTGACTCCCAGTCAACCGGGTTTGTCTTCCCGGCCCTGCTGGGCCGTTCCGACGAGTGAGACTTTAGCGGATTCCTGCCCTCCGAGCTAATCGGCGGCTGCGCTCTCACAAAAGTTCGAACGCGGATTCCTCATTCCGAAAATACGCACGCCTGCGCGCACGACAAACTGTTCGCCGATTGCGAGTAGGTACTTGCGGAATGGCTGTCCGGGGACCGACCGGGGTCGGAGCTCACGTCGGACAACCCGGAGAACACTACGCATCGGGCCTGGTCGTGTCAACCTCCCCCCATGCGGCCCCCGCGAGGCGTAGTCTCTCCTTCATGACTTCGCGTACGTGCCATCAGCAGTGGTGGGCCGCCTGACGGCGGCCGGTTCACGTATGCGCTCAACGGCCGCCGCTTCGGCGGCCGTTCTCGTATCTCCCTCCGGAAGGGACGGCCCGCCGGTCGCGGCGGCTCCGACCAGGAGGTGGAGAAGAGATGACAAGGGTCTTCAGCGGGATCAAGCCGACCGGGCATCTGACGCTGGGCAACTACCTGGGTGCCTTGCGGCGGTGGGCCGATGTGGACCAGCACCGGGCCGACGCCCTCTTCTGCGTCGTGGATCTGCACGCCCTGACCGTGGACCACGATCCGGCACGGGTGCGCAGACTCAGCCGGCAGGCGGCGACGCTGCTGCTGTCGGCCGGTCTCGACCCCGAACGCTGCACCGTGTTCGTGCAGAGCCATGTGGACGAGCACACCCGGCTGTCGTACGTACTGGAGTGCGTGGCCTCGGACGGTGAGATGCGGCGGATGATCCAGTACAAGGAGAAGGCCGCGCGTGAGCGGAAACGGGGCGGAAGTGTCCGGCTGTCGCTGCTGACGTATCCCGTGCTGATGGCGGCGGACATCCTGGCCTACGGAACCGATGAGGTGCCTGTGGGCGACGACCAGCGGCAGCATGTGGAGCTGGCCCGGGATCTGGCGGTGCGCTTCAACCAGCGGTACGGCCATACGTTCGTGGTGCCCCGGGCCACCCGTCCCGAGGTCGCCGCCCGGGTCATGAATCTCCAGGACCCGTCGTCCAAGATGGGGAAGTCGGACGACTCGGGGCCGGGCATCGTCTATCTGCTCGATGAACCGGACGTGGTGCGGAAGAAGATCATGCGGGCCGTGACCGACAGTGGGTCGGAGGTCGTCTACGACCGCGAGACACGGCCGGGCCTGGCGAACCTGCTGGAGATCCTGGCCGCGTGCGAGCGCCGTGACCCCGAGGATCTGAGCGGTGCGTACGACTCCTACGGCGCCCTGAAGAAGGACACCGCGGAAGCCGTGGTGGAGCTGCTGCGTCCGTTGCAGGAGCGGCATCGGGCGCTGTGTGCGGATCCCGGCTACGTGGACGGCGTACTGCGGGCCGGAGCCGAGCGTGCGAGGGAGATGGCCGGACCGCGGGTGGACGCGGCGTACCGGGCGATCGGTCTGCTTCCGGCCGTGTGAAGGGCGGAGGCCGGATGCCCGCCGCCGGGATCCCGGCGGCGGGCATCCGGCCGTGGAGCCTGGTCAGCTGTTGCCGGAGGCCAGTGCGCGACTGCGGTCACGGGCGGCCTCAAGGGCGGCGATGAGCGCGGCGCGCACCCCGTGGTTCTCCAGTTCACGGATCGCGTTGATCGTCGTGCCCGCGGGTGAGGTGACGTTCTCGCGGAGCTTGACCGGGTGTTCTCCGCTGTCGCGGAGCATCACCGCCGCGCCGATGGCGGACTGGACGATGAGCTCGTGGGCTTTGTCGCGGGGCAGGCCGAGGAGGATCCCGGCGTCGGTCATGGCCTCGACCAGGTAGAAGAAGTAGGCCGGGCCCGAGCCGGAGAGGGCGGTGCAGGCGTCCTGCTGGGACTCGGGGACGCGCAGCGTCTTGCCGACGGCGCCGAAGATCTCCTCGCTGTGGGCGAGATGGGCCTCGGTGGCGTGGCTGCCGCCGGAGATCACTGACATGGCTTCGTCCACGAGGGCGGGGGTGTTCGTCATGACGCGGACGACCGGCGTGCCGGCGGCGAGGCGTGCCTCGAAGAAGGAGGTGGGGATGCCGGCGGCACCGCTGATGACCAGGCGGCCGGCGGGGATGTGCGGGGCGAGCTCTTCGAGGAGCGTGCCCATGTCCTGGGGCTTGACCGTGAGAATGAGCGTGTCGGCGCTCTTCGCGGCCTCGGCGTTGGTGACGGGGGTGACGCCGTATCGGGTACGGAGTTCCTCGGCCCGTTCCGGGCGGCGGGCGGTCACCAGGAGATCGGCGGGGGCCCAGCCGGCTCGGATCATTCCGCTGAGCAGGGCCTCGCCGATCTTTCCTGTGCCGAGGACTGCGACTTTCTGGGTCATGGCTGAGGTGCCCTCCGGAGGTGTGCGTCGTCCGGATTCATCCTCGCATCGGGGCGTCCGGCCCGGCTTGCGTGTCCGGGGTGCGGGACGGGTGTTGGAGCGGGGCGGAGTGCGGGTCGGGGTGTGGGACCTCTGCCGTGCAGTCGGTGCGTGTGGTTCAGGCGCTGCGTCGCCTGAGCGTCGCCGCTCCCACTCCCAGTACCAGCAGTGCGCAGCCCGCCACCACCAGCACATCGCGGACGAACGTGCCCGTCATGTCCGTATGCCTGAGAACCTCGTTCATGCCGTCCACCGCGTAGGACATGGGCAGGACGTCGGAGAGTGCCTCCAGGACCGGGTGCATGGCGGAGCGCGGAGTGAACAGTCCGCACAGGAGGAGCTGCGGGAAGAGCACCGCGGGCATGAACTGGACGGCCTGGAACTCTGAGGCCGCGAAGGCGGACACGAACAGGCCGAGCGCCGTGCCGAGCAAGGCGTCCAGGAGGGCCACCAGGAGCAGGAGCCAGGGGGAGCCCGTGACGTCCAGGCCCAGGAACCAGACCGCGATGCCGGTCGCGAGGGCCGACTGGACGATCGCCAGCGCACCGAAGGCGAGGGCGTATCCCGCGATCAGGTCGCCCTTGCCGAGCGGCATGGCGAGCAGGCGTTCCAGGGTTCCGGAGGTGCGTTCGCGCAGGGTCGCGATGGAGGTCACCAGGAACATGGTGATCAGCGGGAAGATGCCGAGGAGCGAGGCCCCGATCGAGTCGAACGTGCGGGGGCTGCCGTCGAAGACGTAGCGCAGCAGGACCAGCATCAGGCACGGGACGACGATCATCAGGGCGATCGTGCGCGGGTCGTGGCGGAGCTGGCGCAGTACGCGGGCGGCGGTCGCCGTCGTACGGGAGAGGGTCAGGGCCCTTGTGGCCGCGCGAGGGGGCCTCGGGGTTGTCGTCGTGGTCGTCGTGGTCATCGGGCCGTCTCCTTCGCGGCGGTGGTGGCGGTGGTGGTGGTGGTGCGCGCCGCCGCCTCGTCGACCAGGTGCAGGAACGCCTCCTCCACGGTGTCCGCGCCCGTGCGGGTGCGCAGGGCGTCCGGGGTGTCGTCGGCGAGGATCTCGCCCTCGCGCATCAGCAGGAGGCTGTGGCAGCGCTCGGCCTCGTCCATGACGTGGGACGAGACGAGGAGGGTGGCGCCGCGCTCGGCCGCGATCGTATGGAAGAGGTTCCACAGGTCGCGTCGCAGGACCGGGTCGAGTCCGACGGTCGGTTCGTCGAGGACCAGGAGTTCGGGGGTGCCCAGAAGGGCGACCGCGAGCGAGACGCGGTTGCGCTGGCCTCCGGAGAGGTTCCCGGCGAGGGCGTCGGCGTGCGAGGTGAGGTCGACGTCGGTGAGTACTCGATCCACGTCATGGCGGCGGTCGGCGGCTGCCCGGCCCGGGTCGAGGATCGCCGAGAAGTAGTCGAGGTTCTGGCGGACCGTCAGGTCTCCGTACACGGAGGCGGCCTGGGTGACGTATCCGATACGGGAGCGCAGGGCCGCGTCGCCCGCGGGGCGGCCCAGGACCTCCAGGGTGCCGGTGACATGGGCCTGGGTGCCGACGACCGAGCGCATCAGCGTCGACTTGCCGCAGCCGGAGGGGCCGAGCAGTCCGGTGATCCGTCCACGCGGGACGGCGAAGTCGATGCCGCGCAGGACCGTGCGGGAGCCGCGGACGACGGTGAGGTGTTCGGCGCGGACGGCGAGGGAGGGCTCCGGTCCGGACTCCGAGGGGTCGGGTGGACGCTGACCGAGAATATTCATCATGCGATGAATAATGCGGGGAGAGGGGCCGGCCGTCAACCCCGCGGTCACATCGAAGGCCGCGCCCGGGGCGATGCCCGGGATCGCACCCGGGGCGTGCGCGCAGGCGCAGGCGCTCGGCGGTGCGATCGGATGCGGAACCTCCGGCTCATCCGCCTCGGCGTTCACCAAGCAGCCACACGATGCGCGTGCGAAGCCAACTCCCTTTCCTGACAATGGATTTCACTGCACGGTCATATGCCGGGCAGCTCCGCCGCGCCCTCCCCCGGTTCGGCACCCACGCATCTCCTTTCTTCGTCCCTCTTCGACCGGAGGTGCCGCCGTCATGCGTCGTGGCGTACGCAAAGCCGATCTGTTCGCATCCCTCGTCGTCTTCCTAGTGGCGCTCCCGCTCTGTGTCGGGGTCGCCGTGGCATCCGGAGTGCCGGCCGAGCTGGGGCTGGTGACCGGCATCGTCGGCGGACTGGTGGCCGGGGCACTGCCCGGCAGCAGCCTCCAGGTCAGCGGCCCGGCCGCCGGGCTGACCGTGCTGGTGTACGAGGCCGTGCAGGCATACGGCCTCGATGTGCTCGGCGTGCTGGTCCTCGGCGCCGGACTGGTGCAACTGGCCCTCGGCGCGCTGCGGCTGGGCCGGTGGTTCCGGGCCGTGTCCGTCGCGGTCGTCCAGGGGATGCTCGCCGGCATCGGGCTGATGCTGGTCGCCGGGCAGGCGTACGCGCTGGGCGATGTCGCCGCCCCGGCGAGCGGGCCCGCGAAGCTGGCCGGGCTGGTCTCTCTGCCGGGTGACGTGGAGCCGGTGGCGCTGGCGGTCGGCGGCGCCACCGTGCTCGTACTCGTCCTGTGGCCGCGCTGGCGGCGCGGGGCGCGTGCCGTGCCCGCGCCCCTGCTCGCGGTGGGGCTGGCGTCGGCCGCGACCGGGCTCCTCGATCTCCCGGTGCGGCGGGTGGAGGTACAGGGGCTGCTGGACTCCGTACGGCTGACGGATCCCGGTGACCTGGGCCGGCTCACGGAAGTGGGCGTTCTCGGGACGGTGGTCGCCTTCGCGCTGATCGCGTCCGCGGAGTCGCTGTTCAGTGCGGCGGCGGTGGACCGGCTGCACCGGGGGCCGCGTACGGACTACGACCGGGAGCTGATGGCGCAGGGCGCCGGGAACGCGGTGTGCGGGATGCTCGGTGCGCTGCCGATGACCGCCGTGATCGTACGGAGCGCCGCGAACGTACGGGCCGGGGCGCGGACCAAGGCATCACGGGTGCTGCACGGCGTGTGGCTGCTGGTCTTCACCGCGGTGCTGCCCGGGGCGCTCGGGGTGATTCCGGTGGCGGCGCTGGCCGGACTGCTGGTGCACGCGGGGTGCAAGCTCCTTCCGCTGCGTGAGGTGGCGGGGCTGTGGCGGGCGCATCGTGGAGAGGTGGTCGTCCTGGCCGTCACGGCGGTCGCCATCGTGATCGGGAACCTGCTGGAGGGCGTGCTCGTGGGACTGGCCCTGGCCACCGCCAAGACGGCGTGGGACATGAGCCATGTCCATGTGGAGACCGAGGACCTGGGAGCCGAGGGAATCGTCGTACGGGTGCTGGGGAACGCCACGTTCCTGCGGCTGCCGAAGCTGCTGGACGCGCTGGAGGTGCTGCCGCAGGACCGGGATGTACGGCTGGAGCTGGGCGGGCTCCGGCATATGGACCACGCGTGTGCGGCGGCTCTGGACGGGTGGGCCGCCGCGCGCGGTCATGAGTTGGTGACGACCAGCAGGTACACGTCGTAGACCTCCTCGACGATCCCGTCCGGGAACACCTCGAGCAGGTGGTCCCGCTCCTCGGCGAGGAAGGCGTTCGTCACTTCCTCGCCGCGGACGAGGAAGAACGA
Organism: Streptomyces sp. NPDC047022; assembly: GCF_040644155.1. Classification (NCBI taxonomy): domain Bacteria; kingdom Bacillati; phylum Actinomycetota; class Actinomycetes; order Kitasatosporales; family Streptomycetaceae; genus Streptomyces; species Streptomyces sp. NPDC047022. Next base: position 15,316 of record NZ_JBEYVV010000055.1, on the reverse strand, counting down.
GTGGCTGCCGATGTTGGCGAGATGGGTGTCGACGGGGATCCTGCGGCTCCACCGGAGGACACGGTGGCTGTGCGGCGGGATCTCCGCGACCCCTTCGAAGGCGGCCTCGGCACGAACGCCCGAGGCGCCGTTCTTGGAGGCACCCTCGAGCCCGAAGTACCGGTGGACGCGGTCCGACTGCTCGGAGAGCCACGCGACGCCCTCGGCGTCCATGTTCCACCACATCGCGAGGGAGCCGCCGGGGCGCAGCACCCGCAGTGCCTCCGGGAACGAGCCGGCGGGGGTGGTCCAGTGCCAGGCCTGGGCGTACGTGAGGAAGTCGACGCAGGAGGTGGCGAGGGGCAGGGCGTTCCCGTCGCCGAGCAGGAGGGGGACTTCGGGCAGACGGCGGCGGAACTCGGCCGCCATGCCGTCGCCGGGTTCGACGGCGACGACGTCCGCGCCGCGCGCGTGCAGAAGCGCGGTCGCGATGCCCGTACCGGCCCCGATGTCCGCGACGCGGGCACCGGCGAGCGGACGCCCGGCGAGTTCTTCGAGAGCGTCGAAGAGGGCGGGCGGGTAGGAGGGGCGGTTCGCGGCGTACTGGGCAGCGGCCGCGTCGAAGGAACGGGCCCGGGTGGCGCGGGACGTGACGGTCATACGCCCATGCTGACCGTGTGCCGGAGGGCGGGACAGTGGTTTTGCCCGGGGCAGGGGCTTTCCGGAGGCAGAGGTCCTGTGTCCGGGCTCCGGAAACCGGGCACGGCGCCGGGCACGGCACCGGGGTCAGGAGCGCCGCCGGAAATCAGGAGCGGCGCTTGCGGGACGGATTGCCCGTGCGCCGGGAGGTGCGCTTGTCGTAGGCGGCGCGGGCCTCGTCGTATTCCTCCCGGTGGAGTTTCTCGCCGGGGGCCTCGCGCAGCGAGCGGACGAAGTACGCGAGCAGCGAACCGATGAAACCGATCGCGAGCAGCCCGCGCAGGGAGGACTGTCGCTCCGGGTCGGGACGCTTGCTGAAGGAGCCCCAGGTGTGCTGGAACGCCAGCGCGCTGCACACCGCGAACATCACCACGACCAGCACGTTCACCAGCGTGCCGACGTGGGCGATCTGCAGGCCCTGGTAGGCGAAGCGCAGGACCAGGCAGGCGACGGCGGCAGCCGCCAGCGAGCCCGCGGCCACGGCGACGCGCCGGAGCCCGTAGCCGCCGTCGTGCTCCACCCAGGTCGTACCGAAGAAACGCAGGGGTTCGGGGCGGGGGCCCTTGGCGGTGTCCGGGGTGCCGTTCTCATCGCTCACGCGTCGATTATCGCTCCGGCCGCCGCGGCCCCGCCCCCGACCGGGATCAGCCGCAGCGCGAGGTGACGTAGCCGTCGCTTCCGGTGTTCACATAGGCGTCCGAGACGTACTCGTCCCCGCCTATGCAGTCCCAGATGCTGCTCGTGCCGTACGTGCCCGACACCGTCGTTCCGGAGGTCTGGCAGAGGATCTGGATCCTGGAGCCCCCGGACAGGACCCGGACGACGGAGTAGCCGGTGCCGGGTCCGCTGCGGACCTTGAGCTGGACGCCCGGGGCCACCGAATAGGACCGCGAACCGGAGACCGCCGCGACGGCCCGGGGCGCGCCGCCTGCTTCTGCTCCGGCTTCCTCGGCACGGTCGACTGACATGGAAATCCTCCCCCGTTGGCCCCACGCGTCTCGTGGGGTTCCGTTCATTCCCTCGCGTCGCACCGACAAACACGCGGCGCGACATCTACAGGAAGGCTATCGCGGTGCCCGGGCACGCCGCCTCTGTCTCGTACGGGTCATCGACTAGGCTCCCTGCGTCGCGCGCGTGGGTGAGCGGGGACGAACAGCACGGGGGTGATCCATGGCGCCACAGCGCAACACCGCAGCGGGCGCGGGAGCGGAGCTTCCCGAGTACGCAGGTCAGTACCGTCTGGAATCCCGCCTGGGCTCCGGCGGCATGGGCGTGGTGCACCTGGCGCGCAGCACCTCTGGGCTGAGGCTCGCGGTGAAGGTCGTCCACGCCGAGTACGCGAAGGATCCCGAGTTCCGGGGCCGGTTCCGGCAGGAGGTGGCCGCTGCCCGGAGGGTGAGCGGTGCCTTCACCGCATCCGTCGTCGACGCGGATCCGGAGGCCGAACGGCCCTGGATGGCCACGCTGTTCATTCCCGGCCCCAGCCTGTCCGACCATGTGAAGCACGACGGCCCCATGTCCGCGGCCCAGTTGCGCAGGCTGATGGCGGGGCTCGCCGAGGCGCTGCGTGACATCCATCGCGTCGGTGTGGTGCACCGGGATCTCAAGCCGGGCAATGTGCTGCTCGCCGAGGACGGGCCGAAGGTCATCGACTTCGGCATCTCGCGTCCCAAGGACAGCGAACTGCGCACGGAGACCGGGAAGCTGATCGGCACACCGCCCTTCATGGCGCCCGAGCAGTTCCGGCGGCCCAAGGAAGTCGGTTTCGCCGCCGACATCTTCGCGCTGGGTTCGGTGCTGGTGCACGCGGCGACCGGGCGGGGGCCGTTCGACTCGGACAGCCCGTACATCGTCGCCTACCAGGTCGTACACGATGAGCCGGACCTGACCGGAGTACCGGAGGATCTCGCCCCGTTGGTGCGGCGCTGCCTCGCCAAGGAGCCCGCGGACCGGCCCACCCCGGACGAGTTGATGGGTGAACTGCGTTCGGCGGCGGCGGGGTACGACACGCAGGCGTTCATACCGGTGCAGCGGGCGGGCGACCCGGCCGAACCGGAGACGCCTCGCGCGGACAAGCCCGGCGCTGGGGTGCCTCGCGGCGAGCGGCCTCGCGCCGAGGAGGGGCAGCGGCGGCCCGGGGGGATCCGGCTGCCCGGGGGGATCCGGCTGCGCTGGAGGGTGGCGCTCGCGGCGGGGGCGTTCACCGTGATGGCGAGCAGCGCGTTCGCCGCTGTGCACATGCTCGACGACAGCCGCCCCACGGCGGCCCAGTCCGCTCCCGGGACTACGGGCTCCCCGTTCACCGCTTGGCGCAGGACGCCCGTGCCCGGGGCGGCGTCGACCTCTCAATGCGTGTACGGCAAGGGGAAGTTGATCTGCGTCCAGCCCGGCGTGGTCTTCGCCCTGTCCCCGTCCGACGGCACCCTGCTGTGGCGGCACTCCGTGGCCAAGGGGGACGGCAGCGCTCCGGCGCCCGTCCTGTCGGACGGCCTCGTACACGTGACCGTGAAGAACGGCAGACAGACGGAGGCGATCGACCCCGGATCGGGCACCGTGCGGGCGCGGCGTGACGTTCCTGCGCAGAGCGGAATGACCTACGCCGGCGCCATGACGCTGTTCAGCCGCTTCGACGGGACGGTCACCGGTGTGGACGGCTCGGGCGCGACGAAGTGGACCACTCGGGTCCCGGGCTACGGCTTTTCCTCCCTCTCCTCGTTCCCCGGCGAACCTCTCGTGTACGCCACGAGCACGTCCGCCGACGGGTCGGCCACCCGGATCGCCGCGGTGGACCCGGCCACGGGGGCCCTGCGCTGGCAGACGCGGATGACGGGTTCGGTGGCACCCGTCGGCGCCCGGGACGGTTCGGTCTTCCTCCTGGCCGAGGACAAGGTCTACGGGCAAGCCGAGGCGGTCATCCGTTACACCCCGGCTTCCCGGGAGTCACGCAGGGTGTCCCTGCCCGTCCGGCTCGACGGCGCTCAGGCCGCCGTACAGGGGGACACCGTCTACCTGCTGGCCGAAGGCGGCTCACTGGAGGCGGTCGACATGGGCGCCAAGAAGCGGCTGTGGCACGTCGAGACATCGGTCAGCCGGGGGTCGGCGCCGGTCGCGGACGGCGGGCACGTCTACTTCACGGCGGCCGACGGGCGGCTGCTCGCCTTCGACGGCGCCAGTGGAGAGCTCATCGGCCAGACCCCGGCACGTCTCGGCGCGCACGCGGACCGGGTGACGGCCAGGCTGCCGGTGCCTGCCGTCGCCGAGGGCCATGTGTACACCGCGGCGCCCGACGGCACCGTCTTCGCCGTGGACGGACGCGACCCGTCGGACTGGTGACCTGAGCCGGCCTCCCCCGCACAAGGACCGCCCCCGCGAGGGGACGGCCCTGGGCGTGGCCCTCAGCCGAGCTTGCTGACGTCCCGCACCGCGCCCTTGTCCGCGCTCGTCGCCATCGCGGCGTAGGCACGCAGCGCGGCCGAGACCTTGCGCTCGCGGCCGGCGGCGGCGTAGACGCCGTCGAGGGCGTCGCGGCGGGCGGCCAGTTCCTCGTCGGAGACCAGGAGCTGGATGGCGCGCTCCGGGATGTCGATGCGGATGCGGTCGCCGTCCTGGACCAGGGCGATCGTGCCGCCCGAGGCCGCCTCCGGGGACGCATGGCCGATGGACAGGCCCGAGGTGCCGCCGGAGAAGCGGCCGTCCGTGATCAGCGCGCAGGCCTTTCCGAGGCCGCGGCCCTTGAGGTACGAGGTCGGGTACAGCATCTCCTGCATGCCCGGGCCGCCCTTGGGTCCCTCGTACCGGATGACGACGACGTCACCCTCCTTGACCTGATGGGTCAGGATCTTCTGGACGGCTTCCTCCTGCGACTCGCAGACGACCGCGGGGCCCTCGAACGTCCAGATCGACTCGTCGACGCCCGCCGTCTTCACCACGCAGCCGTCGACGGCGAGGTTGCCCCTGAGGACCGCGAGGCCGCCGTCCTTGGAGTAGGCGTGCTCGGCGGAGCGGATGCAGCCGCCCTCAGCGTCCACGTCCAGGGCCTCCCAGCGCTCCGACTGGGAGAACGCCTCGGCCGAGCGCACACAGCCGGGCGCCGCGTGCCACAGCTCCACCGCCTCCCTGGAGGGGGAGCCGCCGCGCACGTCCCAGGTCTTGAGCCAGTCCGCCAGGGAGGGGCTGTGGACGGAGTGCACGTCCTCGTTCAGCAGGCCCGCGCGGTGCAGTTCGCCGAGGAGGGCCGGGATGCCGCCGGCGCGGTGCACGTCCTCCATGTAGTACGTGCGGTCCTTGGCGACGTTCGGGGCCACCTTCGCGAGGCACGGGACCCGGCGCGAGACCTGGTCGATCTCCTCGAGGCCGAAGGGGACGCCCGCCTCCTGGGCCGCCGCGAGCAGGTGCAGGATCGTGTTGGTCGACCCGCCCATCGCGATGTCGAGGGCCATCGCGTTCTCGAACGCGGAGAAGGTGGCGATGTTGCGGGGCAGGACCGTCTCGTCGTCCTGCTCGTAGTAGCGGCGGGTCAGGTCCATGACCGTGCGGGCAGCGTTCTCGTACAGCGCCCTGCGGGCCGTGTGGGTGGCGAGCACCGAGCCGTTGCCGGGGAGGGAGATGCCGATCGCCTCCGTCAGGCAGTTCATCGAGTTGGCCGTGAACATGCCGGAACAGGAACCGCAGGTCGGGCAGGCGTTCTCCTCGATACGGAGGATGTCCTCGTCGGAGACCTTGTCGTTCGCGGCGTCCGCGATCGCGTCGATCAGGTCCAGTGTGCGGACCGTGCCGTCGACCAGGGTGGCGCGGCCGGACTCCATCGGGCCGCCGGAGACGAAGACCGTAGGGATGTTCAGGCGCAGGGCCGCCATCAGCATGCCCGGGGTGATCTTGTCGCAGTTGGAGATGCAGACCAGGGCGTCGGCGCAGTGGGCCTCGACCATGTACTCCACGCTGTCCGCGATCAGGTCGCGGGAGGGCAGGCTGTAGAGCATGCCGCCGTGGCCCATGGCGATGCCGTCGTCCACGGCGATGGTGTTGAACTCGCGCGGGATGCCGCCCGCCTCCGTGATGGCCTCGCTGACGATGCGGCCGACCGGCTGGAGGTGGGTGTGGCCGGGCACGAACTCCGTGAAGGAGTTGGCGACGGCGATGATCGGCTTCCGTCCGATGTCCGCACCGGGTACACCGGAGGCACGCATGAGGGCGCGTGCGCCCGCCATGTTGCGGCCGTGGGTGACTGTGCGGGACCTCAGCTCGGGCATCGTCGCTCGCTCCTTCGGGGATACCTCAACTCACACCGAGCCTACGCCGGTGCTCCAAGGGACGGACACGGCTGTCCGGAATACGGGATACGTGTCTCGGACGGGGTGCCCTCGGGCCGGGGGCCGGGCCGTCTCAGGGGCTCGTCAGGTGGCCCTGCACCACCGGGGCCAGCCGCGCCACGAGCTGTTCCACGTCCGCCGACGCCAGCGGCTCCACCTTGATCACGTACCGCAGCATCATGGCCCCGACGAGCTGTGCCGCCGCCAGTTCGGCGCGCAGCTCCGCGTCCGGGAGGTCCAGCTGGCCCGCGATACGGCGCAGCATCTGGGTGGCGACCAGGCGGCGGAAGACCGCGGCCGCGGTCTCGTTGTTGACGGCCGAGCGGACGATCGCCAGCAGCGGCGTACGGGTCGTGGGGTTCTCCCAGACCCCGAGGGCGAAGCGGGTCAGGCGCTCGCCCACGCCCTCGGGCGGCCCCTCGGTGAGCGCGTCCGGCGCGCCCAAGGCAGGCGCGAAGGCGACCTCGATGGCCGCCTCGAAGACCTGTTCCTTGGTGCCGAAGTAGTGATGCACCAGCGCGGAGTCCACCCCGGCGGCCTTGGCGATGCTCCGCACCGACGTCTTCTCGTAGCCGCGTTCGGAGAACTCCTCGCGTGCCGCCTGAAGGATGCGGTCGCGGGTGGCGGGGGCCGCCGCCGTCTCCGTACGGCTGGGCCGTCCCCTGCGGCGGGCGGGGCTCGCGGCGGTCGACTTGGCCGCCGGCCCGGGACCTCGCTCAGCCACGGGGCACCTTCACCGCCGACGCCAGGTGCAGACGGGTGAAGGCGAGGGCCTCCGCGAGATCGGCCTCGCGCTCCGCGCTGGACATGGCCCGGCGGGTGTTTACCTCGATGACGACGTAGCCGTCGAAGCCGGTGAGCGCGAGCCGCTCCAGGAGCTCGGCGCAGGGCTGGTCGCCCCGGCCGGGCACGAGGTGCTCGTCCTTGTTGGATCCGGTGCCGTCGGCCAGGTGTACATGGCCGAGGCGGGAGCCCATGCGGTCGAGCATCTGCAGGGCGTCGGTGCGGGCGGTCGAGGTGTGGCTGAGGTCGATGGTGAAGTGACGGTAGTCGTCGTCGGTGACGTCCCAGCCGGGGGCGTACGCGAGCATCTCGCGGTCCCGGTAGCGCCACGGGTACATGTTCTCGACGGCGAACCGCACATCCGTCTCCTCCGCCATGCGCCAGACGCCCTCGACGAAGTCACGGGCGTACTGGCGCTGCCAGCGGAAGGGCGGGTGGACCACGACGGTGCCGGCGCCGAGCTTCTCCGCGGCGGCGCGGGCGCGCTGGAGCTTGATCCACGGGTCGGAGGACCAGACCCGCTGGGTGATCAGCAGGCAGGGGGCGTGGACGGCGAGAACGGGGATCTGGTGGTAGTCGCTGAGCCGCCGCAGCGCGTCGATGTCCTGGCTGACCGGGTCGGTCCACACCATGATCTCGACGCCGTCGTATCCGAGGCGCGCGGCGATCTCGAATGCCGTCGCCGTCGACTCCGGATAGACGGAGGCCGTCGACAGGGCGACCTTCGCATCCGGGATGCGCACCACTGGATCTGCCACGAGGGACAGCGTACGGGGCGCCGCGTTGACATGGCGGGCCGGTCGGGGTGGGTGTGGGAAGGGGCACAGTGTCCCTGCGGGGGCGGGGCGGTGGTTTCGCGCGGGCGCGGCGCAACGGCGTGCGGACGGGCCTCGGGCCCCTGTCGCGCATGGCGGGCGCGCTGTCGGCTGCGGGTGCGTCGTGGGCATTTTGCGCCCACGCGGCGAAGCCACATATCCAGCAGAGCCCCGCGCCCCTATCGGTCGCCCTCCCAGGCACGTTGCCGACCGCGGGTCCGTCGTGGGATTTCGCGCCCACGCGGCGGAGCGCATATCCAGCGGGGCCCCGTCCCCGATCGCGCGCTTCGTGCGTGCTGTCGGGCGTCGGCCGTGGAGATGCGCGCGAAGCGCGCCCCATAGGGGCGCGGGGAACTGCGCGACGAGCCACTGCGCACCCGCGGATCGCGAACGGCCGCAATCACCCCTCGGAGGCGCGGAGCCCCGCTGGATACGCGGCTTCGCCGCGTGGGCGCGATCGACCACGACGCGCTCGCAGAGCGAGAGCACACCACACCACACCACACCCGGGGAACTCCCCGGTCAGCCCGTCACCATGTGGTCCAGCCGCCGCAGGATCACGCCCTCCCGCAGCGCCCACGGGCAGATCTCCAGCGTCTCCACCCCGAACAGATCCATCGCCCCCTCCGCGACCAGCGCCCCCGCGAGGAGCTGCCCGGCGCGGCCCTCGGAGACGCCGGGGAGATCCGCACGCTCCGGGCCGGTCATCCCGGCGAGCTGGGGAACCCACGCCTCCAGGGACTCGCGCTTCAGCTCGCGCTGCACGTACAGCCCCTCCGCGGAGCGCGCCGCCCCGGCGAGGCGGGCGAGCTGCTTGAACGTCTTGGACGTGGCGACCACATGGTCGGGCGCCCCGAAGCGGCTGAACTCACCGACCGTGCGGGCGATCTGCGCCCGTACATGACGCCGCAGCGACTTCACATCGGCCGGATCCGGCGGGTCCCCGGGCAGCCAGGCCGCGGTGAGCCGCCCGGCGCCCAGCGGCAGCGACACCGCCGCGTCGGGTTCCTCGTCGATGCCGTACGCGATCTCCAGCGAGCCGCCGCCGATGTCCAGCACCAGCAGCTTCCCGGCCGACCAGCCGAACCAGCGGCGGACGGCGAGGAATGTCAGCCGCGCCTCCTCGGGCCCGGTCAGCACCTGGAGCTCGACGCCGGTGGCGTCCTTGACCCGGGCCAGGACGTCGTCCGCGTTGGTCGCCTCGCGCACCGCCGAGGTCGCGAACGGCAGGAGGTCCTCCACACCCTTGTCCTCGGCCGCCTCGAGGGCGTCCAGGACGACGGCGATCAGCTTGTCGACTCCTTCGGGGCCAATGGCACCACTGCCGTCGAGGAGTTCGGCGAGCCGGAGCTCCGCCTTGTGCGAGTGCGCGGGCAGGGGGCGCGCGCCGGGGTGGGCGTCCACCACCAGCAGATGCACCGTGTTCGAACCCACGTCGAGGACACCGAGTCTCATGTACGGAACGCTACTGCCAGTACGACCTTCCTCGTTCCCCGATGTGCTCAGGGGCCACTTACCCTGGATGCGTGCCAAAGACGAAAAAGGCGAAGGCCGACAAATCCTCCAAGGGCTCGAAGGATTCTTCGCAGGCGAAGGCGACCACGTCCGCAAGGCCCACGGAGACTGGCGACGAGAAGGGGCTGGACTTCGCGCGCGCATGGGTGGAGTTTCCTGATCCGGGCGACGACGAACAGATCTTCCGGTGCGATCTGACATGGCTGACCTCGCGCTGGAACTGCATCTTCGGAAGCGGCTGCCAGGGCATCCAGGCGGGCCGCGCGGACGACGGGTGCTGCACGCTGGGAGCGCACTTCTCCGACGAGGACGACGAGAAGCGGGTGGCCGGGCATGTGGCACGGCTCACGCCGGAGATCTGGCAGAACCACGACGTGGGCCGGAAGTCCGGCTGGGTCGCGAAGGACGACGAGGGTTCCCGCCAGACCCGCCCGTACCAGGGCTCGTGCATCTTCCAGAACCGGCCCGGGTTCCCCGGCGGCGCCGGCTGCTCGCTGCACATCCTGGCGCTCAGCGAGGGCCGCGAGCCGCTGGAGACCAAGCCGGACGTCTGCTGGCAGCTGCCGATCCGGCGGACGTACGAGTGGATCGACCGGCCCGACGACACCCGGGTGCTCCAGGTGTCCATCGGTGAGTACGACCGCCGCGGCTGGGGGCCGGGCGGCCACGACCTGCACTGGTGGTGCACCTCTGCGACGTCGGCGCACGGCGCGGGCGACCCGGTGTATGTCTCGTACCGGGCCGAGCTGACCGAGCTGATGGGCAAGGCCGGGTACGACCGGCTGGTTGAGCTGTGCGAGCAGCGCCTGGCTTCACAGCTGCCCCTGGTGGCGCCGCATCCCGCGGATCCGGTGGACTGAGGGGCCGGAGACCGGCGGTACACGAGGACGTTCCTACGGCGACACGTGCGCGGTCGCGCTGTCGGTGGGTGCCGGGGTCGGGGACGGCGGATCGGAGGGCGACGGGCTCGAGGACGGGGGATCCGTCGGCGTCGGGTCGCCGCTGGGATCCGGGCCGGTCGGTGACTGGCCGGCCGAGGGCGGATCACTCGGGGCCGGGCTGGACGGGCCGGTGTGCACCGGGGTGGGGCTGGGATCGGGCGGTCCCGCCGCCCCGTACCCGTCGATCGAGACCACCGCGCCCGCGGGCGCGACCGTCACGCGCGCGTGCCAGGCACCGGACGGTTCCCGGAGGTGGTCGACGTACACCCGGATCGTGAGCGACTCGCCCGGCGCCAGCGTCCCCGATGCCTTGCTCAGGTAGAGCCAGGCGGCACCGGTGGAGGCGGACCAGTGGACCGGCGCGCTTCCCGACGCCGTCAGGGTGACGAGGGTCGTCGTGCCGTCGCTCCCGGCCACCACCGCCAGGTGCCCCGCGCCGGGGGCGCCCGTCTTCACACCGATGACCTCGACCGAGACATCGGGCTCGCGCCCGTTCTTGCCGAAGGAGTAGTCGGGTTTGGTGCTGGCGTTGCCCGCGTTCTCGTAGCCGCCCCGGTCCCCGTCGCCGAGTGTGTCGGAGCTGTGCGCCTCGCGCGCCGTGGCGGTCTGTGCGTCGGTGCCCTCACCGTCGGCCGGGCCGCGGTGGGCCGCCCACAGGGCGAGCACCGGGGCCGCGATCACGGTGGCGACCACGGTCGTCGTGACGGCACGCGCGCGCAGCCGGTCGCGACGGGCCGCGTGGTCCTTCGGGTCCATGGGGAAACCGCGCCGGTCGAAGCGCGGGGCGACACCACGCGCGCGTGAGGCGTCGGTCATCGCGGTGTGCAGGGCCGCGCGGGACGCCTCCAGGACGGGCAGCGCGGCGGGAGTGACGCTGGTGCCGGGCCAGGTGCCGGGAACCGCGCGCTCGGCGGTGCGTCGGCAGCGCGGGCAGTCGTCGACATGCCGGACGAGCTCGCGGCGCAGCGTGGCGCTGAGGACCAGCCTGTCGTCCCCGGTGAGGCGGGCGATGCTCGGACAGGTGCCGGTCTCCACCACGGCGAGCGCGGCACGGGTGCGCTCCACCTCGCAGGCGGCGGAGGCGAGGAGCTCACGTGCGGAGACGGTGTCCATGCCGAGCACGGCGGCCACCTCGGGCACGGCGAGCTGATGGCGTACGGCGAGTTCGAGCGCCTCACGCTGCTCGGGGCTGGTGCCGGCGGCCTCCGGCCAGGCGAGCCGCGCCAGCTCCCGGCGGCGCTGCTGCTCGGTCTCCTCGGATACGGGCACGGCGTGCGCCCCGGCGGCCCGGCCACCGGCGATCGCCACGGCGGCCCTGCGGTCGGCTGCCTCCTTGCGCGCACGGGGACCGCCGTCGCGGCCCGCGGCGTGGCCGGCCTGGCGGCGTCGCCGGGCCTCGGCGAGGCGGCGCAGGCAGGACCAGCGGGCGAGGGCGTACAGCCAGGCTCTGCGGTCGTCCGGGGTTCCCGGGCGGCGTGAGCCGCGGCGCTCGGCGAGGGCGAGGGCGTCCCCCAGGGCGTCGGTCGCCGCGTCGTGATCGCACAGCACGGACAGGCAGTAGGTGAACAAGCCGTCCAGGTAGGCGTCGTAGCGCGCGGGTGGGCGCTGGGGCAGGGGGCGGGTGTGCGCGCCGTGCGGCGCCCCGCCCCGCTTGTGTGTGTTGCTTCGCGCCTGATGTGCGCCGCTGGCGTGTGGGGAGGTGTCCGGCCTGCTGCTCATCACCTGTGCGACCGTATGCGCCTACAGGTGGCGCCTTCTGCCCCCTTGCACAGTTTTACTCCGTACGGGTGAAACGATCCCTCATAAGGACGGGGGAACCCGGGATCCGCGGCTCGCAACGCCCTGATGCGGCAGCCGCCGATGAGTTCGCGGCCGGGCCGGAGTCCTTACTGCATGAGCTATGTCGCATCCGCCATCAGCATGTCCCTCGACGGCTTCGTCACCGCACCGGACAACGACGGAAAACACCCTTTGGGTACCGGCGGTGAGCGCCTCTTCAGGTGGCTCACGCCGCCCATGGCCGAGTCCGACGGCGAGTTCCTGAACTCGGCGATCGCCCGGTGCGGCGCCCTGATCATGGGCCGTCGCAGCTACGAGACCTTCGAGGGGAGCCCCACGGGCCCCGTCGGCACGACCCCGGTCTTCGTCCTCACCCACAACCCGCCCGCACCGCGGGAGGTGGCGGCCCCGGACGTCTTCCGGTTCGTCACCGACGGCATCGAGGCGGCCGTGGCCCGGGCCGCCGCGACCGCCGGGCCCGGCAAGGCCGTCGCCCTGCACGGCGCGACCCCGCTCCAGCAGGCGCTGCGCGCGGGCCTGGTGGACGAGATCACGGTCCATCTGGTGCCGGTCCTTCTGGGCGCCGGGACCCGCCTCTTCGACCGCCTGGCCGATCTGCGGGTGGAGCTGGAGCGGTTCCAGGTGATCGAATCGCCGGAGATGACCCATCTGCGGTTCCGCGTCCTGAAGTGATGCCCGCGCGGTCCGGATGACGGAGCGCCCGGACGGACGGCCAGGGCCGGGGCGCCCGTGTCCGGGGTGTCAGTGGGTGCCGCTACGGTTTCGTCCATGGCTGCCCGTACGAAGACCACCAAGGACCGGCCGTCCTACCGCTGCACCGAGTGCGGCTGGCAGACGGCCAAGTGGCTCGGCCGCTGCCCGGAGTGCCAGGCCTGGGGCACGGTCGAGGAGTACGGCGCGCCCGCGGTGCGCACGACGGCGCCGGGCCGGGTGACGAGTTCCGCCGTGCCCATCGGCCAGGTCGACGGACGGCAGGCCACGGCACGCTCCACCGGCGTGCCCGAGTTGGACCGGGTCCTGGGCGGCGGGCTCGTGCCGGGCGCGGTGGTACTGCTCGCCGGAGAGCCGGGCGTGGGCAAGTCCACGCTCCTGCTGGACGTCGCCGCCAAGGCCGCGAGCGACGAGCACCCCACGCTGTATGTGACGGGTGAGGAGTCGGCGAGCCAGGTGCGCCTGCGCGCCGATCGCATCGGGGCCATCGACGACCACCTCTACCTCGCGGCGGAGACCGATCTCGCGGCCGTCCTGGGCCACTTGGACGCGGTGAAGCCGTCCCTGCTCATCCTCGACTCCGTGCAGACCGTCGCCTCTCCCGAGATCGACGGCGCACCGGGCGGCATGGCCCAGGTGCGCGAGGTCGCCGGGGCCCTCATCCGCGCCTCCAAGGAGCGCGGCATGGCCACGCTTCTCGTGGGCCATGTCACCAAGGACGGCGCCATCGCGGGCCCGCGTCTGCTCGAACACCTGGTGGACGTCGTCCTGCACTTCGAGGGCGACCGGCACGCACGCCTGCGACTCGTCCGCGGCGTCAAGAACCGCTACGGCGCGACGGACGAGGTCGGCTGTTTCGAACTGCACGACGAGGGCATCACGGGTCTCGCCGACCCCAGCGGGCTGTTCCTGACCCGCCGTGACGAGCCCGTTCCCGGGACCTGCCTGACCGTCACGCTGGAGGGCCGCCGCCCGCTGGTGGCCGAGGTCCAGGCGCTGACGGTGGACTCGCAGATCCCCTCGCCTCGGCGGACGACGTCCGGCCTGGAGACCTCCCGGGTCTCGATGATGCTCGCGGTCCTGGAGCAGCGCGGCCGGATCAGCGCCCTGGGCAAGCGGGACATCTACTCGGCGACGGTCGGCGGGGTGAAGCTGTCGGAGCCCGCCGCCGACCTGGCGGTGGCGCTGGCGCTGGCGAGCGCCGCGAGCGACACCCCGCTGCCGAAAAACCTGGTCGCGATCGGTGAGGTGGGGCTCGCGGGCGAGGTCAGAAGGGTCACGGGCGTCCAGCGCCGGCTCGCCGAGGCCCACCGTCTGGGCTTCACGCACGCGCTCGTACCGGGCGACCCGGGCAAAACCCCGCCCGGGATGAAGGTGCTGGAAGTGGCGGACATAGGGGACGCCCTGCGGGTCCTTCCGCGCTCGCGTCGCCGAGAGGCCCCACGGGACGATGAAGACCGCCGGTAGACTTTGCCCTGGTCTCGCCCGTCCGTACGAACCGAGTGTGCGTCACGGGAGCGCCTGAAGTACCTGCGACCGGAGGAGTGCAGTGGCAGCCAACGACCGGGCGGCGGCTCCCGGAAAGTACGGTGGGAGTTCCGGTGCCGATGGCCTGATGCGCGCCTCGCTGAGCGCCGTGGCGCCCGGTACGGGCCTGCGTGACGGCCTGGAGCGGGTACTCAGAGGCAACACCGGCGGACTCATCGTGCTCGGCTCGGACAAGACCGTTGAGACGATGTGCACGGGCGGTTTCGTCCTGGACGTCGAGTTCTCGGCCACCCGGCTGCGGGAGCTGTGCAAGCTGGACGGCGCCCTGGTGCTCTCCTCGGACCTGTCGAAGATCCTGCGGGCCGGTGTGCAGCTGGTCCCCGACCCGACGATCCCGACCGAGGAGACCGGGACGCGACACCGTACGGCGGACCGGGTGAGCAAGCAGGTCGGTTTCCCCGTGGTGTCCGTGTCCCAGTCGATGCGCCTGATCGCGCTGTACGTCGACGGGCAGCGCCGGGTCCTGGAGGACTCGGCGGCGATCCTGTCCCGGGCCAACCAGGCTCTCGCCACGCTGGAGCGGTACAAGCTCCGCCTGGACGAGGTCGCCGGCACGTTGTCCGCGCTGGAGATCGAGGACCTTGTGACGGTCCGCGACGTCTGCGCGGTGTCGCAGCGGCTGGAGATGGTCCGGCGCATCGCCACCGAGATCGCCGAATACGTGGTGGAACTGGGTACGGACGGCCGGCTGCTCGCCCTGCAGCTGGACGAGCTGATCGCGGGCGTGGAGCCGGAGCGGGAGCTGGTGGTGCGCGACTATGTGCCCGAGCCCACCGCGAAGCGCTCCCGCACGGTGGAGGAGGCGCTGTCGGAGCTGGACGCGCTGTCGCATGCCGAGCTGCTCGAAATGTCCACGGTGGCCCGTGCGTTGGGTTACACGGGCTCGCCCGAGACCCTTGACTCTGCGGTGTCTCCGCGCGGGTTCCGCCTGCTGGCGAAGGTTCCGCGGCTGCCGGGCGCGATCATCGAGCGGCTGGTGGAGCACTTCGGGGGGCTGCAGAAGCTGCTGGCCGCCAGCGTGGACGATCTCCAGACGGTGGATGGGGTCGGAGAGGCTCGGGCGCGGAGTGTTCGCGAGGGGTTGTCGCGATTGGCGGAGTCTTCGATCTTGGAGCGGTACGTCTAGTAGATTGTCGCGGCTTAATTTTGCCGTGTGGTTGGGTAGAGGTGGCGCAGTTTCACGCGTGCGTCGTCGGTGGTGAAGTGCCAGTCGACT
>NZ_JBEYVV010000054.1:0-21660 GCF_040644155.1 Streptomyces sp. NPDC047022 | reverse complement strand
TGCATCGCAAGGCGGAGGAGGGCGTCATGGCGGAGCCATGGCAACCGACGACAACGCGGCGAGGCACGGTGCCAGGGCCCGCGAGCCCGGCCTGATCCAAACGAGAGGCCCTAGCCCCGAGCGCCGGACGGCCCCGTCGCGTTCCACTCCGCGATGACCGGCCGGCCGTGTTCGGTGGACAGGCGGCCGACCGTCGCCGTTCCGAGCTGGAACAGGCGTCCGTCGGTGGCCGTGAGGCCGAGGCGGCGGGCGGTGAGGACGCGCAGGAAGTGGCCGTGGGCCACGAGGAGCACGTCCCCGTCGGCGAGCGCGGGGGCGACGCGAGCCAGTACCCGGTCGGCGCGGGCCGCCACCTCGTCCGGAGACTCCCCCGGGTGGCCGGGCGGGCCCGGCGGTACCCCGTCGGTCCACAGGCTCCAGTCGGGCCGGGTGCGGTGGATCTCCGCGCTGGTGATTCCCTCGTAGCCGCCGTAGTCCCATTCGTGCAGTGCCGGCTCGGGGACCGCGAGGACTCCGGCGAGTTCCGCGGTGCGCACGGCCCTGTGGAGAGGGCTGGTGAGGGTGAGAGCGAAGGTGCGTCCGGCGAGGAGCGGGGCGAGGGACTTGGCCTGTTCCTCGCCCCGCTGGGTGAGCGGGATATCCGTGAAGCTGGTGTGCTGCCCGGATACGCTCCACTCGGTCTCGCCGTGGCGGACCAGCAGGAGGTCGCCCACGGCGCGCCTACTGGGCGGACTCGACGGCGTGGCCGCCGAACTGGTTGCGCAGCGCGGCGATCATCTTCATCTGCGGGGCGTCCTCCTGCCGCGAGCTGAAGCGGGCGAACAGCGACGCCGTGATCGCGGGCAGCGGCACCGCGTTGTCGATGGCCGCCTCGACGGTCCAGCGGCCCTCCCCGGAGTCCTCCGCGTAGCCGCGCAGCTTGTCCAGGTGCTCGTCCTCGTCGAGGGCGTTGACCGCGAGGTCCAGAAGCCAGGAGCGGATGACCGTGCCCTCCTGCCAGGAGCGGAAGACATCGCGGACGTTCTCGACCGACTTGACCTTCTCCAGCAGCTCCCAGCCCTCGGCATAGGCCTGCATCATGGCGTACTCGATGCCGTTGTGGACCATCTTGGAGAAGTGACCGGAACCGACCCGCCCCGCGTGGACGTACCCGTACGGACCCTCCGGCTTGAGCGCCTCGAAGATCGGCTGGAGCCGGTCGACGTGCTCCTTGTCGCCGCCGACCATCAGCGCGTAGCCGTTCTCGAGGCCCCACACGCCGCCGGAGACGCCCGCGTCGACGAAGCCGATGCCCTTGATGCCGAGTTCGGCGGCGTGCTTCTCGTCGTCGGTCCAGCGGGAGTTGCCGCCGTCCACGACGGTGTCACCGGGCGACAACAGGTCCTTGAGTTCATCGATGACGGACTGGGTGGCGGTGCCGGCCGGGACCATCACCCACACGACGCGGGGTGCGTCGAGCTTCTCCACCAGGTCGGCGAGGTCCTTGGCGTCGGAGAGTTCGGGGTTGCGGTCGTATCCGACGACGGTGTGGCCCGCGCGGCGGATGCGCTCGCGCATGTTGCCGCCCATCTTGCCGAGTCCGATGAGTCCGATCTGCATATCAGTTCACTTCTCCCTGAGTGTCCGAAGCGTGCGGTAGGCGGCCACGAGGGTGGCGGTGGCGGGAAGGTCAGGCATGGCCGGGTGCATCCTTGGCGGCCTCGCCGCGCAGGGCGATGGCGTACATCTCGTCGGCGTCCAGGCGGCGCAGTTCCTCGGCGATGAGCTCGGAGGTGGCGCGTACCTTGAGGGCCATGCTGCGCGGGGGCTGGCCGGGAAGGGTGAGGGTGGCCAGCGGGCCCTCGGGCCGGTCGATGAGGATCTCGCCCTTCTCCGTGCCGAGACGTACGGCCGTGACCACCGGTCCGCCGGTGACCACCCGCTCGACGGTCACCCCCAGGCGGGCCTGGAGCCAGCGGGCCAGCAGTTCCGCGGCCGGGTTGTCGGCCTCGCTCTCGACGGCCGCCGACACCACCTTCGAACGCGCCTGGTCCAGAGCCGCCGCCAGCAGCGACCGCCACGGTGTCAGCCGGGTCCAGGCCAGGTCCGTGTCACCCGGCGCGTAGGTGGCGACCCGGGTCTCCAGGGCGACCAGCGGATCCTCGACGGCGTACAGATCGGTGATCCTGCGCTGCGCGAGGGCGCCCAGCGGATCCTTGGAGGGGTTGTCGGGCGCGTCCACCGGCCACCATACGACCACGGGCGCGTCCGGCAGCAGCAACGGCAGGACCACGGAGTCGGCGTGGTCGGACACCTCGCCGTACATGCGCAGGACGACCGTCTCGCCGGTTCCGGCATCGGCGCCCACCCGGACCTCGGCGTCCAGGCGCGAGGCGGTGCGGTCGCGGGGAGTGCGGGCGTGCCGCTTGATGACGACGAGGGTGCGCGAGGGGTGCTCGCGCGAGGCGTCCTCGGCCGCCTTGAGCGAGTCGTAGGCGTTCTCCTCGTCGGTCACGATGACCATGGTCAGGACCATGCCCACGGCTGGAGTGCCGATGGCACGGCGGCCCTGCACCAGAGCCTTGTTGATCTTGCTTGCCGTGGTGTCGGTCAGATCGATCTTCATGGCCTGCGCCAGCTCCGTCCGTCTCGTGCGAGCATCTCGTCGGCTTCCTCGGGGCCCCAGGTTCCCGCCTGGTACTGCGCGGGCTTGCCGTGGGTGGCCCAGTACTCCTCGATCGGGTCGAGGATCCTCCAGGACTCCTCCACCTCCTCGGTACGGGGGAACAGGTTGGCGTCGCCCAGCAGTACGTCCAGGATCAGCCGTTCATACGCCTCCGGGCTGGACTCGGTGAACGACTCGCCGTACGCGAAGTCCATCGTGACGTCCCGGATCTCCATCGAGGTACCCGGCACCTTGGAACCGAAGCGCACGGTCATGCCCTCATCGGGTTGCACGCGGATGACGATCGCGTTCTCGCCGAGTTCCTCGGTGGCGGTGGAGCCGAACGGGGAGTGCGGGGCGCGCTTGAAGACGACCGCGATCTCGGTGACCCTGCGGCCGAGCCGCTTGCCGGCGCGCAGATAGAAGGGGACGCCCGCCCAGCGGCGGTTGTCGATCTCCAGCTTGACGGCCGCGTAGGTGTCCGTGGTGGAGCCCGGGTCGATTCCGTCCTCCTCCAGGTAGCCGCGCACCTTCTCGCCGCCCTGCCAGCCTGCCGCGTACTGCCCGGCCACGGTGTGCGCGCCGAGGTCTTCCGGCAGCTTCACCGACTTCAGGATCTTCAGCTTCTCGGTGACCAGTTCCTCGGCGTCGAAGGCGATGGGCTCCTCCATCGCCGTGAGCGCCAGCAGCTGGAGGAGGTGGTTCTGGATGACGTCGCGGGCCGCGCCGATGCCGTCGTAGTACCCCGCCCGGCCGCCGATGCCGATGTCCTCGGCCATGGTGATCTGGACGTGGTCGACGTAGGACCGGTTCCAGATCGGCTCGTACAGCTGGTTGGCGAACCGCAACGCCATGATGTTCTGGACGGTCTCCTTGCCCAGGTAGTGGTCGATGCGGAACACCTGGTCCGGCGCGAACACATCGTGCACGATCGCGTTCAGCTCACGCGCGCTCACCAGATCGCGGCCGAAGGGCTTTTCGATGACCGCGCGCCGCCAGGAGCCCTCCGGGCCATGGGCGAGTCCGTGCTTCTTGAGCTGCTGGACGACCTGCGGGAAGAACTTCGGCGGCACGGAGAGGTAGAACGCGTAGTTGCCGCTGGTGCCGCGCGACGCACTCAACTCGTCCACGGCCTGCCGCAGTTGCCTGAAGGCCTCGTCGTCGTCGAATGTGCCCGGGATGAACCGCATGCCCTCGGCGAGCTGCTGCCAGACCTCCTCCCTGAACGGCGTACGGGCGTGCTCCTTGACGGCCTGGTGCACCTCCTCCGCGAAGTCCTGGTCCGCCCAGTCGCGCCGGGCGAAACCGACCAGTGAGAAGCCCGGCGGCAGCAGTCCGCGGTTGGCGAGGTCGTAGACGGCGGGCATCAGCTTCTTGCGGGACAGATCGCCCGTCACGCCGAAGATGACCAGTCCGGAGGGGCCCGCGATACGGGGCAGCCGGCGGTCGCGGGTGTCGCGCAGGACGTTGTGCCAGTCGGCCGCCGGGCCCGGCACCTGGACGCCGGTCCGAGAGGTCTCCTCACTCATTCTCCGTCAACTCCCTTGCTCTCCAGAGACTTCGCGACCGCTTCGAGCAGATCGCTCCAGGCCACCACGAACTTGGCCACGCCCTCGTCCTCCAGCTGCGCCACGACCTCGTCGTAGGAGACACCGAGCCGCTCCATGGCCTCCAGGTCCGCGCGGGCCTGGCCGTAGCGGCCGGTGACCGTGTCGCCCTGGATGTCGCCGTGGTCGGCGGTGGCGTCGAGCGTGGCCCCCGGCATGGTGTTGACCGTGCCCGGTGCGACCAGCTCGTCCACGTACAGCGTGTCCTTGTACGCAGGGTCCTTCACTCCGGTCGAGGCCCACAGCGGGCGCTGCCTGTTGGCCCCCGCACCGGCCAGGGCGAGCCAGCGCCCGCCGGCGAAGACCTCCTCGTACGCCTCGTACGCGAGGCGGGCGTTCGCCAGTGCCGCCCGGCCCTTGAGGGCGAGTGCCTCGTCCGTGCCGAGCTTCGCCAGGCGCTTGTCGATCTCGGTGTCGACGCGAGAGACGAAGAAGGAGGCGACGGAGTGGATCCCGGACAGGTCCAGGCCGGCGGCCCGCGCCTTCTCCAGGCCCGCGAGGTAGGCGTCCATCACCTGGCGGTAGCGCTCAAGCGAGAAGATCAGCGTGACATTGACACTGATGCCCCGTCCGATCACCTCGGTGATGGCCGGGAGGCCGGCCTCGGTCGCCGGGATCTTGATCATCACGTTCGGGCGGTCGACCAGCCAGGCGAGCTGCTTGGCCTCGGCGATCGTCGCCGCGGAGCGATGGGCCAGGCGCGGGTCCACCTCGATGGAGACCCGGCCGTCCCGGCCGTCGGTCGCCTCGTACACGGGCCGCAGGACGTCGGCCGCGGCACGGACGTCGGCGGTGGTCATCATGCGCACGGCCTCGTCGACCGTCACGCCGCGCTCGGCCAGATCGGCGAGCTGCTCCTCGTAGCCTTCTCCGGAGCCGATGGCGGCCTGGAAGATGGACGGGTTGGTGGTGACTCCCACCACGTGCTTGGTCGCGACGAGTTCGGCGAGGCTGCCGGACGCGATCCGCTTGCGGGACAGGTCGTCCAGCCAGATCGAGACGCCGGCGCCGGACAGCCGCGCGAGGGATTCATCGGTTGCGGTTGCTTCGGTCACAGTGACCATCTTCCTTCTTGCGAGCGGATCAACCGCGTACGGCGGCGAGGGATTCCCTGGCCGCGGCGGCGACGTTCCCGGCGGTGAAGCCGTACTCGGTGAACAGGGTCTTCGCGTCGGCGGAGGCGCCGAAGTGCTCCAGGGAGACGATGCGTCCACTCTCACCGACGTACCGGTACCAGGTCAGGGCGATGCCCGCCTCGACCGCCACGCGTGCCTTCACGGACGGCGGAAGGACCCACTCCCGGTATTCGGCGGGCTGCTCCTCGAACCACTCCACGGAAGGCATCGACACCACCCGGGTGCCCACGCCCTCCGCCTCGAGGAGTTCCCGCGCCGCGACGGCGAGCTGCACCTCGGAGCCGGTGGCGAGGAGGATCAGGTCCGGGGCCGGGGTGGAGGACTCGCGGAGGACGTAACCGCCCTTCGCCGCCTCGGGGTTCGGGGCGTACACCGGGACACCCTGACGGGTCAGCGCGAGGCCGTGCGGGGCCGGGTCGGTGGAGTGCCGCCTGAGGATCTCGGCCCAGGCGACGGCCGTCTCGTTGGCGTCGGCCGGGCGGACGATGTTCAGGCCCGGGATCGCGCGCAGCGAGGCCAGGTGTTCGACCGGCTGGTGGGTGGGTCCGTCCTCACCGAGGCCGATGGAATCGTGGGTCCACACATAGGTGACGGGCAGCTGCATCAACGCGGACAGGCGCACCGCGTTGCGCATGTAGTCGGAGAACACCAGGAAGGTGCCGCCGTAGACACGGGTGTTGCCGTGCAGCGCGATGCCGTTCATCTCCGCGGCCATGGAGTGCTCGCGGATACCGAAGTGGATGGTGCGGCCGTACGGGTCGGCCTCCGGCAGCGCGTTGCCTCCGGGCAGGAACGAGCTGTTCTTGTCGATGGTCGTGTTGTTCGAGCCGGCCAGGTCGGCGGAACCGCCCCAAAGCTCGGGCAGGACGGTGCCCAGGGCCTGGAGCACCTTGCCCGAGGCGGCGCGGGTCGCGACCGACGTCCCCTCCTCGAAGGCCGGGAGCGACCGCTCCCAGCCCTCGGGCAGCTGACCGGCGACGACGCGGTCGAACAGCCGGGCGCGCACGGGCTGGGCCGTGCGCCACTCGGCGATTCGCTTGTCCCAGGCGGAGTGCTCCTCGGCGCCGCGGTCGAGGGCCCTTCGGGCGTGGACGAGGACCTCGTCCGCGACCTCGAAGGTCCGCTCCGGGTCGAAGCCGAGGACGCGCTTGGTGGCCGCGATCTCGTCCTCGCCGAGCGCCGAGCCGTGGGAGGCCTCGGTGTTCTGCGCGTTCGGGGCGGGCCAGGCGATGATGGTGCGCATCGCGATGATCGAGGGCCGTCCGGTCTCGGCCTGCGCGGCCTTCAGGGCGGCGTACAGGGCGTGGACGTCGATGTCGCCGTTGTCGGCGGGCTCGATGCGCTGGGTGTGCCAGCCATAGGCCTCGTACCGCTTCAGGACGTCCTCGGAGAACGCCGTCGCGGTGTCGCCCTCGATGGAGATGTGGTTGTCGTCGTAGAGGAAGACGAGATTGCCGAGCTTCTGGTGCCCGGCGAGCGAGGACGCCTCGGCGGAGATGCCTTCTTCCAGGTCGCCGTCGGAGACGATCGCCCAGATGGTGTGGTCGAAGGGCGAGGCCCCGGCGGGGGTGTCGGGGTCGAACAGACCCCGCTCGTAGCGGGCGGCCATGGCCATGCCGACGGCGTTGGCGACTCCCTGGCCGAGCGGCCCGGTGGTGGTCTCGACGCCGGCGGTGTGCCCGTACTCGGGATGGCCGGGGGTCTTCGAGCCGTGCGTGCGGAAGGCCTTCAGGTCGTCCAGCTCCAGCTCGTACCCGGCGAGGTAGAGCTGGGTGTAGAGGGTCAGGGAGGTGTGTCCTGGGGAGAGGACGAAGCGGTCACGCCCGGTCCACTCGGGGTCGGCCGGATCGTGCCGCATCACCTTCTGAAAGATCGTGTACGCGGCCGGGGCCAAGCTCATCGCCGTGCCCGGGTGCCCGTTGCCGACCTTCTGTACGGCGTCGGCGGCCAGGACACGGGCGGTGTCGACGGCTCGCAAGTCGAGGTCGGTCCACTCGAACGCGTCTGTGCTGTGCGCACTCATCTTCAAGAAGTCCTCACACAAGAGGTGATCGCTGGGGTGGCGCGTTCAAAACTAAAAGTCTGACTTTTGCGGGGGAAGGTGCCCGTGTGTCAGCCTTCGGTGAAAGTGGGACATCGACAGCGGGACCGAGGCGGCACGAGAAGGACATGGCGGACAGAACCTCTCAAGGCGGGGGCGGCACACGGGGCAGCGCGCAGGACGGGATACGGACGTACCCCTTTCCGGTGGATCTGAGCGTTCGCGGCGTCGGCATGCAGGTGGGGCCGATGGAACCCGGCCGTGTCTGGCACGAGGACGCCCCGCTGGACCGGGTGCACCGCATCGACTTCCACCTGGTGATGTTCTTCAGCGGCGGCCCGGTGACGCACATGGTGGATTTCGCCGAGCACGAGACGGCCGACGGCGACATCCTGTGGATCCGCCCCGGGCAGGTCCATCGCTTCTCCCGCACCAGTGAGTACCGCGGCATGGTGCTGACCATGCAGCCCGGCTTCCTGCCGCGCGCCACCGTCGAGGCCACGGGCCTGTACCGCTACGACCAGCCGCCCCTGCTGCACCCGGGCCCGGCCCAGCTCGACGCGCTGAGGGCCGCCCTCGGCCAGCTGCGCCGCGAGTACGAGGACATGGACACGCTGCCGCTGAGCCTTCACACCTCAGTGCTGCGCCACACCCTCACCGCGCTCCTGCTGCGCCTCGCGCATCTCGCGGCCAGCTCCGCCCGCGCGGCGGCCGGGGAGCAGGCCGACACCGCCTTCACCCGGTTCCGCGACGCGGTCGAGCGGGGCTTCGCCACCAACCACACCGTCAGCGCGTACGCCGACGCCCTCGGCTACTCCCGCCGCACCCTGGTCCGTGCCGTGCGTGCCGCCACCGGCGAGACGCCCAAGGGCTTCATCGACAAGCGGGTGATCCTGGAGGCCAAGCGCCTCCTCGCGCACACGGATCTGCCGATAGGCCGGGTCGGGGCCGCCGTGGGCTTCCCCGACGGGGCGAACTTCTCGAAGTTCTTCCACCAGCACACGGACACGACACCGGCGGCCTTCCGGGCGGAGTTGAGGTAAGGGGCGAGCCGGCGATCGAGGCCCGCACCACCGCCGACGAAGCAGCCCACCGGCCCCCCGGGCGATCACAACGTCAGTTCTTGCCGCCGGCCTTGGGAACGCCGTACGCCCTCTCCACCCGCAGCCGGAGCAGCAGGCGCCGGTCGCGGACCATGGCCGTGCGGTACTCGCCCCAGTCGGGGTGCTCTCCCGTGATGCCGCGGTAGAGCCGGACGAGTTCCTCCACGGTCTCGTCGTACGGGTCCTGGGCCACGGGCGTGAGCTCGGCGACGCCCTCGGCGACCGCGTACGCCCATCGGTCGCCGGTGGTCACGTGATAGGAGGCCCGGGGGTCCCGGCGCAGATTGCGGGTCTTGGCGCGGTCGTCCGTGAGCGAGACGCGGATGACGCGCTCGTCCGGATCGTAGGCGTGGGTGACATTGGACAGCTGGGGCCGGCCGTCTCGCTTGAGGGTGACCAGCACCCCGCCGTGGCCCTCGGACAGCAGGGCGAGCAGCGCGTTCTGTGTGGCGTCCTGAGTCATACTCCGGTCAACTCGCGAACCGGTTCGTTCATTCCGCCTATTCCCGGCATCCCCGAGGCGGCCGGAAGTAGACACTGTCAATGCCGCCTGGTAGACAGCGGCCATGACTGAACCGGAGACGGGACTGCGGGAGCGGCTGGTCGACGCGGGTGTCCAGCTCCTGGCCGCCGAGGGCGTACAGGCGCTGACCCTGCGGGAGATCGCCCGGCGGGCGGGAGTCTCGCACGGCGCCCCGCGCCGCTACTTCCCCACGCATCTGGAGCTGCTGTCCGCCATCGCTCGCCGCGGGTTCACCGAGCTGGCGGCGCGGGCGTCCGAGGCGGCCGGTGACGGCACGTCCGGTCCCCGGGAGCAGCTCACGGCCCTGGGCCGGGCCTATCTGGACTTCGCGCTCACGCACAGCGGTATGCACGAGCTGATGTTCCGTCATGATCTGCTGGAGAGCGGCCATCTCGGCCTGCGTGAGGCGAGTCTCCCGCTGTTCTCCCGGCTGTCGGGCCTGATCGGCCCCCTCAGGCCCGACGCCGACGCGCGGGTCCTCGCGGGTTCCCTGCTGGCGAACCTGTACGGCATCGCGCAGCTGTGGAACTGGGGCAGCCTCCGGCTCGCCACGGGCGCAGGCGACATCACGGCTCTGCTGCGCACCGCGCTGGACGCGCACCTGGGGCCGGAGGCCGGATGAGGGAACCGAGGACAGCGATGGCACACCTGAGGCAAGAGGTGGAGCCGGACGAGGCCGGCCTCGATCCGGCGGCACTGGCCCGGCTCGACCGGCACTTCGCCCGGCAGGTCGACGACGGCCGGCTGCCCGGCTTCCTGGTCTCGGTCTCCCGGCACGGCCGCACGGCCCATCTCACCGCGTACGGATACCGGGACGTCCGCAGGCGGCTTCCGGTCGAGACCGACACGCTGTGGCGGATGTACTCCATGACCAAGCCGGTCACGTCCGTCGCCGCGCTGATCCTGATGG
Source organism: Streptomyces sp. NPDC047022 (assembly GCF_040644155.1). NCBI lineage: Bacteria > Bacillati > Actinomycetota > Actinomycetes > Kitasatosporales > Streptomycetaceae > Streptomyces > Streptomyces sp. NPDC047022. The sequence goes on along the minus strand of NZ_JBEYVV010000054.1, from coordinate 11,696 downwards.
AGGAGGGCCGCTTCGGGCTCGACACGCCCGTGGCGGACTTCCTGCCCGCCTTCGCCGATCCGCAGGTCTACGCCGAAGGGGCGGGGCGGAGCCTGCGGACCCGGCCCGCCGGGCAGCCGATCCTGGTCCGTCATCTGCTCATGCACACGGCGGGTCTGACGTACGGGTTCTACCACGCGCACCCCGTCGACGCCCGGTACCGGGAGGCGGGCATCGGGTCGTCGGTGGTGCCCGGAACCAGCCTCGCGGAGACATGCGAGGCGTACGCGCGGCTGCCACTCCAGTTCGAGCCGGGTACGCAGTGGAACTACTCGGTGGCGACGAACGTGCTGGGCCGCCTCGTGGAGGTGGCCTCGGGCCAGGACCTGGACGACTTCCTCGCCGGACGCGTCTTCGCTCCGCTCGGCATGAAGGACGCGGGTCTGTGCGTCCGCGAGGACCAGGCGCCCCGTCTGGCCGAGCTGTACGGCGAGACGAAGGACGGCGTGGGCATCACCCCGGTCCCCGGCCTGCCCCTGCGCGGCCGGCCGCGGCTCCTGTCCGGCAGCGGCGGCATGGTGGCAACGGCCCACGACTACCACCGCTTCATGGAGTTCCTGCGCCGCCGCGGCGAACTGGACGGCGTCCGGCTGCTGAGCGCGGACACGGTCGCCGCGATGACCTCCAACCAGCTCCCGGGCGGCGCCGACCTGCGGGCGTTCGGCAGCCCCGTCCACCGCCGGCCCGGCAAGGCGGGCCTCGGATTCGGTCTGGGGGTCTCGGTCGTCACGGAACCCGGACTCACCCCGTCGCCCTCGGTCAGGGGCGCGTACGGCTGGAACGGCGTGGCGAGTACGACGTTCTGGGTGGACCCGCGCAACGATCTGACGGTGCAGTTCCTCACCCAGCTCAGGCCCACGGGCTCGCACACCGTCTACCCGGAGCTGAGGCACCTGGTGCACGAGGCCATGACCGCCAGCGCCGACTGAAGACAGCACGCGCGGCGGCCGGCGTCGCACGGACGCCGGCCGCCCGCCGTGTGCCCGCTCACGAGGAGTGCACCACCGCGTCCAGGTGCGGCAGGTAGTGGTCGAGCCGCTCGCGCTTGGTGCGCAGATACGTGATGTTGTTCTCGCACGGCGGGATCAGCAGCGACACCTGCTCGTCCACCTTGATGCCGTGTCGCACCAGCGCCTCGTGCTTGCGCGGGTTGTTGGAGAGCAGGCGCACGGACCGTACGCCGAGATCGTGCAGGATGTCCGCCGCCACGCGGTAGTCACGGGCGTCCACGGGCAGGCCGAGGGCCAGGTTCGCCTCCACGGTGTCCAGTCCTCCCTCGGACTGGAGCTTCATCGCGCGCAGCTTGCCGAGCAGGCCTATGCCGCGGCCCTCGTGGCCGCGCAGATAGACGAGGATGCCGCGGCCCTCGGCGGCGATTTCCCGCAGTGCGGTGGAGAGTTGGGGTCCGCATTCGCAGTGGGTGGATCCGAAGGCGTCTCCGGTCAGGCACTCGGAATGCAGCCGGGTGAGCATCCCCGCTTCCTCGATGTCGCCGTGGACGAGCGCGACTTGTTCGTCACCGGTGGCATGGTCGAGATAGCCGTAGGCCCGGAAATCACCATATTTGGTGGGCAGGGGTGCGTTCACGACACGGGTGACACCGGAGGTGGGGGCATTCACGACTCGGGGAACTTCCGTGAGGTGGGGATTCCCGCCGAGCACGCCGTCAATGTCTGTCATGATCTGTTCCTATCTTGTGAGCGCAGGCGGTACGAGACGAAAGGCCGTGAAAAAGATGAGCGATTCGAGGACTGCGGATACTACGCGGACCGGTGTGCTGCCGGCAGACACCGCGCAGGACGTACGCGAGCGGTCGGCCGGCCCGCGCCGACAGGTCGCCGTCCTGCCGGTGGGCAGTTACGAACAGCACGGTCCCTACCTGCCGTTGGCCACCGACACGCTGGTGGCCTGCGCCATCGCCCGCGAGATCGCCGCGGCGTATCCGGTTCACCTTCTTCCTCCCGTGACGATCTCCTGCTCGCACGAGCACGCAGGATGGCCGGGAACCGTGAGCATCTCCTCCGTCACCCTCCACGCGGTGGTACGGGACATCGCCGAATCTCTCCGCCGCTCGGGCGTCGACGCCCTGGTCGTGGTCAACGGCCACGGCGGGAATTACGTCCTCGGCAATGTCGTCCAGGAATCCATGGGCAGCGGTGTGCAGATGGCGCTCTACCCCGCCCCGGAGGACTGGGAGACGGCCCGTGAGCGGGCCGGAGTGCTCACCTCGCTGCTGAGCGACATGCATGCCGGGGAAATCGAGACCTCCATTCTTCTGCACAGCCACCCCGAATTGGTCAAACCCGGTTACGAGACCACTGATTTCGTCGCCGACGACCGCAGGCATCTGCTCACCCTCGGTATGTCCGCCTATACGGAGTCCGGTGTCATCGGGCGTCCCTCGCTCGCTTCCGCGGAGAAGGGGGAGCGACTGCTCGCGGCGCTCACCGAATCCTTCGGGGCGTATTTCTCCCTGGTCGTCTCGGAAGAGCCGGGGGGTGGCAAGGCGCCGGGGGTCGCCGGTTCCGGGAAGACGCAGGACTTCTGACGTCGTGCCGGCCGTGCCGCGCGCGGTGGTGGGGGTGAGCGCGGGTACGGGGTGTGCGGGGTGTGCGGAACGGGGGCACGGAGCGCGTGGGGGGTGCGCTCCGGGCCGCCCGCCCTCCCGGGCTGGTGCGCCACGGGGGTCTGGGTCGCCATGGGCGAAGACGGGGCACGGTCTCCCTCGGTCCCGGCGATGGTCGCCGGTTCCGTCTCCGGGTCGGCGGTGGTCCCCGGTTCCGTCTCCGGGTCGGTGGTAGTCGCCGGCTCCGTCTCCTGGCCCCGGCTCCGCATGCTCGTGAACCAGCGGGCGAGGAGGACAAGGACCCCCGGCAAGCTCGCGACGAAGCTCAGGACGCCGTACACGACCGCGACGGTCAGCCCGGTGTCCGCGCCGAGGCCCGCCGCGCCGAACGCCCACGCGGTGGCGCCTTCCCGGGGGCCCCAGCCGCCGATGTTGAGCGGAAGCCCCATGGCGATCAGCGCGAGCAGGGCCAGGGGCAGGAGCGTGAGCGGTGCGGCGTGGGATCCGGCGACCCGCGCGGCCACCAGGAACATCAGCAGATGCCCGGCGAGCACGATGACGGACGAGAACAGCACCGCGGGCCAACTGCCGCGCGCGAGCAGTGCGGTCCGTGCCTCGACGAGCGTGGCGCGAAGTGCGCGGCTGCGGTGCGACGGGCGGGGCGCGCGGCCCATCCGGACGGCCGCGACGATGGCGAGCGCCCCGAGCAGGGCGAGCCCCAGCAGTCCGGCGAGATGGCGGGCCTGGGCCAGCACCGGTGAGGGCACCGTGAGCAGTACCGGCACACCGACCACGACGAGGGCCACCTGCCCGGCCGTCCGCTCCAGGACCACCGCACGCACACCGCGCCCTATGTCACCGGCGCTCTGCCCATGGCGCACCGCACGGTGCACATCGCCGAGAACGCCGCCCGGGAGTGCGGCGTTGAGGAACAGCGCCCGGTAGTAGTCGGCGACGGCGGCGCCGAGTGGCAGCCGTAGGCCGAGCGCGTCGGCGACACGGCACCAGCGCCAGGCGCTCAGCACCGTGGTCAGCACGCCGATGCCGAGCCCCGCCAGCAGGGTCGGGGCGTCGATGCGCCGCAGCCCGTCCAGGAACACCCCGGTGCCCAGGCGCCACAGGAGCACGCCGAGGATCACCGCACCGGCGACCGTACCCAGGTGGGCACGCACCGCGCGCAGGACGGGGCGGCCGGCGGTCGGCACCACCGTGGCGGGCACGGTGGCCGTCGTCTCTCCCGCCGCCACCGGGGCGATGGCCGGCGCCGTCATTCCGCGCCTCCCGCCGTCGGCGGCAGGACCAGCACGTCGTTGTGGTGCACGACCACGGACAGCTCTCCCGCGGTGCAGGCGGCCAGCCGGTCGCGCAGATACGTATCGGCGCGGTCGGCGAGCTCGGGTCTCTGCTCGACGGCGGCACCGACCCATCCGCGCAGCCACTCCCCCGCCAGCTCCGACTGCTTGGGGCCCAGCCGCCAGGGGCTCGGATGGACGAACACGCTCGCGCCCAGCTGTTCGAACGCCTCTCGGGCCACGCTCAGCGCTTCAGGGCCGAGGAGGTCGCCGCGGCGCTGGTGCGCGTTGAACGCGTCCATGATCTCGTCATCCATCGGGTGCTCGGGCGTGAATTCCACGCGCCCGACTACCGAGAGCGTCAGCAGTGCCGGGCAGTCCGCCCCCGCGCAGGCGGCGGCGAGCGCGCCGATCTCGTCGGCGGTGAGGACGTCGAGCAGCGCGGAGGCGGTCACGAGACCGGCTCCTGACAGGGCGTCGGGGGTGAGCCGCCCGATGTCACCGCGATGGGTCGCGACGGTCACCCGGCCGCCGTCGGCCGCGGCCCTGGGCGCTCCGGCGGTGGCGAAGTGAAGCAGATACGGGTCGCGGTCGTGCAGGACCCAGTGCTGGTCGCCGTCCAGGAGCGGGGCCAGCCAGCGGCCCATCGAACCGGTGCCGCAGCCCAGGTCGTACACCACCAGGCCCTCGTCGGCACCGGCCCGTTCGGCGAGGTGCGCGCGCAGCGGTACCAGCAGCGAGCGCGACCGCGCCGCGGCGTCGGCGGGCTCGCGCAGGCGGAGCCACTGCGGTGCGTACCGGGGGACCTCGGTCTCACCGGTGCCGGGGGCGGGTGCGCCGAACCGGTCGGCGGCGTCGGAGGCGTCCACAGGCGTCGTATACCCCTCGGATCCGGCAGGAGTCGTGCTCGTGATCATGCCGTCCTCCAGGGTTCCTGGTGCAGCCGTCCCAGCACGCCCGCGAGGCTGCGCGCGGTGGTGGCCCAGCCGTCGAGCGCGGCGCGGCGGCTTCGTGCGGCGGACTTGAGGCGGCGCCGTACGTCCGCCTCCCCGAACCAGCCGCGCAGTTCGGCGGCGAGTGCCGCGGGGTCCTCCGGCGGTACGAGGATGCCGGGCACCCCTCCGTCGGGCGCGCGCCCGACCGCCTCCGGCAGTCCCCCGACATCGGTGGCGAGGACCGGGATGCCACGGGCGAGTGCCTCCGTGACGGCCATGCCGTACGTCTCGGCGTACGAGGTGAGGACCATGAGGTCGGCGGCGGCGTAGCTGGCGTCGAGTTCGGCGCCGGAGCGGGGGCCGACCAGCCGCAGCCGGTGTCCGAGGCCGTGCACCTCGATGAGGGCGCGCAGCCGGGCGACGTACTCCGGGTCCTGGCCCAGGCCGCCGACGCATTCGCAGGTCCAGGGCAGGTCGGCGATGGTGGCGAGGGCCTCCACCAGCCGGTGTTGCCCCTTGCGCGGGGTCACCGCGGCGACGCACAGCAGCCGGGAGACGCCGTCGGTGCCGGGGGCGAGGGGTGCGATGTCGGCGCCGGGGGCGGCGACATGGACGCGCTCGGGGGCGAGGCCGTGATGCGAGACGAGCCGGCGTACGGCCCACTCGCTGGTGGCGACGACGGCGGAGGCGGCGCGCAGTGTGTCGCGCTCCTTGGCGTCGAGTTCGGCCGCGGTATGCGTGTCGAGTCCGGTCTCGTCGCCGAGCGGCAGATGCACCAGGACGGCGATGCGCAGGCGTTCGGTCTCCGGTACCACGATCTCGGGGACGCCGCAGGCGACCAGGCCGTCGATGAGCACGACCGTGCCGTCCGGCAGTTCCCGCAGCGTCCGGGCGAGTTCGGCCCGGGCCGAGGCGCCCGGCCGGGGCCAGCGACCCTCGGCGGTGTGCTGGTGGACCTGCCAGCCGAAGCCGGGCAGGTCGAGGCAGATACGGCGGTCGTAGGCGTTGCCGCCGCTGGGGGCGGCCGGGTCGTGGACGCCGCCGGGCATGACGAAGTGAACCGTGCGCAAGGACATGGGAATGATGTCGGCGTTGCTCAGGACCGTGCTCTGCACGGGCAGGTAGTTCAGGGACGACACCGGGACGGGCGTCTGGGCGGCCGTCCCCGGACGGGCCATGCGGCCGGCGGTGTCCGGCGACGCGTGGTCGATGGTCGTGTCCGTCACAGGCCACGCTCGTAACTCGCCCAGGCGATGTGCGACTCGTGCAGTGTGACGGTGATGCCGGCGATCTCCCGGGCGCCCTCGCCCAGGGCGCCCTTGTGGATGCGCTCGGCGAGGCGGTCCGCGATCACCTTGGCCAGGAACTCCGTCGAGGTGTTGGTGTTCGCGAAGTCCGGCTCGTTGTCGAGGTTGCGGTAGTTGAGCTCGCTCACCAAGGCGCCGAGCTCCTGCGTGGCCAGTCCGATGTCGACCACGATGTTGTCGTCGTCCAGCTCGGCGCGGCGGAACGTGGCGTCCACGAGGAACGTCGCGCCGTGCAGGCGCTGTGCGGGTCCGAAGACCTCGCCGCGGAAGCTGTGGGCGATCATCAGGTGATCGCGGACGGTGATGCTGAACAACGGACGACCCTCCAGGTGCGGTGCGTCTGCCCCCCTGCCGGGGCATGCCGTGTAGTACGGCTGCGCCCGGCGCGTTGTTCAGCTGCCCGTTCGTGTTTGTTCCGAGGTGTCGGGGGTTTCTCTGCGAGTTCCCTCAGAGACAGGGCAATCCGGACAACGGGGTTCAGTCGGCGGTGTACAGGACGCGGTGGCACATCCCCTTGAGCTCACCACTGGCGAGCCGTGGTAGCACATCCGGGAGGTCTTCGAAAGCGGACTCGCCGCTGATGAGCGCGTCGAAGGCGGGTTCGGCCAGCAGTTCGAGGGCGACGGCCAGCCGGTCGGCGTACGTGCGTCCGGAGCGGGCACGCGGGGAGACGGTGCCGACCTGGCTGCTGCGGATCGTGAGACGGCGCGAGTGGAACGCCTCTCCGAGCGGCAGGGTGACACGCCGGTCTCCGTACCAGCTGAGCTCGATGACGGTGCCCTCGAGGGCGAGCAGCTCCAGGGAACGTACGAGGCCCTGCTCGGTGGCGCTGGCGTGGACGACCAGATCGCACTCGCCGAGGGCGTCGCCCGGCAGCGCGAAGTCCACGCCGAGCGCACGCGCGGTCTCGGCACGCTCGGGATCGGCGTCGACCAACTGGACGCGGACGCCGGGGTGACGGGCGAGGAGCGCGGCGGCCGAGCATCCGATCATGCCACCACCGACGACCGCGATCCGGTCCCCGACCTGGGGCGCCGCGTCCCACAGCGCGTTGACCGCGGTCTCGACGGTACCGGCGAGGATGGCGCGCCCGGCGGGTACGGAGTCCGGTACGACGGTGACGGCCGAGGCCGGGACGACGTACCGGTTCTGGTGCGGGAACAGACAGAAGACGGTCCTTCCCAGCAGCTCGGCGGGGCCGTGCTCCACCTGTCCGACACTCAGATAGCCGTACTTCACGGGTGCCGGGAAGTCGCCCTCCTGGAACGGGGCGCGCATGGCGGCATGCTGGCTCTCCGGTACCCCGCCGCGGAAGACCAGAGTCTCGGTGCCGCGGCTGACACCCGAGTACAGCGCGCGCACCAGCACCTCGCCGTCACCGGGTTCGGGCAGCTCCACCTTCCGCAGCTCTCCGTGTCCCGGCGAACGCAGCCAGAAGGCGCGGGCGGTGAGATCCATGGGCGTGCTCCTGAACGATCGGGCGTCTCGTCACGTACGCAGCTACGAGAAATCCCGCACGGGAACGTACGGGAAGTCGCGCACAACGTACGCGTGAAGATCGAATCTGTCACTTGGCCGGAGGGTGAGCGGTGGCCCTGAACCACACATACGACGTGAGGCTGTTGCAGCAGGAGACGACCGTGGGAGCGGGCGTTCAGGTGCTGCTGCTGGCCTTGCTGGGCACGGCGATCGGCATGGGCCCGGCCGGCTGGCTGACGGGGCTCGCGTTCGCGCTCGCCACCTGGGCGTTCCTCACCCGTGCCGTACTCCGCTCCCGGCTGCGCTCCTTCGGTCCGGCCAACCGGGTGACGCTCGGCCGGGCGATCCTCGTGGGGGGCGTCACGGCTCTGGTCGCCGACTCGTTCGAGAGTTCGCCGCCGGTGACGGTGTTCGTGGGGCTCACGGCGGTGGCGCTGATCCTGGACGGGGTGGACGGCAAGGTGGCCCGCCGCACGGGCACGTCGACCGCGCTCGGTGCGCGCTTCGACATGGAGGTCGACGCGTTCCTGATCCTGGTGCTGAGCGTGTACGTGGCGATGGCGCTGGGCCCGTGGGTGCTGTTGACCGGCGGGATGCGGTACGTGTTCGTGGCGGCGGCCAGGGTGTGGCCGTGGCTGAACGGCGAGCTGCCGCCCAGCATGGCGCGCAAGACCGTGGCGGCCGTGCAGGGCATAGCTCTTCTGGTGGCCGCCTCGGGTCTGCTGCCGTACGCCGCGACGGCGGGGGTCGTCGCCCTCGCGCTGGCGTCGCTGGTCTGGTCGTTCGGGCGGGATGTGCTGTGGCTGTGGAGCGCGCGGGGCGGGACGGCCGTGGCGGCTGCGGCGGCTGCGGATTCGCGGCGCGAGGAGTTCGCGGAGCGGATCCCCGAACTGGTCGCCGCCGAGCACTGACCGCTTCCGGACCCGGTTACCGGGTGGGTCCCCCGTGGTCGAGCCTGCCGACGCGAGCCACGTTCTCCCGGTCGTCGGGGTCCTCACCGGCCTCGGTGGTGAACCAGGCGTCGAGGATCTCCTTGAGCAGGGGCCCTGAGGTCAGCCGCAGGCTGAGCGCCAGGACGTTGGCGTCGTTCCAGCGGCGCGCCCCGGCCGCGGTGTACGCGTCGGTGCACAGGGCCGCCCGGACGCCCGGCACCTTGTTCGCGGCGATGGACGCGCCCGTGCCGGTCCAGCAGCACACGACCGCCTGGTCCGCGCTCCCGTCGGCGACCTCGCGGGCCGCGGCCCCCGAGCACGCCGCCCACCGGGAGTCGTCCCCCGGCAGCAACGCGCCGTGCAGAACCACCTCGTGGCCCCGTGCGCGCAACTCCCCGACCAGGTCGAGGGCGATGGGCTCGTCCATGTCGGAGGAGACGGAGATCCGCATGCGCGTGAGACTACCGCGCACGTTCCCTCAGGACGCCATCATGTCGCGCACCTGGGGCGCCACCTTCGTGCCGAAGAGTTCGACGCAGTCCATCAGCGACTCGTGCGGCAGCCCGTTCATCCCGTACTTCAGGTCGAAACGGCTCGCGCCCAGGGTGCGGAGGGCGGAGGTTATCTTCCGTGCCACGGTGTCGGGCGAACCGACGTACAGGGCCCCGTCGGGACCCACGTCCTGGAGGAACTGCTCGAAGGTGGGGACACGGAAGCCGCGCTGCCTGGCGACCTTCCGGAACGTCTTCTCGTAGTACGGCCAGAACTCCTCCACCGCCTGCTCGTCCGTGGCCGCGACATGGCCCGGGGAGTGCACGCCCACCGGGCGGTCGGGCCGGCCGAACTCTTCGAGGGCCCGGCGGAAGAGGACGGAGAACGGTGCGAAGCGAGCGGTGGGGCCGCCGATGATCGCGAGCATGAGCGAGAAGCCGTGGCGTGCGGTCCTGACCACGGACTCGGGACTGCCGCCGACGCCGATCCACGTCGGGATCGGTCCCGACTCGGTGTGCGGGTAGACGGACAGGCCGTCGAGGGCCGGCCGGATCGTGCCGGACCAGGTGACCGGCTTCTCCTTGAGCAGTTCGGCGAACAGGGCGGCCTTCTCCTCGAAGAGACGGTCGTAGTCGCCGAGGTCGTATCCGAACAGCGGGAAGGACTCGGTGCTCGAACCTCGCCCGAGGATCACCTCCGCCCGGCCGTTGGAGACGGCGTCCAGGGTGGCGTACCGCTGGTAGACGCGGACGGGGTCGTCCGAGCTGATGACGGTGACCGCCGATCCGAGGCGGATGCGTTCGGTGCGGGAGGCGATGGCGCCCAGGACGACGTCGGCAGCCGAGAGGGGCATCCAGTCGGTGTGGTGCTCGCCGATGGCGAAGTGGTCGAGTCCGACCTCGTCGGCGAGGACGCCCTCCGCGATGAGGTTGCGGATCGTCCGGCCGTGCGAGAGCGGCCTGCCCTGGGCGTCGTCGGTGACGTCGCCGAAGGTGTCGAGGCCGAGGGTGATCATGAACAGGCTCCGGTTCTGGCAGTGCCCGGCTTCCGGCGGTACTCGACCCGCCGGGCGGCCCGGTGCCCGGAGGCGGTCCGGGCACCGGGGGGATGAGGGCTCCGGGTCAGCTCGCGCGCAGCGGGGCCAGCGCCTTGCTCCAGGCGATGACCTGGTCGAGCGTGGCGGTCAGGGCGTCGTACTGGGCCTCGATGGGCTTGAAGGTGCTGAAGTTCTCGAAGTCGGTGAAGAGGGAGAGGGCGACCTGGGCCCGCACGTCGGCCAGCTGGAGCTCGCCGGCGATGCCCCGGAGGTGTTCCACGGCTCGGGTGCCGCCGTTGCCGCCGTAGCTGACGAAGCCGACGGCCTTGTTGTTCCACTCGTTGTAGAGGAAGTCGATGGCGTTCTTCAGCGCGCCCGGCAGGGAGCGGTTGTACTCGGGGGTGACGATCACGAAGCCGTCGAGGGACGCGATCTTCTCGGCCCAGGCGTGGGTGTGCGGCTGGGAGTACTGGCCCATCGACGGCGGGTACGCCTCGTCCAGCAGCGGGAGCTTGTAGTCGGCCAGGTCGACGAGCTCGAACCGGGCGTCGGCGCGCTTGGCCGCGTGCTCCAGCACCCAGGTGGCGACGGCTTCGCCGTTGCGTCCCGGACGCGTGCTTCCCAGGATGATGCCGATCTTGGTCATGTCCGTGCCTCTGCGTTTCCTGAAAGTGAACATTTGCTTGCCTCGTCAAGTAAATACTTGCAAGGGCAAGTAGATGCCGAGATGCTTGACTTGTCAAGGAGCTAGAATCGGCACCATGCCGCCGTCTGCACCGTCCGCACCGTCCATGGATCAGCGCCAACGCCGCCTGCCGCCGCTCAGCCCGACCGAGGAGGGCTTCGTGCGTGCGCTCGGGCGGGTGATGATGGCGCTGCCCCGGGTGGTGGACGCCGACATGGTCCGGGACGCGGGGCTGCCCCTGTCCGAGTACACGGCCCTCATGAACCTGTCGGAGTCTCCCGGCGGGCATATGCGGATGAGCGAGCTCGCCGCCGCCTGCGATCTGTCACTGAGCGGGATGACCCGGGTGGTGAACCGTCTCGAAAAGGACGGGTTCGTTCAGCGCGCCAGATGCGACGAGGACGGGCGCGGGTGGAACGCGGTACTCACCGAGTCGGGGCTCGGGCGCCTGGAACAGGCGTGGCCGGCGCACCTTGCCAGTGTGCGGCGGCACGTGATGGATCATCTCGACGAGGATGAGCTGGGGCGGCTTACGGGTGCGCTGGAGCGGATCGCTCCTGGGGCGGGGGGTGCGGTGTCCCTGCGGGGGCGTTGAGGGTTTTTGCGCAGTTCCCCGCGCCCCCGAAAGGGTCGCCTCGGCGCGTTGTCGAGTGCAGGTGCATTGAGGGTTTTGCGCAGTTCCCCGCGCCCCCGAAGCGGCCGTCCCGGCACGTTGCCGAGTGCAGGTGCATTGAGGGTTTTGCGCAGTTCCCCGCGCCCCCGAAGCGGCCGTCCCGGCACGTTGCCGAGTGCGGGGGCGTTGGAGGTTTTGCGCAGTTCCCCGCGCCCCTCAAATGGCCGTTTGGATCAGGCCGGATCAGGGAGCGGGGTCTGGTGCCGTGCATCGCAAGGCGGAGGAGGGCGTCATGGCGGAGCCATGGCAACCGACGACAA
>NZ_JBEYVV010000053.1:0-24030 GCF_040644155.1 Streptomyces sp. NPDC047022 | reverse complement strand
AAGTCGACTGGCACTTCACCACCGACGACGCACGCGTGAAACTGCGCCACCTCTACCCAACCACACGGCAAAATTAAGCCGCGACAACCTACTAGGCGTGCTGCGAGCGGGAATTGCCAGTCCGGCTCCCAGCGCGCATCCGGCGAGGAGGCCCGCGCCGTGGTTGTTGGCGAGCAGGCAAAGGACAAGACCTGAGGCGGGGACGAGGACAGTCACCCACCGCAGGGTGACAAGCCTGCCGCGCGCCGCGTACCAGACGGCGAGCGCACCCACCAGGCCGCAGATCGCCACCGAGTCGCCGCCTCCACGGGGGCTCCAGCCGGCCATGCTCACCGTCTGCGCCGTCACACCGCTCGCCGTGAAGACGAGCAGCATCCGCCACGGGCCGAACTGCCGCTCGGCGACCGGAGCGACAGCGGCCAGCGCGGCGAGGTTGAACAAGAGCTGGAACCATCCTGATGACTGCACCATCAGGGCTGTCACGGCTCGCCACCACGCACCGTGCGGGTGTCGCTCCCATGCGTCGATCATGGCGGGGAAGACCACCTGGGCCACGCCGAGCACCACCATGGCGGCCACCAGCCCCGCGGCGGCTCTCGGCACCGGCCCTCGCCAGGCCCGCAGCAAGGCCAAGGGAGGTTGTACCTCCTTCTGGCCCTTCGCGGCGAGCGTCGTCAGGAGTTGGGCGCCCGGTACGACGACAGCCGCGGCGCGCCCGTAGAGCAACACAGTGTGCATGTCCATGATCGAAGCTTGTCAGGCGGGACTCGAGGAAGGATCACGAGGCGGAGTGCTCCGTGGTGCTTCAGCGCGCGATGCGGTACCGGTGTTCGGGGCGGCCGTTGGTGCCGTAGCGGAGTTGCAGGCGGACCGTGCCCTCCTTGACGAGGTAGGACAGGTACCGCTGGGCGGTGGCGCGGGAGACGCCGGTCGCGTCGGCGGCTTCGGCGGCGGACAGGGCTGTGCGGGCGGTGCGCAGGGCCTGGTGGATTGCGGTGAGTGTGGGTGCGGAGTGGCCCTTGGCCGGGATCCGGGGGACGGCGGGTGGGCGGGCGGCGCTGAAGAGGGCGTCCACGTCGGCCTGATCGGCCGTGGTCGTCCGGCTGAGCGCGTCGACGCGGTCATGGAGCTGGCGGTAGGCGATGAGCCGTTCGGCGAGGTCGGCCGAGCCGAAGGGTTTCACCAGGTAGCCGACGGCGCCGAGTTTCATCGCGGCGCGGACGGACGATATGTCGTGGTCGGCGGTGATCATGAGGGCGTCGGGGCGGGCGTCGCCCTCGTCCTGGCTGAGCTGCCGCAGGATGTCGATTCCGCTGCCGTCGGGCAGGAAGACGTCGAGCAGCAGCAGGTCCGGGTGCACGGCGCGGACCGCGGCCAGCGCCTCGGCCACGGTCGCCGCCTCGCCGACGACCTCGAAGCCCTGCACTCGGTGCACGTATTCGCTGTGGATCTGACCGACCCGGAAGTCGTCGTCCACCACCAGGGTGCGGATCATCAGCCCTCACCTCCCATCGGCAACGCCTTTGTGAACAGGGCTCCTTGTGGTGCCGGCGCGGTGTCCGGCAGGGGCAGTACGACCGTGAATACCGCGCCCGGGCCTTCGCTGACCGTGATGGTGCCGCCGTGCCGCTGCACCAGCCGGTGCACCAGGGCCAGTCCCAGGCCCCGGCGCGCGGTGCCCCGCCCGGGGCGGGTGGACCAGCCGTCCTCGAAGATCGACCGGGCACTGCCCGCGGCGATGCCGGGACCGTTGTCCGCCACACGTACGACGATCAGCTCGTCGCCCTCGGTCAGCGTCAGCCGGATACGGCGTCCGCCGTCGGCGGGTGGTGCGTCGGCCGTCGCGTCGATCGCGTTGTCGAGCAGGTTGCCGACGACGGTCAGCAGTCTCCGCAGGTGCGGCGGGTCCGAACCGACCGCGGAGTCGTCGGTGAGGACGAGCCGCACCCCGCGTTCGGCGGCAACCGTTGTCTTCGCCACGATGAGCCCGACCATCAGCGGGTTGCCGATGTGCCGACGCACGGCCTCGGTCAGTGCCTGCCCGGAACGGGCCGTCTCGACGGCGTACTCGTACGCGGACTCGTGCTCGCCGATGTCCAGCAGCCCGGCCAGTGTGTGCATCCGGTTGGTGAACTCGTGCTGCTGGGCCCGCAGGGCGTCGGTCAGCCCGCGCACGGAGTCCAGTTCGCGCAGCAGGCCGATCAGCTCGGTGCGGTCGCGCACGGTGACGACAGCTCCCAGTTCGTGGCCGTGCAAGGTGACCGGCATGCGGTTGACGACGAGACAGTGATCGTCGGTCAGGACGCTGACGTCGGTGCCGGTCAGGGTGCCGTCCAGCGCGCGGCGCAGCCGGCCGTCGGGCAGCACCTCCTCCAGCCGGCTGCCGAGCGCCGTGCCGAGGCCGAGCAGCCGCCGGGCCTCGTCGTTCACGACGGTGACCCTCCCGTCGGGGTCGAAGGCGACCACGCCCTCCCGAATGCCGTGCAGCATCGCCTCGCGGTCCTGCAGCAGGCCGGCGATCTCCTCCAGTTCCAGGCCGAATGTGGTCCGCTTCAGGCGCCGCGCCAGCAGAAAGGCCGCCGCCGCGCCGATCGCGGTGGCGGTCGCGGCGTACAGCCCGAAGGTGGGCAGTTCGCGCCACAGCTCGCCGAGCACATCGTGTTCCGCGATGCCCACCGACACCTCGCCGACCAGTGTGCCGGAGGGCCCGTACAGGGGGGCCTTGCCATTGGCGGACCGCCCGGTCGCGCCCTGGTCGGCGCCGACGTGCGGGCGGCCGTCCCGCACCACGATGGGCTCGTTCACCGGCTCGCCGATCAGGGCGGGCATGGGGTGCGAGTGCCGTACGCCGTGCAGGTCGATCACGACGACGTACGAGGCTCCGGAGGTTCGGCGGATCCGTTCGGCGACCGTCTGCACCACGTTGCGCCCACCCCCGTGTTCCATGGCTTGCCGGATCTGCAGGTCCGTAGCAGTGGTCTGTGCGATGTCCAGGGCCCGCTCCTCGTAGGTGCGGTCGAGTTCGGCCCGTTGTGCGAAGGCGAACAGGACGAAGCCGATCAGACCGGTGAGCGCGAGGATGACGAGCTGGCTGGCGAGGATCCGCGTGGACAGTCTCCGCTTCCCGCCGCGGCCTGTTCGGAAACGGATGGGTATCACGGGTGCCTCTTCGTTCCGGTCGTGCGTCGTGCCGGGCCGGCCGATGCATGTGCCCGGGTGGCGCGATTGTGCCCGATGGGCAGGGTGCTGCCCACCCCTCGTCCGATGAGCAAAACGAGCAGAAGTCCGCTTTACGCGACTATCGCGAGATAGCTCGGAAACAGCGACGCCATACGTGGCTGCCTCTAGCGTCTGCCTTCCTCGGCCTGTGAGGGACCTCGATGAATCTCCAGAGGAATCCACCGAGGAACTCCGAACGAAGGAAGGAAGCGGCTCCCACATGGCTTCGCGAAACGATGTCGCGACGAGCCCGGGCCCCGATGCGGCGGAACATGCGAGCGCACGCATCGAGATCTCCGGGCTCACCAAGCGATTCCTGACCCCTGCCGGTGAGGTGTTCACGGCGCTGCAAGGCGTTTCGTTCACTGTGGAGCCGGGCCAGTTCTGCGCCGTGGTGGGTCCGACCGGCTGCGGTAAGTCGACGACCCTGAGCATGGTGTCCGGGCTCGACCGGCCCAGCGAGGGATCGGTCGAGGTGGGCGGCCACGAGGTGGACGGCATCACCGACGGCGTCAGCTTCATGTTCCAGACCGACGCGCTGCTGCCCTGGAAGACCGTCCTCGGCAACGTGCTGATGGGTCCCGTCTTCCGCGGGGTGCCCAAGCGGCAGGCGCAGGCCTCGGCACGCGACTGGCTGCGCCGGGTCGGGCTCGCCGGGTTCGAGGACCGCTACCCCCACCAGCTGTCCGGCGGTATGCGCAAGCGCGTGGCGATGGCCGCGGCGCTGATCAACGAACCCAAGATCCTGATCATGGACGAGCCGTTCGGCGCCCTGGACGTGCAGACCAAGGCGATCATGTCGACCGAGCTGCTGAACCTGTGGGAGCAGATCCGGCCGTCCGTCATCTTCATCACCCACGACCTGGACGAGGCGGTGGCACTCGCCGACCGCGTGGTCGTGATGACCTCCAGCCCCGGCTCGGTCAAGGCGGTCTTCGACATCGACCTGCCTCGCCCGCGCGGCTCCGTCCAGGAAATCCGCTTCCAGCCCCGCTTCATCGAACTCCAGCACAAGATCTGGGACACGCTGCGCGAGGAAGTGGAGCGTGCCTACGCCCTGACCGCAGGAGGCAAGGAATGAGCACGACGTCCACCCTTTCCGCCTCCGCCGTCACCGACGGCGGCAAAGGCCCGGCAGCTGCCGCCGCGCAGCGCGCCGCCCGGCGGCGCCTGGCCCTGGTCTGGGCCGGGCGTATCGCTCTCGCGGTCTTCGTGATCGGCGGCTGGCAGGCGTTCACTGCCTGGGGCATCGTCGACCCGTTCTTCTTCGGCCAGCCGTCGGGCATCTGGAAGCGGCTGATCGACCTCTTCCAGCACGGCACCCAGTTCGGCTCCTTCTACCAGAACATATGGACCACGCTCGAGGAAGCGCTCGTCGGCTTCGTCGTGGGGGCTCTCACCGGGATCGTCTTCGGTGTCGCGCTCGGGCAGAGCCGCTACCTCTCCGATGTGCTCGGCCCGTACATCAAGATGGTCAATGCGATCCCGCGCATCGTCCTCGGCTCGATCTTCATCGTCGCCTTCGGTATCGGTGTGACCCCGAAGATCCTGCTCGCCGCGGTCCTGGTGTTCTTCATCGTGTTCTTCAACGCCTTCCAGGGCGTCCGCGAGGTCGACCGCAACGTCCTCGCCAACGTCAGGGTGCTCGGCGCCTCCCGTATGCAGGTCACCCGGCACGTCATCGTGCCCTCCGCGCTGACGTGGATCATCGCCAGCCTGCACAGCGCCTTCGGCTTCGCCATCGTCGGCGCGCTGGTCGGGGAGGTGCTGGGCGCCCAGAGCGGCCTGGGCCTGGTCATCAAGACCGCGCAGAACAACTTCGACCCCAACGGCGTGTTCGCCACGATGCTCGTCATCGCGGTGATCGTGCTCGGCGCGGAGTGGCTGATCGGCAAGCTCGAACACCGGCTGCTCTCCTGGCGCCCGACGTCCCCCTCCGAGACGAACAGCCTCTGACGCCGGCGCTTCTCCGGCCCGTGTTCCCAGCCACCGTCCCTCGTTCCCCGCGCCCTCGTACAGCGGTTCCCACAGTCCCGAAAGGTGTATGCCTCGCCATGCTCAAGAGAACTCTCACCGCCTCGATCGTGACCGTCCTCGCCCTCGGCGCCGTCAGCGCGTGTGCCGGCAACTCCGGGAGCTCCGGATCGTCCGGCTCCGGCGGTACCCCGACCGTCCGGCTCATGGTCGGCGGCATCGACAAGCAGATCTACCTGCCCTACCAGCTCGCCCAGAACCTCGGCTTCTACAAGAAGTACGGCGTCAGGGTCGAGCTGAGCACCGAGCAGAACGGCGGTGTGGGCGCGGAGGAGGCCATGGCCTCCGGACAGGTCGACATGGCCGGCGCCTGGTACAACCACACGATCGAGTTCCAGGCGAAGGGCAAGGCGGTCGAGGACGTCGTCCAGCTGTCCGGTGCGCCGGGCGAGCGGGAGATGTGCACCGCGAAGAGCGGCGTGAAGTCGGCCGCCGATTTCAAGGGCAAGACGCTCGGCGTCACGGACCTGGGTTCGGGAACCGACACCCTCACCCAGTTCATGGCGGCGAAGAAGGGTGTCAAGACCGACGAGTTCCACCGGCTCGCGGTCGGTGCCGGCTCCACCGCCGTCGCGGCACTGCAGAACGGCAAGGCCGACTGCGTCATGACGACACAGCCGACGGTCGCCGCGATCCAGAAGAAGGGCGTCGGTACCTCCGCGATCGACCTGGCCACCACCGACGGCGCCGAGGCGGCGCTGGGCGGCGCGTTCCCGGCCGCCAGCGTGCTCGCCCGCACCGACTGGGTGAACTCGCACAAGGACGCGGTGCAGAAGGTCGTCGACGCGCTCGTGGCCACCATGCACTGGATCCACGACCACAGCGCCGCCGACGTCGCGAACGAGCTGCCGGCGTCCTTCGTGCAGAACCAACTGGTCACCAAGGCCGACTACATCACGGCGCTGAACGAGGACAAGGGCCAGTTCCTGCCCGACGGGATCATGCCGGCCGGCGGCCCGAAGACCTCGATGGCCACCGAGAAGATGGTCGGGACCGTGACCTCGTCGGTGGACCTCAGCAAGACCTTCACCAATGAATTCGCCATCAACGCGAACAAGAAGGAGGGCTTCACCACCACCACGACCCCGGCCGGGGCCGACGGCTGAGCTTCTCCTGTCCGCGCGAGGCCGCCCAGGCAACCACAGCCCGGGCGGCCTCGGCCGTGCATTCGCGCACCGTGCCGTGCCTCAGGTGTGAGTGCTCGAACACCTGGGGACGGCTGACCGGGGATGCGAACCGTTGTAGTCTGCGGAGACCGCCCTTGACCTGCAAAAAGCAGGCAGGGAGCAGACGAATCGGGAGTTTCTCCGTGCTTCGAACAATGTTCAAGTCCAAGATCCACCGTGCCACGGTCACCCAGGCCGACCTGCACTATGTCGGGTCCGTGACCATCGACGCCGACCTCCTCGACGCCGCCGACCTGCTGCCCGGTGAGCTCGTCCACATCGTCGACATCACCAACGGCGCCCGGCTCGAGACGTACGTCATCGAGGGCGAACGCGGCTCCGGCGTGGTCGGGATCAACGGGGCGGCGGCCCATCTGGTCCACCCCGGCGACCTTGTGATCGTCATCAGCTACGCCCAGGTCTCCGACGCCGAGGCGCGCGCTCTGCGACCGAGGGTCGTGCATGTCGACGGGGACAACCGGATCGTGGAACTCGGTGCCGACCCGTCCGCGCCCGTCCCGGGCACGGACCAGAGGCGCAGCCCTCAGGCCGTCACGGTCTGACCGGCGGAAGGGGGGCACGGCCGTGAGCCGTCCGGGGAGGCGAGGAACACTCGTTCTGCTGCACACCTCACCCGTGCACATCCCCGTCTTCGAGGCCCTGCGCGACACCTTTCATCCAGGGCTCGGGCTGAGGCACCTCGTCGCCGGGGAACTGCTGCTCCGGGCCCGTGAACAAGGCCCGGACTCTGTCGCGGACGGTATCCGGGCCCTCCTCGGTGAGGCCGTCGCGGCAGGCGCCCGCGCCGTGCTCTGCACCTGCTCCACCATCGGCGCCGACGCCGAGCGCGTGGGCACGGAAGCGGGCGTTCCGGTGCTGCGCGTCGACCGGCCGATGGCCGCCGCCGCGGTCGCTGCCGGGCCCCGGATCGTCGTCGTCGCCGCGCTGGAGAGCACCCTGGAGCCGACCGCCGCCCTGATCCGGGAGGAGGCGGCGGGGCGCCCCGTCGAGCTGCGCACCAGGGGTGGCCGAGGGTGCCTGGAAGCGCTTCGAGGCCGGTGACACCGACGGATACGTGCGGGCGGTGGCAGCCGTCGTGGACAGCGTCACCCACGCCGACGCCATCGTCCTCGCCCAGGCGTCCATGGCACCGGCACGGCATCTGGCCACGACCGCCGTACCGGTCCTGGCGAGCCCCGCCCCAGGGCTCGCGGCGGCGGCCGCGGCGATGGCCCGCCCTCTGTCCTGACCTGCGCGCCGTGGTCCGCGGCATCCCTGTCCGGCCCGCGGTGGCGTGAGTGTCCGCGCCGGGCTGTACGGGTACCCGGACAAGCCCAGGGCCGACGCGCCGAACGGCTGGAGGACACGATGACGCATCCGCTCCCCGATCCCGCACAGCCGGGACCGCCCCCCGGACCGGGACCGACGCCGGGACCGGAGCCGACTCCCGAACCGGCCCCGGCACCGGGGCCGCACCCCGTGCCGACGGAACCCCAACCCGTACCGCCGGAACCAGGGCCCCCGCCGCCGGGCCCCGAACCCGTTCCCTCTCCGCCTCCCGGACCGGCCCCGACGCCCCCGGGACCGCCCCCGGCCCCCGGTCCGGGCCCCGACCGCCCCCGACCCGTCCCGGAGCCGGTTCCCGATCCCGAGCCGCGCCCCGTCCCCCAGCCGCCGCCGTCACCGATCCCCAGGCCCCCGGGCCCGGACCCCGTCCCGGATCCCGAGCCGGGGCCGCCGCTGACCTGACCGTCCCGCGACGCGGGCACGCCGGCCTGCCCAGGCGCGGGGAGGCCGGCGTGCCCGGCGGGCGCGTGAGCGTCCCCAAGCCTCCTTACGCCTCCACCTCCGACCGGTCCCCGCCCCACAGCGTGTGGAACGAGCCCTCCCGGTCCGTCCGCCGGTAGGTGTGCGCCCCGAAGAAGTCCCGCTGCCCCTGGGTGAGCGCCGCGGGAAGACGCTCGGCGCGCAGGGCGTCGTAGTAGGCCAGCGCCGCCGAGAAGCCGGGCGCGGGCACGCCCTGGCGGGTCGCGGCGACGAGCACCTCGCGCCAGTCGTCCTGCGCCGCCGCGATCTCCCGGGCGAACGTCTCGTCGGACAGCAGGCTCGGCAGGTCGGGGCGGGCGTCGTAGGCGGCACGGATACGGTCCAGGAATGCCGCGCGGATGATGCAGCCGCCGCGCCAGATGGAGGCCGTCCTGCCGAGGTCGATGCCCCAGTCGTACTCCTGGCTGCCCGCGGCGATCTCATGGAAGCCCTGGGTGTACGACACGATCTTCGAGGCGTACAGCGCCTGCTCGACACGATCGGCGAAGGCCGCGGCCTCCGACTCGCCGAGCGGGGAGGCCGTCGGCCCGGCCAGCCCCCGTGAGGCATCGCGCAGCGCCTTGTGGCCGGACAGCGACCGGGCGAACACCGCCTCGGCGATCCCCGACACCGGCACCCCGAGGTCGAGCGCGATCTGGACCGTCCAGCGGCCGGTGCCCTTCTGCTCGGCCTGGTCCTGCACCACGTCCACGAACGGCTTGCCGGTCGCCGCGTCCACGTGGGCGAGGACCTCCGCGGTGATCTCGATCAGATACGAGTCGAGGCGGCCGGTGTTCCAGGTGCGGAAGATCTCGGCGATCTGCGCGGGGGAGTAGCCGGCGACATCGCGCAGCAGCTGATAGGCCTCGCCGATCAGCTGCATGTCGGCGTACTCGATGCCGTTGTGCACCATCTTCACGAAGTGCCCGGCGCCGTCGGGGCCGACATGCGTGACGCACGGCGCCCCGTCCTTGGCCTTCGCGGAGATCTTCTCCAGCATCGGGCCCAGGGACCCGTACGACTCCTTCGAGCCGCCCGGCATGATGCTCGGCCCGTGCAGCGCGCCCTCCTCGCCGCCGGAGATACCGGTGCCGACGAAGTGGATGCCCTGCTCGCGCAGCTCCCTCTCCCGACGGCGGGTGTCCGCGAAGTGCGCGTTGCCTCCGTCGATGATCATGTCACCGGGTTCGAGCAGCGGCGCGAACTCCTCGATCACCGCATCGGTGGGTCCGCCCGCCTTCACCATGATGATCAGACGGCGGGGCCGCTCCAGCGCCGCCACGAACTCCTCGGCGGTCGTGGTCGGGACGAAGTCGCCCTCGTTCCCGAACTCCTTCACCAGGTCCTCGGTCCGGGACACGGTCCGGTTGTGCAGGGCGACCGCGTAGCCGTTGCGCGCGAAGTTTCGGGCGAGGTTGCGGCCCATGACCGCGAGACCCGTGACGCCGATCTGGGCGGTAGTGCTCATGAGGGTTGGCTCCTTGAGGTCAGTGCTCGGAGGTCAGTGGCCAGAGGCAAGCGGTCGGAGTCGGGGTTCTGGAATCAGCTGTTGCGGAATCAGCCGTTGCGGAATCTGCGGTTCTGGAAACAGCGGTGCAGGTCGTGCTCGTCAGTATTGCCCGTTGACCATCCTTCCGTGCCGGTACGCCCCTCGCACATCCGGGTGTTCCGGTGCGCTCACGGCCGATACCCGTCTTGTCATGGCCAGTTCGCAGCGCTTACTTTTGCCCCTTCTGACGCACGCCGAGGGGGTCCCCATGGCCGTACGCGGCCGGCACCGCCGGTACCAGCCGACAAGGATCAACCGTGCCTCGCTCACCGTGACGGCGGGCGGCGCGGGCATCGCGATCCCGCTCATCGGCGCCGGACTTGCGCACGCGGCCGACACGGACATCTGGAACAAGGTCGCCGCCTGCGAGTCGAGCGGCGACTGGAGCATCAACGCGGGCAACGGCTACTACGGGGGACTGCAGTTCACGCGGTCCACGTGGGCGGCGTACGGCGGAACCGCCTACGCCCCGCGCGCGGATCTGGCCACCAGAGGCCAGCAGATCGCCGTGGCCGAGAAGGTTCTCCAGGGACAGGGGCCGGGCGCCTGGCCGGTCTGCTCCGTACGAGCCGGGCTCACCCGGTCCGCCGGGCATGACGAGCACGCCGGGCACGCCGGGCACGCCACGCATGGCGTGTCACCGCGGTCCACCGGACGCTCCGTCCGTGACGTGACACCGGCGACCACACCCCAGTCGCTGGCGGGCAGCGCCGAGATGTACACCGTGGTGCGCGGCGACACCCTCTCCGGCATCGCCGACTCCCACCGTGTCCCGGGCGGTTGGCAGGGGCTGTACGCGGCCAACCGCCGCACCGTGGGCGCCGACCCCGACCTGATCCTGCCGGGCCAGCGGCTGGACCTGCGGGCCAAGGCCCCCGTGCACGAGCCCCCGGCGCATACGCGGCCGGCGCCCCCGCGGCACCACAAGCCGTCCACCGCGAAGCCCGCACAGCCCGCTGCCGAGCGGCCCTCCGCCTCCCACGCCCTGGTCGCCCCCGTGAACGCCGCGACGGGCACGCCCTATCACGCGGCGGGTTCGGAGTGGTCGAAGGGGTATCACACGGGCATCGACTTCCCCGTGCCCACCGGCACCTCGGTGAAGGCGGTGGAGGCGGGCCACATCGTCAGCGCCGGCTGGGGCGGATCCTTCGGCTACCAGGTGGTCATCCGGCACGCCGACGGCCGTTACACGCAGTACGCCCATCTGTCGGCGATCTCCGTGAAGGACGGGCAGAGCGTCGTGGCAGGGCAGCGCATCGGCCGCTCAGGCTCCACGGGCAATGTCACGGGCCCTCATCTGCACTTCGAGGTGCGGACCGGTCCGGAGTTCGGCAGTGACATCGACCCGGTCGCCTATCTCCGGGCGGGCGGCGTCCGGATCTGAGTCAGGAGCCGAGTCAGGATCAGGATCCGAACGAGCCGGGACCGGAGTCCGGACCGGAGTCAGGAATCGATACGGGAAGTGCCGACCCGGGGGCCCCGGCGTCCCCGGTGTCCGGCCCGTGACGTGATCCGGGCTTTCACCCGGGCACCGTGCCGGTCCGGATCGGCACGCGGCACGAACGGGGCGTCGTAGAACGGGCCGTCTTCCACGGCCGGTACGCGCGCCTGCATGGGCAGCGCGGGCAGCGACACCCGCAGCTCCGGGAGCGGATCCGGAAGCGGATGCGGCTCGACGGCTGTTTTCTCGACGGCCCCCGCGGCCGCCTGCGCGTGCTGCTCGCCGCTGATCCGTTCGGTGGTCAGCAGGATCAGACCGCCCGCGGCGACGACACCGCTGCCCAGCGCGAGCACCGTGCCCGTCGTGCCGTAACTGAAGGCCTCCCCGAACATGGTGATGCCCACCGCCGCCGCGACCACCGGGTTCACCACCGTCAGCGTGGCGAGCGGCGCCGCGAGGCCCGCATCCCGGTAGGAGGCCTGCGACAGGAGGATGCCCGCCGTCGCGAGCACCCCTATCACCGTCAGGCTCGGCAGATCGGCCCGGGAGACCCCGCTCGTCCAGTCCACCGCGACCGTCTTCGTGAACACCGACGACATACCGAACGCGACGCCGGACGCGACCGCCAGCAGCACGCTGCGCACCGCCGGATGCCGCTGCGCCGCGCGGGCCGCCGTCATCAGGGCCACCACGCCACCCGCGGTGACCACGGTCAGCAGCACACGCTGGGGACTGCTCAGGGTCCGCGCGTCGGACGCGCCGACCAGGGACAGCAGACCGGCCAGTCCGACCGTCGCCATCACCGCACCCCGCCACGCCGTCGCACCGGCCCGGCGGCCCACGAACAGGGCCGCCATCGGCAGCGCGAACACGATGGTCAGCGCGCCCAGCGGCTGGACGAGGCTCAACGGACCGTAGGCCAGCGCCACGACGTGCAGCAGCCCGCCGAGACCGTTCAGCAGGACGGCGGCCCACCAGGCCGGCCGGCGCAGCGTCGCGTAGGACCGGCCCGCACAGGACACGGCGACCTGCTCCTGGACGATCGCACCGCCCGCGTACACGAGGGCGGAGACGAGCGAGAGAAGCACGGACAGCGCGAGGGCGCTCATGAGCGTCTCCCCTGCGTGGAGCCGGAGCGGGGAGCCCGGCGCGACGAACGGTCTGCTTCCATGATGAACACGATGCCCTGCGCCGGTCTTCCCGTCGTCGTACCTGAGCACACAATGACTCCTACTGCCGATGGAGTACGAACGCGTCACCCTCCTCCCCAAGATGGGTGACAAGGCTCGTGCCTTCGGCGTGTCCCCCCAGATGGGAGCCGATCCGGGCCTTGGTACTACTGACGTTCGTGGACCTCGACCCCGAACTCGCCGCGCTGCGCGCCCTCGGCGGCTTTTTCGTACTGCGCACCGGGCTGCCCCCACGCGGACCTCTGCCGACCCTCGCGCAGGCGTACGCGCCCCCGCCGCCCCAGGCCTCGCCCGGGGTCTACCGGGATCCGCTGACATTCCGCGTCCGCAAGGTCGCCCGCGGTCTCCGGGCGCCGGAATCCAGGGTCGCCGCCTCCATCGCCCACCAGGGCCTGGCGGCCCGGATCTGGTCCGTCGCCCTCGGCTGCGCCGTACTGTACGGCCAACTGCCCGATCTCGGTCCCCGCGTGCTGCACTGGGATCCGGACGCCGCCGCGCCCGACGACCTGTGGTTGAGCGAGGTCCGCCCGGGGCCCTCCGACCCGCTGGAGAGCTCGCTGGACGCGGTCGTGCGCGAGGGACACCTGATCCCGCTCACGACCGCCCTCGCCTCCCGCCAACGCGTCTCGGAGAGGCTGCTGTGGGGCAACGCGGGCTCCGCCCTCGCGGCCACCGTGCGCATGGTCGAGCGGTGGGCGTCGGCGGGCGGTCGCCCGGACGCCGCGGAGCGCGCCGGGGCGCTGGCCGCCGGGCTGTTCGCACGCCCCGGGCTCTCCGGCACGCTCGATCCCGCCACCGGCCGCCGCCGCAGCTGCTGCCTCTACTACCGGCTGCCGGGCGGTGGCCTGTGCGGGGACTGCTGCTTCGACCACCCGCCGAACCGGAAGTGAGGAAACGGCGGTGAAGTACCGGCGGTGAGGCACCGACGGTCTTCCGCAACCGCCGTATCTGGGTGAGCATGGGAGAACCAGCCGCCGAGACAAGGGGGTTCGGGTGCGTGTGGGCCTGCTGACCCGGGAGTACCCGCCGGACGTGTACGGCGGCGCGGGCGTCCATGCGGAGTTTCTCGCACGGGAGTTGCGCCGCCTGACGGACCTGGACGTGCACTGCTGGGGCGAGGGAGGCGCTGGCGGCGTGACCCGCCACCGGCCGTGGGCCGCGCTGGACACCGCCAACGACGCGCTGCGCACCTTCTCCGTGGACCTGGCCATGGCCGCCGCCCTCAAGGACCGCCACCTGGTCCACTCCCACACCTGGTACGCCAACCTGGCCGGCCACCTCGCGCGGATGCTGTACGGCATCCCGCACGTCATGACCGCCCACTCGCTGGAGCCGCTGCGTCCCTGGAAGGCCGAGCAACTCGGCGGCGGATATGTCCTGTCCGGCTGGGCGGAGCGCGTCGCGATCGAGTCCGCGGACGCGGTGATCGCCGTCTCCGGCGCCATGCGCGACGACATCCTCGGCTGCTACCCGGCGCTCGATCCCGCGCGGGTCCATGTCGTGCACAACGGCATCGACACCTCGCTGTACCGGCCGGACCACGGCACCGACGTCCTGGCACGGCACGGACTCGAACCGGACCGTCCCTACGTCCTGTTCGTCGGCCGCATCACACGCCAGAAGGGCGTGCCGCACCTGCTGCGCGCGGTACGGCACATCGACCCCGACGCCCAGGTCGTGCTCTGCGCGGGCGCCCCGGACACGCCCGGGATCGACCGCGAGTTCCGCGACCTGTTCCGGGAGTTGAGCAGGAGCCGCGCGGGCGTGCACTGGATCCCGAACATGCTGCCGCGCCCGGAGGTCGTCCAACTCCTCACGCACGCCGCCGTGTTCGTCTGCCCCTCGGTGTACGAGCCGCTCGGCATCGTCAATCTGGAGGCCATGGCGTGCGGTACGGCCGTGGTGGCCTCCCGGACCGGTGGCATCCCGGAGGTGGTGGACGACGGCCGCACAGGTCTGCTCGTGGACGTGGACGACGACTTCGAGGGGCGCCTCGCTCACGCCCTCGACTCCCTCCTCGCCGATCCCGCGGCGGCACGGCGCATGGGCGAGGCCGGCCGGGAGCGGGCGGTGGAGGAGTTCGGGTGGGACACGGTGGCCCGCCGCACGGTCCGCCTGTACGAGGAAGTCCTCGCGCAGGGGAAGGCACAAGAGCAGTAGTCATCCAACCGGGTGCGGCACGACCGGGCGTAGAGGGGCGGCGGTATGCGCGGTGGACGTGGACCTTCGGTGCTGGGGATCGTACTGGCGGGAGGCGAGGGAAAGCGGCTGATGCCGTTGACCGCGGACCGGGCGAAACCGGCCGTGACCTTCGGCGGGACCTACCGCCTCGTGGACTTCGTGCTGTCCAACCTCGTCAACGCCGACATCCTGCGCATCTGCGTGCTCACGCAGTACAAGTCCCATTCGCTGGACCGGCACATCACCACGACCTGGCGGATGTCCAGTCTGCTCGGCAACTACGTCACCCCCGTCCCGGCCCAGCAGCGGCTCGGTCCCCGCTGGTACCTGGGCAGCGCGGACGCGATCCTCCAGTCGCTGAACCTGGTCCACGACGAACAGCCCGAGTACGTGGCGGTGTTCGGCGCCGACCATGTGTACCGCATGGACCCGCGGCAGATGCTCGCGCAGCACATCGAGGGCGGCGCGGGCGTGACCGTGGCGGGGATCCGGGTCCCGCGCGCGGAGTCCTCGTCGTTCGGGGTGATCAGCCCCGGCTCCGACGGCCTGAGCGTGCGGCGGTTCCTGGAGAAGCCCGCCGATCCGCCCGGACTGCCCGACGACCCCGGGACCGTCTTCGCGTCGATGGGCAACTACATCTTCACCACCAAGGCCCTGATCGAGGCGCTCCAGCGGGACGCCGAGGACGAGAACTCCGTGCACGACATGGGCGGTTCGATCCTGCCCGCCCTCACCTCCCGCGGCGAGGCGCAGCTCTACGACTTCCGCACCAACCATGTGCCCGGCGAGACCAGCGGGGACCGGGGCTACTGGCGGGACGTCGGCACGCTGGACGCGTACTACGAGGCCCATATGGACCTGATCGCGGAGCGCCCGGCGTTCAACCTCCACAACCGCCGCTGGCCGCTCTACACGCATTCGGGCCAGCTCTCGCCCGCCCGGTTCAACGCGGGCGGCATGGCCAGTGAGTCCATCATCAGCGCCGGGAGCCTGATACGAGGTCAGGTGACGCGTTCGGTCCTGTCACCGGGTGTGGTGGTGGACCCCGGCGCCGTGGTCCAGGGTTCGGTGCTCCACGACAACGTGCGCGTCGGCAGGGGCGCGATCGTGCGGGGCGCGGTGCTCGACAAGAACGTCGAGGTCCCGCCCGGGGCGACGATCGGCGTCAACCCCGATCGGGACGCGGAGCTGTACACGGTGTCCCAGGGCGGGGTCATCGCCCTGGGCAAGGGACAACTCGTGACGTAGGCGGCACCAGGGTCTTTCGTTTGGACGAGCCCGGCCTGATCCAAACGAAAGACCCCAGCCCGTCCGTCAGCTCCGCTTCACCACCTTGGACGCCCTGAGGACCCTGCCCTTCCGGTCCAGCGCCCTCACCTGGAAGTACGGTCCTTGGGCGTTGGTGAGGACCGAGGTCTCGAATCCGGTCCGTGCGGTACGGCGGACAACGACGGACAGCGAGCGGGGGCGGGGTCCGGCGAGCACCTGCCATGCCCTGGTCTCCGTGGAGCCGTTCCACGAGGCGTAGACGGTGGTCTGACCGCCCATGGCCAGTGCCGCCGCGCTCGGCGGGTAGTACGGGGTGCCGACCCACTCGTTGCGGTACACGCGGTACGAGATGTTGGAGCCCGGCATACGGGCGTCGTAGAGCAGGTTGTGCGAGCCGTTGCCCTGGGTGTTGCCCGCGTTCCTGTACTCCGAGTAGTACGGGCTCTGTCCCCAGCCGATGAACTTGTTGCCGTTCGGGAGGGACTGGAGGTTGCCCTGGGTGGGCACCTCCAGAGGCGGCTCGTGGTAGTAGGTCCTGGACACGGTCGCCTTCCAGTGGCGGAAGTCGAGATTCAGGATCAGGCCGTGGGACTCCTGCTCCGGGGTGCCGTCGGGCAGGTCGCAGCAGCCGTCGTCGAACATGCTGATGCGGCTGCCCGGACGGAAGCGCGCATCGTGCTGCCAGTAGAAGTCCGCGTTCGGGCCGAAGGTGAAGTCGCTCTTCATCCCGCCGAGTTGCCAGCGGGTCCGGTTCGACTTCGTGGCGACGTCGTAGATCGCCCACATGTTCCGGGCCGAGATCAGCAACTGGTCCTTCGGCCCCTCGTCCACCGAGTTGATGTGGAACGCGTCCCACACTCCGTCGGACTGGGACGCGCTGGAGACGGGCTCCTCGGAATCCGCCGGGTCGAGATGGTCCAGCGCGTTCCATGAGTAGACGAGCTTTCCTGTGGCGAGGTCGACCTCCTGGACCTCGCTGTTCAGGATGGCGCCGTCGGCCGGGCCTCCGTACGGCGTCAGATCCATGGGCACCGGCCTCGACGCGATGAACAGTGCGGTGCCCCTGCGGGTCAGGGTGAACTCGTGCTCGTCGGGGTAGTAGCCGTGCCGTGCGAACACCGTCCTGAGCAGCCGGTAGTGGCTGTCCACGATGTAGTAGCAGCCACCTGGTTCCGGGGCGCCGGCCGGCAGGTTGGTGTAATACGGCGGCAGCGCGATGGACCCCTGCCACCAGGTCAGCACGGGCTGTTCCCGGCGCCCACGGGGGCCACGGTAGGTCTGGACGCGCAGGTCGGCGTTCTGCAGGGTCACCGAGGGCAGGGGACGGAACCAGACGGGGTCGCCGGAGTCGTCGTTGATCAGTGCTCCGGTCTGGCCGACCATCTGGTCCGCGCTGAACGGCCCGACGAGGATGCCGCCCCGGGCCGTGCCCGGTTTGCGCGTGGTGACCTGGACTCGCATCGGGCGCAGGCCGGGCGCCGTGACGAACTCCCACACGTCGGGGCCCGACAGGATCGGCGCCGGCGGATTCTGCGACGGCGGATAGGGCGTGGTCGCGCAGGGGCGGACGGCCGTCCCCGAATGATCCCGATCCGCCGCGGGGGAGGGCGCGCAGGTGGTGGCGAGGCACGCCGTCACCAGCGCGAGGGTTCCGAGGCTACGGCGGGCCCTGCCGCGTACCCGGTGTGCGCGTGACCGACGCATGTCCAACGCGGGCTTCCTCCTGCCGGACGGTGGAACGGGGTCCGAGGCGACCGGTCCCGCGGCGGCCACCGTAGGTCAGCGGGGTGTTCACTCCACGACGGCGGGCTCAGAACGTCCGGAACGGCCACCCGAATGACGCACTCATCGGACCCTGGCCGCCGAGCCCACGGCGCATGAGGCGGAAAATATGACGAGTTGGCCCACTTGGCTCCCCAGCCGCCTCCCGAGCGACGCGCGCGGCGCCAACCGCTCGAGTTCCTCCGGAAACTGACACCCCGCCACCACCATGTGGACATCGCTGTCGATCTTCCGGAGGTCTTCCGAATGAGACGGACCCGGCTCCTGCGCCAGTGCGCCGCGGGAACGGTCGTGGCCTCGGCCCTGCTTTCCCCGTCGGGCGCCCAGTCCGCCCAGCCGCCGGCCGGCAGGCTCACGGACCTGGTCAACCCATTCATCGGCACCCAGAACGAGGGCAACACCTTTCCCGGCGCCACCGTGCCCTTCGGCATGGTGCAGTTCTCGCCGGACACCGGGCACGGTACCGGCTACGACTACTCCCAGCACCGCATCCGCGGCTTCTCGCTGACCCACCTCTCCGGCGTCGGATGCGCCATCGGAGGGGACCTGCCCGTGCTGCCGACGACCGGTGACGTCACCCAGACCGACTACTCCAAGTACGCGGTCGACTTCGACCACTCGGAAGAGCAGGCCGGCCCCGGCTACTACCGGGTGGGCCTCGGCAACGGGGTCAAGGCCGAACTGACGGCCACCGCGCGCACCGGCGTGCAGCGCTACACCTTCCCGGCCACCTCCAAGGCCCAGGTGCTGCTCAACGCGGGCCAGGCGCTGCACAAGAACGTCACCTCGAAGGTGGAGATCCTCGGCGACCGCACCGTGCGCACCTCGATCACAGGCAGCGGCTTCTGCGGCGGCAGCCGGCCGTACACGGTCTACACCGTCACCCGTTTCAGCCGCCCCTTCACGGCGCACGGCACCTGGTACCAGGACTCCATCACCCCGGGCGCCACGAAGTCGGCGGGTCCCGGCCACAACGGGGCCTACGTCACCTTCGACACGACCGGGAACCACACGGTCGAGGCCACCACCGCGCTGTCGTACGTCGACGCGCACGGCGCCGACGCCAACCTCGCCGCCGCGTCCCACGGCTCGTTCGACGACATCAGGGAGGCGGCCCGCAGCGCCTGGGAGAAGCGCCTCGCGCACGTCAGCGTGCAGGGCGGCAGCGTCACCCTCCACACCACGTTCTACTCGGCGCTGTACCGTTCCTTCCTCGCACCCAACACCGGCAGCGACGCCGACGGCCGGTACCGCGGCTGGGACCAGCACGTCCATCAGGCCAAGGGATTCACGTACTACCAGAACTGGTCCCTGTGGGACACCTACCGCACCCAGGTCCAGCTTCTGTCGCTGCTCGCCCCGCGCGAGGCACGCGACATGGCGATCTCGGTCCTCAGGATCGCCGCGCAGGGCGGCTGGCTGCCGAAGTGGGGCTACGCCACCATCGAGACGAACGTCATGAGCGGCGACCCGGTCACCCCGTTCCTCACCCACGCCTACCAGCAGGGACTGCTCAAGGGGTACGAGGAGCAGGCGTACCGCGCGCTCAAGAAGAACGCGGACGGCGTCCCGCCCGCCGACAGCATGTACACGGGCCGGGAGGCCAACCGGGAGTACATCGCGAAGGGCTTCGCGCCTTACATCAAGGACCGCCCCCACACCAAGCCCGGCGACACCGACTACCACCACGGCGGGTCGGTGACGCTGGAGTACGCGCTGTCCGACGCGATGCTCGCCCAGATGGCGCGGAGCCTCGGGCATGACGCGGACGCCGCCCGCTATGCCGCCCGGTCGCGCAACTACCGGAACGTCTTCGACCGCACGACCGGATTCTTCCGCGGCCGGGACGCCTCCGGCGCCTTCACACAGCCGGCCGACCCCGCGGCCCGAGGGGCCTTCCATGAGGGCACGGCCTGGCAGTACCAGTGGCTCGTACCGCAGGACATGCGCGGGGTGATCGGGCTCATCGGCGGCGACCGGGCGGCGGACAACCGGCTCGACGCGTTCTTCGCCTACGACCAGTTGCTCAAGGACCCGGCGAAGACGACGCGCGAGATCTGGGGACACGGTCCGTACGCCTACTACGGCTCGGACAAGTACAACCCGCAGAACGAGCCCGACCTCACCGCCCCCTACACCTACCTGTGGACCGGCCGGCCCTGGAAGACGACGGACGTGGTGCACGCGGCGCTCACGCTGTTCACGGACGGACCGACCGGCATGACCGGCAACGACGACCTCGGGACGATGTCCGCCTGGGAGGTGCTCTCCTCGATCGGCATCTACCCGATCCAGCCCGGATACCCGACCTGGGGTCTGACGACCCCCGTGTTCGACCGGGTCCACCTGCTCCTGGACAGGCGCTACTACCCCGGCGGCGGCGTGACCATCACCGCGCCCGGCACGTCCGACGGCAACCGCTACATCCAGGGGGTGCGCGTCGACGGAGAGGACTACGGGCGGACCTACATCACGAGCGACACACTGCGCCGTACGAGCCGGCTGGACTTCACGGTCGGCGCCCGGCCGTCCGGGTGGGGCACGGGGCGGGGCGAGGCGCCCCCCACTCTGAGGTGACCTCGTCCGGCTGATGAGTCCCGTGAATCCCGCCCCTCGGTTCCCGGCATGCGACGCCGCAGATGCGGCAGGCGACGGATATCCGAGGGGCGGGACTTAATCTGCTGTTAACTGAGTGTAGCTCGATCGTACTTGACCGTAATCGCCTGTCGGAGGTTGACTTCTTGCTCACCCGTCGTCGACGCGAGGCAAGCCATTGACTTCTGACCTGCTCGCACCACTCGACCTGGCGTTCTGGAACATCGAGTCCGCCCGGCACCCGATGCATCTCGGCGCACTCGGGGTGTTCGCCTGCCACTCGCCCACCGCGGGCGCCCACGCCGCCGATCTGCTGGCGGTGCGCGCCGCCGCGGTGCCGGGACTGCGCATGCGGATCCGCGATGTCCGGCTGCCGGATGTGAGGCTCCCGCGCGACCTCGCCGCCGGGCGCCTCCCGCTCGCCCTGGGCGGTGCGACCAGGGAACAGGCCCCGGACTTCGACCCGCTCGACCACGTACGGCTGCACGCCCCCACCGACGACTTCCACGCCGAGGCCGGACGCCTCATGGAGCGCCCCCTGGAGCGTGGCCGGCCGCCGTGGGAGGCCCATGTGCTGCCCGGCGCATCGGGCACGTCCTTCGCCGTGCTGTTCAAGTTCCACCACGCGCTCGCCGACGGACTGCGCGCCCTGACGCTGGCCGCCGGGATCATGGATCCGATGGACATGCCGGAGCCCAGGAGCCCGCGCCCCCAGGAGCCCGCCCGCGGTCTCCTGCCCGACATGCGCAAGATCCCGGGGTTCCTGCGCGGCACGCTCGAGGACATGGGCCGCGCTCTCGACATCGGAGCCTCCGTGGCCCTGTCCGCCCTCGGTATGCGCTCGTCCTCCGCGTTCGTCTCCGAGCCCAGCGGTACCCGCCGCACGGCCGGTGTGGTCATCGACCTGGACGATGTGCACCGGGTGCGCAAGTCGGCGGGCGGCACGGTCAACGACGTCCTGATCGCGATCGTCGCCGGAGCCCTGCGCCGCTGGCTCGACGAACGCGGCGACGGCAGCACGGGAGTCGCACCCCGCGCCCTGATCCCCGTCTCCCGGCGCCGCCCGCGCTCCGCCCACCCGCAGGGCAACCGGCTCTCCGGCTATCTGATACGGCTCCCGGTGGGCGACCCGGACCCACTGGAGCGGCTGCGTTCGGTGCGCACTGCCATGGACCGCAACAAGGACGCGGGGCCCAACCGGGGCGCGGGGGCGGTCGCGCTGCTGGCCGACCATGTGCCCGCGCTGGGCCACCGGCTGGGCGGACCGCTGGTCAGCCAGGCCGCCCGGCTCTGGTTCGACATCCTGGTCACGAGCGTGCCGCTGCCCAGCCTCGGCCTCAAGCTGGGCGGCAACCCGCTCGCCGCGGTCTACCCCTTCGCCCCGCTGGCCCGCGGCCAGTCTCTCGCGGTGGCGATCTCGACCTACCGGGGGCGCGTCCACTTCGGGCTCGTCGCCGACGGTCGGGCGGTGCCCGACCTGGAACGGCTCGCGCGCGCGGTGCCGGACGAGGTGGAGACACTGCTGGCGGCCTGCCGCGCCTGAGTGGTCCCTCGCGGACGAGCGGGACGCTCTCGCTCGTCCGCGGGGCCCCGTCGCGGCGGGGCCGCGACTCCCCGCGCCGCCTGCGGGGTGTGTGGCCGGCACGGGCGCGCTGTGGTCTTTCGCGCGGTTCCCCGCTCCTGAGCAGCGCAATCCTTCTTGATCACGGCGGGTTTGGAGGCCCGGCCCGGCGCTCCGTAGAATTTCGCGTTCGAAAGCCGGCGCGACCAGCGCGCTGCGCGGGTGAGCGAGGAACGGCAGCGCGATGACGGTGACAGAGGACGTCCTGACGGGCGGCGACCTGGTGGGCACGGACGAGGCGTCCCACGAGATGTCGTACGGCCCCGGCATCGACCCGGAGCGCCTGGCCGTCTGCCTCAGCGTGCTGGAGGAGCTCGACCAGCTGGATGTCGACCACCCGCACGCGATCCAGGTGCGCCGTGCCACCTCGCACATCTACCGGTCGGTGAAGCAGCGCCGCCGCCAGGAACGCCGCGCGGCCAAGACCGCCCATGACAAGGCGGTCACCGAGGCCACCGCGACCGGCTCCGCCCAGCGCATCGACGACGAGACCGAGGGCATCCTGCCGTCCTCCGCCACCGACGCGGGGCAGATCGCGGGCATATTGCGCAGGCCTCGCTCCTGCTATGTCTGCAAGACCCGCTATGTCGAGGTCGACTATTTCTACCACCAGCTCTGCCCCGACTGCGCCGCCGAGAACCGGGCCCGCCGCGACGCCCGCGCGGACCTCACCGGCAAGCGGGCCCTGCTCACCGGCGGCCGTGCCAAGATCGGCATGTATATCGCGCTGCGACTGCTCCGCGACGGAGCCCACACCACGATCACCACGCGCTTCCCGAACGACGCGATCCGCCGCTTCAAGGCCCAGCCCGACAGCGATGAGTGGATCCACCGGCTGAAGATCGTCGGCATCGACCTGCGCGACCCCGCCCAGGTGCTGTCGCTCGCCGACTCCGTGGCCGCCGAAGGTCCGCTCGACATCCTGATCAACAACGCGGCGCAGACCGTGCGCCGCTCACCGGGGGCCTACAGCGAGCTGGTGGCCGCCGAGTCCGCGCCGCTCCCGGCGGGTGAGCTGCCGCCGGCCGAGGTCATCGGCACCTTCGGCTCCGGGGCCGTGGCGGCGCTTCCGGTGGCCGGCGGGGGCGCGCTGAGCGCCCAGGACGTCACCGGTCTCGCCCTGGTGTCGGGTTCGGCCTCGCTGGCGCGGATCGAGGCGGGTACGGCCATCGACGCCGGCGGACTCGTGCCTGACCTGCATGACTCCAACAGCTGGGTACAGGCGGTGGAGGAGGTCACGCCCGTCGAGCTGCTCGAGGTCCAGCTCTGCAACTCCACGGCGCCCTTCATGCTGATCAGCCGGCTGCGGTCCGCGCTCTCGGCTTCCCCCGCCCGCCGCACCTATGTCGTGAACGTCTCCGCGATGGAGGGCGTCTTCAGCCGCGGCTACAAGGGCGCCGGCCACCCCCACACCAACATGGCCAAGGCCGCACTGAACATGCTCACCCGGACCAGTGCCCAGGAGATGTTCGACAAGGACCGGATCCTGATGACGGCGGTCGACACCGGGTGGATCACCGACGAGCGCCCGCACCCGGACAAGATGCGCCTGGCCGACGCGGGCTTCCACGCCCCGCTGGACCTCGTCGACGGCGCGGCCCGGGTATACGATCCGATTGTGCGCGGCGAGCAGGGTGAGGACCTGTACGGCGTCTTCCTGAAGGACTACGCGCCCGGCAAGTGGTGACACCGGAAGCTGTCCCCGGGCGGTGACCCGCCCCGTGTGACGTGTTACCCGGCGCCGGATGGGAACTCGCGCTGTCGTGAGCACCGCGTGAGGAGTTCTCATGGCACTTCATCACATCGATCCCCGCGCGAGCGGCGATCCCCGCAACAAATACCGGAACGACGATCAGTTCTACGCGTCCGACCGCCCGGAGAACCCCGTCATTCCGGAGGACAGGCCGCGCGGCGGCCGTGCGCCGGCGCCGGTGCGGCACCGCGGGACCTGGGCCACCGTGGCGCTGGTCGTCGGCATCGTCCTGCTGGTCCTGATCGGGATCGCGCTGTTCCCGTGAGGCGACCCTGAGGCCCTGAGGCCGTGAGGCCGCGAGTCGGAGCGCGGTGCGCACGGTCATGGACGGGGGGGTGGCCGTGCGCCCCCGCGAACGAGTCGTGCGCGATCCACACGACGACCGGAATGAAGGCAATAAAGAACGTCTCGTTAACCTTCGACG
>NZ_JBEYVV010000052.1:0-26807 GCF_040644155.1 Streptomyces sp. NPDC047022 | reverse complement strand
CAACTCGACCTGGAACAACACGGCGCACGCAGCCACGAGGGCGTCGCCGTGCGCGTCGCTCAGCGCGTGCTGGCGCTGGCAGCCGCAATCTGGCAACTTCCAGACCGGCCAGGCGGTCAGCCGCTCACTGACCGCCTTCGATCACTGACCGTATTTGGACAGACTCGTCTAGGTGCGTCGTCGGCTGTGGGGTTGTCGGGGTTCGTCATGGGGTTAGGTTCAGTAGGGACAGTGCTCCTGCTACGTCCGGGGTTGTGGGGATGCCCTCGGGTAGGGGTGGGCGGGTCATGACTACGACCGGGAGATTCAGGGTTCGCGCTGCCGTGAGCTTGGCCGCCGTCGCTGTTGCGCCGCTGTCCTTGGTCACCAGTACGTCGATGCGGTGCTCGCGCAGCAGCGTGGTTTCGTCCTCGACCGCGAACGGGCCCCGGGCCGTAAGGACCTCCGTGTGAGGCGGCAGCGGAGGCGCGGGCGGCTCCACCGACCGTACTAGGAAGTGGAGGTCCGTCAGATGGGCGAAGGCCGCGAGGCCCAGGCGGCCCGTGGTGAGGAACACCCGGCGGCCGAGTGAGGGCAGCAGCGCGGCGGCTTCGAAGAGCGAGGACACCGGGTGCCAGCGGTCTTCGGGCGTCGCGCTCCAGCCTGGCCTGCGCAGCACCACCGCGGGGATCCCGGTGGCCGCCGCGGCACGGGCCGCGTTGTCCGTGATGACGGATGCGAAGGGGTGCGTGGCGTCGACCAGCGCGTCCACACGGTGCTCCCGCAGCCAGGCGGCCAGCCCCTCCGCCCCGCCGAACCCCCCGACCCGTACGTCCCCGTCGAGCGCTCCGGGCCGGGACACCCGCCCGGCCAGGGACGTGGTCACTCTGACGCCGGGCCGTGCGGCGAGCGCGGCGGCGAGTTCGCGTGCCTCGGTGGTGCCGCCGAGGATCAGGACGTGCGAGGGCATGGGGTCGAGGGTACGGGTGGGTTGTGCTGTTTCGCGGTGCCGGTCCCTCAGTTCCCGGCGACCAGCACCGCGCTCCCCTGGCCGACTCCCACACACATGGTGGCGAGCCCGCGTGCCGCCCCGCCGCGCCGCATCCGGTGCAGCAGCGTCGTGAGGATGCGTGCCCCCGAGCAGCCGAGGGGATGGCCGAGGGCGATGGCGCCGCCGGTCGGGTTGACCAGGTCGGGGTCGATGCCGAGACGGTCGACGCAGGCGAGGGCCTGGGCGGCGAACGCCTCGTTGAACTCGGCCTCCTGGACGTCGCCGATGGTCCAGCCGGCGCGGGCGAGGGCCTTCTGCGTGGCGGGCACGGGGCCGATGCCCATGACGTCCGGGTGCACTCCGGCCGAGGCGCCCGCGACATAGCGGCCGAGGGATTCCAGACCGAGATCGTTCAGGGCCTCCTCGCTGACGAGGAGCAGTCCGGCCGCGCCGTCGTTCATGGGTGAGGCGTTGCCCGCGGTGACGGTGCCGCCCTGGCGGAACGCGGGCTTGAGGCGGGCGAGTTTCTCGTACGACGTGTCCTCGCGCACGCACTCGTCCTCGGTGACGACCACACCGTCCGGGCGGGTCACCGGCAGGAGTTCGGCGTCGAAGAAGCCGTTCTTACGGGCTTCGGCTGCACGCCGGTGGCTGCGCAGCGCGAAGTCGTCCTGGCGTTCGCGCGGGACGCCGTACCGGTCGGCGACCTCTTCGGCGGTCTCCCCCATGGGCAGCAGGCCGTGGAGTTCCTTCATGGCCGGGTTGACCAGCCGCCAGCCGAGGCGGGTGTCGAAGGTCTCCATACGGTGCGGCAGGGCCTCGTCGGGGCGGGGCAGGACGAAGGGGGCGCGGCTCATGGACTCCGAGCCTCCCGCGAGCACGACGTCCGCTTCGCCGGCGGCGATGGTGCGCGCGGCCATGGTGACCGCCTCCAGGCCGGAGGCGCACAGCCGGTTGACCGTGGCGCCCGGCACCGAGTCGGGCAGCCCGGCGAGGAGGGCGGCCATGCGGGCGACGTTGCGGTTGTCCTCGCCGGCCTGGTTGGCCGCGCCCCAGTAGACGTCGTCGACGCGGGCGGGGTCGAGGTCGGGCGCGTCGGCCATGAGGCCCCGGATCACGGTCGCCGCGAGGTCATCGGGCCGTACCGTGGACAGGGAGCCGCGCAGCTTGCCGATGGGGGTGCGGCGGGCGGCCGCGAAATGGACGGTACGCACGATGGAACTCCTGAGCGCACTCGGTGACGAGTCGATGAGTCGAAGAGGACGACGCAATAATTAGCACCGCTAGTTTTGGACTATAGACCGCCGGGCCCTCCCTGGGAAGATCCCCGGGTTTTACCCCGTGCGTCCAGGGGACCCGGGCGCGCATGGAGTGGTTGCGGTACGCGGCATGTGTGGACGAGGACCCCGAGTTGTTCTTCCCCGTCGGTTCCACAGGCCCGGCCATCACCGAGATCGCGGCGGCCAAGCGAGTGTGCCACCGCTGCCCGGTGATGGTCGAGTGCTTGACATGGGCGCTCAGGAGCGAGCAGACGGCGGGCGTGTGGGGCGGCACCGACGAGCGGGAGCGCGCGAGGTTGCTCCGGTCCGCCAGAAGTCTCCCCCAGGGGCGGCGGGCACCGTAGCTGCTGTCGTCGTCGCTGGTGGCTCGGGTTACTCTTGCCGCCGTACCGGACACGGGGTGCCCCGCGAGGGCTGAGATCACACCCGTTGAACCTGAACCAGTTCGTACTGGCGGAGGGATGTCATCCATGCCATTGGCGCATGTTTCCGGCGGGCTGCCCGCCGACGGCCGCAGAGGCGTCTTCGACGGACGGATGCCCACGGCTCCCGGTGACCTCAGGGTCGAGGGACACGGCATCGAACCCGTCCCCGAGAGCAACCGCTACGGCGGGGCGGGACGGCTGTTCACCGTGTGGTTCGCGCCGAACCTGACCATGACCGGTGTGTTCACCGGAACCCTCGGTATCGCGCTCGGCCTGGACTTCACCACCGCACTCGCCGCCGTCGTCCTGGGCACCGTGGTGGGCGCGGTGCCCACCGCCTACCTCGGCACCTGGGGCAGCCGCACCGGCGCCGGTCAGCTGCCGCTCGCCCGGCTCGCCTTCGGACGTGCGGTTGCGCTGCCCGGAGTGCTCCAGTGGCTGTCGTCGGTCGCCTGGGACGCGCTGATCGGTCTGTTCGGCGGGGACGCGCTTGCGCGGCTGTGCGGCTGGCCCTTCTGGCTCGGGGTGCTGGTCATGATGCTGGGGCAGGGCGCCCTCGGGATCCTCGGCTACGAGGCGATCCACCGCCTGCAGACCGTCATGACCTTCGTGCTCGCCGCCGCCTTCGCGCTGATCGCCATGCGGATGCCGGCCGGCGCCCATCTCGCCGCGACGGGCAGCGCACAAGGCGCCGACCGCGCGGGCGCGTTCGTGCTGACCAGCACCATCGCGCTCAGCCTCACCCTGTCCTGGGCCCCCTACGCCAGCGACTTCAGCCGCTATCTGCCCCGCACCACCTCCCGCTCCCGGATGTTCTGGTGCACGCTGCTCGGTCTCGTGGTGTCCTTCCTCGCCGTTCAGGCCCTCGGCCTGTGGGGCGCCTCGGTGCTCACCGACCAGACAGCCGCGGGCGTCGACAAACTGCTGGGCGGTGGCGCTGCTGGCGCCCTCGGGCTGCTGGCCGTGGCACTGGCGGCGCTGTGCAGCAACGCCATGAACGACTACAGCGGCTCCCTGGCCCTGCAGACCGTCGGCGTCCGCCTGCCCCGTCCCGCTGCCGCCGCCCTCGCCGCGGCGCTCGGCTTCCCGCTGGTGCTGTGGATGCACGCGGCCGACACCACCGCCCGGTTCCAGAACGTGCTGCTGTTCGTGGGCTACTGGATCCCCGGGTTCGTGGCCATCGTGGTCGTGGACTGGCTGGTCCGGCGCGGTGCCGTGACGGACCTCGCCGCCGCGACGAGCCGCCCCCGCTCACCGTGGCCCCCGCTGCTCGCGTTCGCCGGCGCCTTCGCCGTGGCGGTGCCGTTCATGGACACCGGTCTGTACATAGGTCCCGTCGCCCACGCGCTGCACGGCGCCGACGTCTCCTACTACGTGGCGTTCCTGGTGGCCCTCGCCGTGTACGCCCCCCTGCGCGTCCAAGAGGAGAAGCGGGAGAGCGAGCGAGAGGAACCGAGCGCATGACCGTGCCGGCCCGCGTCCTGACGATCGCCGGGTCCGACTCCGGCGGCGGCGCAGGAATCCAGGCCGATCTCAAGACCATGCTGGCGCTCGGCGCCCACGGGATGAGCGTGGTCACCGCCGTGACCGCGCAGAACTCCGTGGGTGTGCAGGGCGCCTGGGAACTGCCCGTGGAAGCGGTGCGCGCCCAGTACCGCAGCGTCGTGGACGACATCGGCGTCCAGGCGGTGAAGACCGGCATGCTCGCCTCTCCCGCGCTGGTCACCACCGTGTCCGAGCTGCTCGCGGACGTCGGGGTCCCGGTCGTCGTGGATCCGGTGAGCGTCTCCAAGCACGGGGACCGGCTGCTCGCCGACGACGCGCTTGACGCCGTGCGCACCCGGCTGCTGCCCCGAGCCACCGTCACCACGCCGAACCTGGACGAGGTGGCGGAGCTGACCGGCATCGTGGTCACCGACGAGGTGGGCATGCGCCGCGCCGCCGGCCGGCTGCTGTCGTACGGGCCCCGGTGGGTGCTCGTCAAGGGCGGGCATCTGTCCGGCGACGCCGTGGACCTGCTGACCGACGGCCGCGAGGAGCACTGGCTGCGCGCCACGCGGCACGACAACCGCCATACCCATGGCACGGGGTGCACCCTCGCCTCGGCCGTCTCGGTCGGACTCGCGTGGGGCCTCACGGTGCCTGACGCGGTCCGGCGGGCCAAGGAGTACGTCACGGGGGCCATCGCGGCGGGCTTCGCGCTGGGCGCCGGGATCGGGCCTGTGGACCATGGCTGGGAGCTGCGCGCCCGCACCTGAGCAGGGCCCTCGGCCACGGGGCGCGTGCCCGGGGCGTGTCGGCGCACCCCGACCTGATGTGATGGAGGGCACCACCGAACCCGCACATCCGGAAGGACCCTCCCCTGAACACCCCGCTCGCCGAGGCCCTCTCCATCGTTCTGCTCGTCGCCGTGCTGGCCGGGGCGGTGGTGCGCCCGTTCGGGCTGCCGGAGGCGGTCTGGGCGGTGCCTGCCGCCGGGATCGCGATCGCGACCGGCGCCATCTCACCGGACCACGCAGGGGCCGAGGCCGCGCGGCTCGGGCCGGTGGTCGGCTTCCTCGCGGCGGTCCTGGTGCTGGCCCACTTCTGCGATCTGGAAGGACTGTTCCGGGCGTGCGGCGCGTGGATGGCGCGCTGGGCGGGCGGGCGTCCCCGGCGGCTGCTGACCGCCGTGTTCGCGCTCGCCTCGGTGATCACCGCCGTGCTCAGCCTGGACGCCACGGTCGTGCTGCTCACGCCCGTCGTGTTCGCCACGGCGGCCCGGATGGGCGCCCGTCCCCGGCCTCATCTGTACGCCTGCACCCATCTGTCGAACACGGCGTCGCTGCTGCTGCCGGTCTCCAATCTCACCAACCTGCTCGCGTTCGGCGCGGCCGGGCTGAGCTTCACACGGTTCGCCGCCCTGATGGCCCTGCCGTGGCTCGTGGCCGTCGCCGCCGAGTACGTGGTCTTCCGGCGCTTCTTCCGCCATGACCTCGACGCCGGGGCCACGGCCCGGGAAGCGGGCGTACCGCCGCGGCTCCCGGTGTTCGCCCTGGTGACGGTGGCGTGCACGCTCGCCGGCTTCTTGGCCGCCTCCGCGCTCGGCATCGACCCGGCGTGGTCGGCGCTCGGCGGGGCGCTCGCGGTGGCCGTACGCGCGCTCGTGCGACGCCGGGCCACGCCGCTGACGGTGGTGCGCGCGGCGGCGCCGTCCTTCCTGGCCTTCGTGCCGGCACTCGGCGTCGTGGTGCGCGCGGTGGTCGACAACGGGCTCGCGGACGCCCTCGGTCGGGTAGTGCCCGGCGGGACCGGGCTGCCCGCCCTGCTGGGCATCGCGGCCCTGGCGGCGCTGCTGGCCAACCTGATCAACAACCTGCCCGCGGTCCTGGTGCTGCTTCCGCTGACCGCCCCGTCGGGCCCCGGAGCGGTGCTCGCCGTCCTGCTGGGCGTGAACATCGGCCCGAACCTCACCTACGCCGGTTCCCTGGCCACGCTGCTGTGGCGCCGCATCGTGCACCAGCACGAACACACCGTGGACCTCCGGGAGTTCACCCGGCTCGGAGCGATCGCCGTCCCGGCGGCACTGGTGGCCGCGGTGGCGGCGCTGTGGGTCTCGCTGCTCGCCGTCGGGCCCTGAGGGCCCCGGCGGGCCCGAAGGTCTCCCCCGCTTCGCTGAGCAACTCCCGCCCCGTCGTCCGTACCTGATCGGTACAGCGGTACAAGCCGCGCCGAGCGACATCCGGCACCCCCGTGCGACACACGGCACGACGGATCCGGACCTAGTACTCCAGGGAGCACAGCATGCAGGCGACCGCGCAGATCGGCGTCACGGGGCTCGCGGTGATGGGCCGCAACCTGGCCCGGAACTTCGCGCGGCACGGGTACACCGTCGCCGTGCACAACCGGACCCCGGCCAGGACGAAGGCGCTGGTCGAGGAGTTCGGGCATGAGGGCATGTTCGTGGCAGCCGGGACGGCGGAGGAGTTCGTGGCGGCGCTGGAGCGGCCCCGCCGTCTGATGATCATGGTGCAGGCGGGGGCCGCGACGGATGCCGTGATCGAGGAGTTCGCGCCGCTCCTGGAGCCCGGCGACATGATCATCGACGGCGGTAACGCGCACTTCGCGGACACCCGCCGCCGTGAGCGGTCGCTGCGCGAGCGCGGTCTCCACTTCGTCGGCGCCGGTGTGTCCGGCGGCGAGGAAGGCGCGCTGAACGGGCCCAGCATCATGCCCGGCGGTTCCCCTGAGTCGTATGCCGCACTCGGCCCGATGTTCGAGAAGATCAGCGCGAAGGTCGACGGCGAGCCCTGCGCCACGCACATCGGCACGG
Organism: Streptomyces sp. NPDC047022; assembly: GCF_040644155.1. Classification (NCBI taxonomy): domain Bacteria; kingdom Bacillati; phylum Actinomycetota; class Actinomycetes; order Kitasatosporales; family Streptomycetaceae; genus Streptomyces; species Streptomyces sp. NPDC047022. The sequence continues at coordinate 19,820 of NZ_JBEYVV010000052.1, read as the reverse complement.
ACGGCGCGGGCCACTTCGTGAAGATGGTCCACAACGGCATCGAGTACGCCGATATGCAGCTGATCGGCGAGGCGTACGACCTGTTGCGCCAGGTGGGCGGCTACTCCCCCGCGGAGATCGCGGAGATCTTCCGCGAGTGGAACAAGGGGCGCCTGGACTCGTATCTGATCGAGATCACGGCGGAGGTGCTGGCGCACGCGGACGCCTCGACCGGGCGGCCGTTCGTGGACGTCGTGGCCGACGCCGCCGGGCAGAAGGGCACCGGTCGCTGGACCGTGCAGACCGCGCTCGAACTCGGCTCCCCGGTGACCGCCATCGCCCAGGCCACCTTCGCGCGCGCGGCCTCCGGCCAGTACGCGCTGCGCGCCGCGTACCGGGGGCTGCCCGGCGGAACCCGGTGGGAGCTCACCTCGTACGAGGCCTCGCGCTTCACGGCGCAGGTGGAGCAGGCCCTTTACGCGTCGAAGGTGATCGCGTACGACCAGGGCTGGAAGATGATCCTCGACGCCGCCGAGGAGTTCGGCTGGGAGATCGACCTCGGCGCCGTGGCGAAGATCTGGCGCGGCGGCTGCATCATCCGCGCCGCGTTCCTCGACCGGATCCGTGCCGCGTATGCCGCCGATCCCGGGCTGGTCAGCCTGCTGTCCGACGCCGGTTTCGCGGCGGAGATCGCGGACGCCCAGGTGCCCTGGCGCGAGGTGGTCGCCACGGCGGCCCGCCGGGGCGTGCCGGTGCCCGCGTTCTCCGCGGCGCTGTCGTACTACGACTCCCTGCGCGCCGACCGCCTGCCGGCCGCTCTCACCCAGGGCCAGCGGGACTACTTCGGCGCGCACACCTACCGGCGCGTCGACCGTGAGGGCAGCTTCCACACCCTCTGGGGGACGGCCGACCGCGCCGAGACGGAGGCCTGAGCCCGGCAGGGCCGGGCTCCCGTCGCCGGGGGCCCGGCCCGGTGCCGTGCCGGGAGCAGGACGCTACGGGGAGGCGGCGTTCGGCTTCGATCATCGGCGAGCAAGACTGATCCCCATGACTGACTCGCCACAGATGGCCGGGGTCCCCGCATGGCGGCGACCCACCGACGGTGAGCACCGCTGGCAGGTCGCCGCGGTCATCGCGCTCATCATCGCCGCGCAGCTCGCGGAGCCCAGAGCGCTGGCCGTCCCGCCGTTCTGGCTGCTGCCCGTCCTGGAGGGCGCCTTCCTCCTGGTGCTGGTGCTCAGCAATCCCGGCAGGATCAACCGCGACTCCGTCAGGCTCCGTATCGCGTCCCTGGTGCTCGCGGCGATCGCCAGCGTGGGCAACGCGTGGTCGCTGGCGCGTCTCATCGCCTCCCTGCTGGAGGGGCACGAGGGGAGCAACGCGGGCCCACTGCTGCTGGAGGCGGCCGGGATCTGGGGCACCAATGTCGCGGTCTTCGCCCTGTGGTACTGGGAGTTCGACCGCGGCGGCCCGGTCGCGCGGGCACACGCCCACCACGCCCATCCCGACTTCCTCTTCCCGCAGATGCAGGCGCAGGAGCTGGTCAGCCGGGACTGGGAACCGGCCTTCTTCGACTACTTGTATGTCTCGTACACCAACGCCACCGCCTTCAGCCCCACCGACACGATGCCCATGTCGCGGTGGGCGAAGCTGCTGATGCTGATGCAGTCGGCCGTCTCCATCATCACGGTCGGACTCGTGGTGGCCCGCGCGGTCAACATCATGCGCTGACGCGGCATGCAGCGACCGCTCTCTTCGGCAGGCCGCCGACGCGCTCCGCAGGGAGTGTGCCGGCGGCGCGCCACATCCGCAGGCTTCTACGGCCGTGTGCCCTCGTCAGTCCCAGGGAGCACGGTGGGACCGGAAATCCGCTCCACAAACCAGGAAGAGCGGGCACCTGGTTTCCCAGACACCCGCTCTCACAAGCGACTTCACAGTCGGGACGACAGGATTTGAACCTGCGACCCCTTGACCCCCAGTCAAGTGCGCTACCAAGCTGCGCCACGTCCCGTTGCCCCGTCTGACCTGGGGTTTCCCCGGGCCGAACGTGCATGGAAACCATACCGCACTCCGCACGGTGGTCGCGCACCCATTACGCACCGTTCACGCGCGCCCCGCGTCCCCGTTCGCGAGGCCCAGCTCCGGGTGGTGGTCCAGAAGCCGGGGCGGGGCCGCCTGGCGCCAGGAGTCGGCGAGGATGTCACGCAGCTCGGCCTCGTCCTCCAGTGCCGAGAGGCGCACCCGGATCCACGCGAACTGCGCCTCGTGGCCGGCGACCCAGAACTTGCCGGGTTCGGCCAGGACCAGCTCCTCGCGCTCCTCCTTGGGGCAGCGCACAGCCACGGACGTCTCGTCCTCGGGCAGCGTGGCGAACATCTTCCCTGCGACCCGGAACGTGGGCATGCCCCAGGCGATCTTCTCCGTCGTGTCCGGCAGGGACAGGGCGATTCGGCGTACGTCTTCGGCGTCCGGCATGCAGGGCACCGTAGCCGATGCCACCGACAGCGGCCTGTCCCTCAGTCCTCGACCGCGGCCTGCGCCAGCGCGTCCAGCACCGGGCGGATCAGCGGATGGTCCTCCGCGCCACGGCGCACGGCGGCGAAGACCCGGCGTGTGGGGGCGACGCCGTCCACCGGGCGGACGATCACGCCGGTGAGGTCCATGCCCCGCAGGGCGGAGCGGGGCACCAGGGCCACGCCCGCATCGGCCGAGGCCAGCGCGACGACCGCGCGGAAGTCGTCCGAGGAGTGCTCGAGCCGGGGCTGGAAACCGGCATGCTCGCAGGCCAGGACCACGACGTCGTGGCAGGGGTTGCCGGGATACTGGCCGATCCACGGGTCCCTGGCCAGTTCGGCGAGCGGGATCTCGGTCGTGCCGGCCAGGCGATGGGTGACGGGTACCACCGCGTCGAAGGGCTCCGCGTAGAGAGGGATGTGCGTCAGGCGGGGGTCGTCCGCGCCGGGCGCGCCCCGGTATTCGACGGCCACCGCGACATCGACCTGCCGGTCCAGGAGCATCGGCAGGCTCGCGTCTCCCTCGGCGTCCTGGACGCGGATCCGGATGCCCGGCGCGGTCCGGGTGAGCCGGGCCAGCGCGGGCGCGACGACCAGGCCGATCCCGGTGGCGAAGGAGGCGAGCGTCACCGTGCCCGCCGAGCCCGCGCCGTACGCCGCGAGCTCGGCCTCGGCGCGCTCCAGCTGGGCGAGCACGGCATTGGTGTGGCTCAGCAGGATCTCCCCCGCCGGGGTCAGCCGTACGCCCTTGGCGCTGCGCTCGACGAGCCTGTGGCCGGTCTCCTGCTCCAGCGCGGCCAGCTGCTGGGACACCGCGGAGGGGGTGAGATAGAGCGCGGCGGCGGCAGCGGTCACCGTACGGTGGTCGGCCACCGCACGAAGGATGTGGAGCCGCCGCGCTTCGATCACGCGACTGATTATCGCAACTTATCCGGGCGGGTCAGGCCTCCAGCTCGGCCCGCGCCGCTACGAACGCGTCGACCGCGCGGTTGACGTCGTCCGTGGAGTGGGCGGCGGACAGCTGCACCCGGATACGGGCCTGCCCCTGGGGCACCACCGGGTAGGAGAAGCCGATGACGTACACGCCGCGCTCCAGCAGCAGCTCGGCCATGCGCCCCGCCTTCGCCGCGTCGCCGATCATGACCGGGGCGATGGCGTGCTCACCGGGAAGGATGTCGAAGCCCTCCTCGGTCATACGGCGCCGGAACAGCGCGGTGTTCTCCGCGAGCTTCTCGCGCAGGTCACCCGCCGACTCCAGCAGGTCGAGCACCTTCAGCGAGGCCGCCGCGATCACCGGCGCGAGGGTGTTCGAGAAGAGGTACGGGCGCGAGCGCTGGCGCAGCAGGGCGACGATCTCGGCGCGGGCGGCGACATAGCCGCCGGACGCTCCGCCGAGCGCCTTGCCCAGGGTGCCCGTGATGATGTCGACGCGGTCCATGACGCCGTGCAGCTCCGGGGTGCCGCGTCCGCCGGGGCCGACGAAGCCGACCGCGTGCGAGTCGTCGACCATGACCATGGCGTCGTAGCGGTCGGCGAGGTCGCAGATCTCGGACAGCGGCGCCAGATAGCCGTCCATGGAGAAGACACCGTCGGTGACGATCAGCTTGCGGCGGGCGCCGTCGTCGGACGCCTCCTTCAGCTGTCGCTCCAGGTCCGCCATGTCGCGGTTGGCGTAGCGGAAGCGGCGGGCCTTGGACAGGCGGATGCCGTCGATGATCGAGGCGTGGTTGAGGGCGTCGGAGATGACCGCGTCCTGCTCGCCGAGGAGGGTCTCGAAGACACCGCCGTTCGCGTCGAAGCAGGAGGAGTAAAGGATCGTGTCCTCCTGGCCGAGAAACGCCGCGAGCCGCGCCTCCAGCTCCTTGTGCACCTCCTGCGTACCGCAGATGAAGCGCACGGACGCCATGCCGTAGCCCCAGCGGTCCAGCGCCGTGTGGGCGGCGGCGATCACCTCGGGGTGGTCGGCGAGACCGAGGTAGTTGTTGGCGCAGAAGTTGAGCACCTCGCCCGGGCGCCCGCCCGCGCTGACGTTGACGGTCGCGGACTGCGGAGAGTCGATCACGCGCTCGGGCTTGTGCAGCCCGGCGGCACGGATCTCGTCGAGGGTGGCGCGCAGATCGTCGCGCACGGAGTCGAACATCAAAAGCTCCTCAAGTGCTTACGCCGGAAGAAGTCACGCGGTCCAGTCGAGAATGACCTTGCCGCCCTTGCCGCTGGCCGCGTCGGCGAACGCCGCCTCGAAGTCGCGGTAGCCGTACCGGCCGGTGATCACCGGCGCCAGGTCGAGGCCGCCCTCCAGCAGGACCGACATCGCGTACCACGTCTCGAACATCTCGCGTCCGTAGATGCCCTTGATGGTGATCATCGAGGTGACGATCCGGGCCCAGTCGACCGGGAACTCCTGGGACGGCAGTCCGAGCATGGCGATCCGGCCGCCGTGCGTCATGTTGGCGATCATGTCGCGCATCGCCTCCGGGCGCCCGGACATCTCCAGGCCGATGTCGAAGCCCTCGCGCAGTCCGAGTTCGCGCTGGCCCTCGGCGATCGTGGTGGCGGAGACGTTCAGCGCGAGGCTGGCCCCTATCTTGCGCGCGATCTCCAGGCGGTCCTCGCTGACGTCGGTGATCACGACATTGCGGGCGCCGGCGTGTCGGGCGACGGAGGCGGCCATCAGACCGATCGGGCCGGCCCCGGTGATCAGGACGTCCTCGCCGACCAGCGGGAAGGACAGCGCCGTGTGGACGGCGTTGCCGAACGGGTCGAAGATCGCGGCGACATCGAGGTCGACGGGGATCCGGTGCACCCACACGTTCGAGGCGGGCAGCGCCACGTACTCGGCGAACGCGCCGTCGCGCCCGACGCCGAGCCCGACCGTCGCCCGGCACAGATGGCGGCGCCCGGCCAGGCAGTTGCGGCACTTGCCGCACACGAGGTGCCCCTCGCCGCTGACCCGGTCGCCCACGCTGATCTCGGTGACGTCGCGGCCGGTTTCGACCACCTCGCCGACGAACTCGTGGCCGAGCACGAGCGGCGTCCTCACGGCCTGCTGCGCCCAGCCGTCCCAGGACCGGATGTGCAGGTCCGTGCCGCAGATCCCGGTCCTGAGGACCTTGATCAGTACGTCGCCGGGCCCGATCCCCGGCTCCGGCACGTCCGTGAGCCACAGCCCCGGTTCCGCCTTGTCCTTGACCAGCGCCTTCACGGTGCGGCTCCTGTGGGTGAGATCCCGGGCCAGGGCATGCGAAAGAGCCCGTACCGGGGAGTGAGGTGAGATCACTGAGAAATCTGCCGTATGGCGGCGCCCCGGTCCATCGAGGTTTTCTTAAGCTCGGCCGCAGCTTTCCTACACACCGGTCACACCGAGCGCAACCAGGCACGCCAGGCACACGGGCCACATCCCCCACAGGCGGGTGTCAGAGCCGGCGTGTCAATGGACGGCGCCGCTCTCCCGTCGGCCGAGCAGTTCGGCCAGCTCCGCGGCCAGTTCCTTGATGGTCTCCAGGCCTGCCCGGCCCCAGGGCCGCGGCTGCACGTCGATGGCGCACACCGTGCCGAGGGCGATGCCCGTGCGGTCCACGAGCGGGGCTCCGAGGTAGGAGCGGACGCCGAGTTCGTCGACGGCCGGATTTCCGGCGAAGCGAGGGTAGTCGCGGACGTCCTCCAGGACGAGCGCCTTGCGGCGGACGACCACATGCGGGCAGAAACCGTACTCGCGGCCCAGCTCGCGGACAGGTCCGGCGCCCTCGCCGTCCCCGTCGGGGGCGGGCGCGGGGAGCGGACGGCCGTCGACCTGGTGGAGTCCCGCGAAGAACTGCCGGTGGCCATCGATGAAGTTCACCATCGCGCAGGGCACGGCGGCGAGCGCGGCGACCCGCTGTGCGAAGGCGTCCAGCTCAGGCTCCGCGCGCTCGCCGAGCCCGAGCCCGCGCAGCCTGCGGACACGGGCGGCGGCGTCCTTGTCCTCGGGGGTCAGCAGCAGTCGGCCCGCGGTCATGTGCGGGCTCCATGACTCGGCGCCGGGGCCGGGGCGTGCGCGAGAAGGTGCCGGACGAGAGTGAGCAGGGTCTGCACCCCGGAGCTGGAGATCCGTGCGTCGCAGCACACGATGGGAATCTCCGGATCGAGGTCGATGGCGGACCGCACCTCCTCGGCGTCGTAGCGGTGCGATCCGTCGAACTCGTTGATGGCGACGACGAATTCGAGGCCGCGCTGCTCGAAGAAGTCGACGGCGGCGAAGCAGTCCTCCAGGCGGCGGGTGTCGGCGAGCACCACCGCACCGAGCGCCCCCTCGGCCAGTTCGTCCCACATGAACCAGAAGCGCTCCTGCCCGGGCGTCCCGAACAGGTACAGGACATGCTGCGGGTCGAGGGTGATGCGGCCGAAGTCCATCGCCACGGTGGTCTCGACCTTGTTCTCGATGCCCTCGAGACTGTCGGTCGTGGCACCCGCGGTGGTGAGCAGTTCCTCCGTGCTCAGCGGAGCGATCTCGCTCACCGCTCCCACGAAGGTCGTCTTGCCTACTCCGAACCCTCCCGCCACGAGGATCTTCAGTGCGGTGGGGAAGGGGTCGGAGCTGTCGTCGTAGTCCATCGATCATTGCCTCCAGTAGGGACCTTTGACGTCCGGCCAGGGGCTGTCCCCCGGCGAGGGCCGCGTCAAGGCCGGGTCGCCGCGGGCCCGTCGGCGGCGCGGCGGGCCGGGGTCACCAGATACGGCCGCACGCTCTTGACGAGCATCGCCATCTCATAGCCGAGGACCGCCGCGTCGGCCTCGCGTCCGGCGAGTACGGCCAGGCAGGTGCCGGATCCCGCCGTGGTGACGAACAGCAGGGACGAGTCGAGTTCGACGACGATCTGCCGGACATCCCCGCCGTCCCCGAACCGGATGCCCGCGCTGCGGCCCAGGGAGTAGAGGCCGGAGGCCAGCGCGGCCATGTGGTCGGCGCTGTCCGGGTCGAGGCCGTGGACGGACTTCACCAGCCCGTCGCAGGACAGGAGGACCGCGCTCGTGGTGTGCGGCACGCGCTGCACGAGGCCGCTCATCAGCCAGTCGAGGTCGGAGACATGGACGGTCGGCACTTCGCTCGCCATGGTGGATCGGCTCCTTGGGGTACGCGGGTGGGCGGGGGCGGAGGGGGTCGGTGTGGTCATCCGGCCGGTCCGCTCCCGTCGTGCCGGGCGGTCGGGTCGTATTCGGGCAGGAGCGGTGCGTGTGGTCCGGCTGCGCCCGGGTCCACGGGCGGTACGCCGAAGGTCGGGGCCGGTGTGCCGCCGTGGAGCGCCGTGTCCAGGTGGGCGGCGTCCAGGGGCGCGCCTGTGTACGCGGAAAGTGCGGGCCCCGTCGGAAGACCGGGCCCGGCGTGGCCGGGCGTCTCCGGTCGCTGCCGCCCCTCCGCGAGGCCGACGCCTCGCTGGAAGGCGGCCATGAGGCCCGGGTCATGGCTCACATGCCGGTCCGGGTCATGGCGGGCGGGCTGCGTGGGGCCGCCGCGCAGCTGCGGCGCGAGGTGTTCCTGGGCGCGGCGGCGGGGCAGCCCGGGCTTGCCCATGGTTCCGCGGACGGGGCCGGTCAGCGGGGTCGGTGGCCTGCCCGCGTTCTGCTCGGCCGCTGCCCGGTCCTCCGGCCGGATGCCGGGCACGGCCTCGGCCGGGTTGGGCCGCGGGATGCCGGCGCCGCGTACGGGCAGCGGGTTGCGGCCGTGTCCGGTCCCGCCTTGGTCGTGCGCGGGCTGCCGGGGTCCGGGGGGCGGCCCGGCGTGCTCGGAGGCTTCGGGGGACGGCCGTGCGGACCAGGTGTCCCTCGGTGGCGGAACCCGGGTGTGGGACCCTCCCGGGGCGGCGTTCCCCAGGTCCGCGGCACCGGGCCCCGGGAGTGGTCCGGCCGCCGGGGGCGGGGCGGGGTTCGTGAACGGCTCCGGCGCGGGCCTTGCGACCGGGGTCGTGAACGGCTCCGCCGTGGATCCGGTGGCCGGACCGGTGACCTGTGGGGGCGTCAGCGGTAGGGGCCCCGTGTCCTCGGCCGGTCCGAGGAGTGCCTGCGGCAGCACGAGTACCGCCTGCACACCGCCGTAGATGTTGTTCTGCAGCCGCACATGGATGCCGTGTCGGCGGGCGAGCTGCGAGACGACGTAGAGGCCGATGCGGCCGTCTGCCAGCAGACTGCCGACGTCGACCTGGTCGGGATCGTCGAGCAGGGCGTTCATCCCGCTCTGCTCCGCCGGGGGCATGCCGAGCCCGCGGTCCTCGACCTCGATGGCCATCCCCGAGGTGACGACGTCAGCGCGCAGCAGGACCTGGGTGTGCGGTGAAGAGAACACCGTGGCGTTCTCGACGAGTTCGGCCAGCAGATGGATGACGTCGGCGACGGCGTGGCCGCGCAGGCTGCCTTCGACCGGCGGCACCAGCTTGACCCGCGCGTACTGCTCGACCTCGGCGATCGCCGAGCGCAGCACCTCGGTCATGGGTACCGGGCTGCTCCACTGACGACGGGTGACGGCGCCGCCGAGCACGGCGAGGTTCTCCGCGTGGCGCCGGACGCGGGTGGCCAGGTGGTCGATGTGGAAGAGGCCCTTGAGGAGGTCGGGGTCCTCGATCTCGTTCTCCAGCTCGTCGAGGATCGTGATCTCCCGGTGCACCAGGGACTGCAGGCGCCGCGCCAGGTTCAGGAAGACCTCGAGCTTCTGTTCGCTGCCGGTGTTGCCGGAGAACTGTGCGGCCTGGACGACCGCGGCGGCGGCGCGGTCCTGGGCGCGCGTCAGCTCGGCGGCGAGCAGTTCGAAGTCGTCGGCGTCCGCGGCGGGTTTGCCGCGCGGCCTGCGTGCGGGGGGCGTCTCGCCCTTGCGCAGGGCCTCGACCAGGGCTCGCAGTTCGGCCTCGCCGCGGGCGCTGGTGCGGCGCAGGACCTCCAGCCGGTCGGAGACGGACCTGGAGGCGCGTTCGGCGGCCACCGCGGCGATCACGATGCCCGCGAGGGTCACCGCCAGGGCTCCCGCGAGCACGGCCCAGAGCGTGAGGGAGGGGCGTGCGCCGGTGGAGCGGACGGTGAAGAGCACGGCCGCGCAGGCACTGAGGGCCACCGCGATCGGCGGCAGGATCGCCAGGCGCCGCAACTGGGGCCGGATCGGGGTGTCCTGCGGTGAGGGGGCTGTGCGGGCGACCGGTCGCCCGTGCCGCCCGCCCTCTCGGCGGTCTGCGCGTGCGGCCGGTGCGCGAAGGTCAGACATCGGCGTCCTCGTACTCGGTGCGTCGGGGGCGTGGGGCTCCCGCGGATGTGACGCGACTCGGGCATGCGCCATGACGACGCCGGTCGGGAGGGCCCAGGTGATCGGCCCTGCGTCGCCCGACGGCCACTCAGAGTAGTTGCCGTTGAGGTGTGCGTGGTGGGCTGTTGACAAAGTCCTACGGAGAGCTTCCCGCTCTGGTATGACGCGTCGTACGACAGACCGATAACTGCGCCGTCAACGCGCTCCCATACCCCAACCAATTGATCAGACCTGGTCGGAAGCGGTCTGAAACAAAAGCGAGGGCCGAGGAGCTCTGTGCTCCTCGACCCTCGCCATCGCCCGGGATCCGACCGGAAGATCACCCTCCGGGGCTCGCCTCCGGCTCCCCGCAGCCGACGGCGCCGTCTACGGGAACGTCACCCGCTGTGCCGACGCTTCCGCTCGCCTCACGGTGAGCCTTCACGGCTCCTTGACGGTCGGAGCGTCCCCGAGCGGCATTCACCGGAGCACCATGGGATGTGAGGCACGGGTCCTCTCGCCTCCTTCCCGGGCCTCAGCCCCGCCCTCTGGTCCTTGGGGGGCCAGGAGCGGGCGGCAGCGCGGCCCCGGAGAGCATCGTGCCCGCCTCCGGGGCCGCACCACGCAAGAGGCCGGACCGTGAAAGACCCGTCCTCGGCCGTCAGTCGGTCACCAGGTCGCCTTCACTGACGCGTGCCGGCTCCACTGCCGCACGCCGCGCCCTCGAGGGACGCCAGGGCGTCTCGATCGGGTGGGAGACCGCGCGCCACCACGGATCCACGGGAAGCTCCCCCGCGGGCTCGAAGGGCTGCCCGGGCCGCGGAAGGGCCACCTTCTGCCCGGCTTCCTCAGCCGCGTCCTTCGTCCACTCACCGGGCTCCGCCCAGGCGTGGGGCGCGAGGTTGAAGGTCGCCCAGTGGATCGGCAGCATCACGCCCTGCGGCCGGCCGCCCTGAAGGTCGAGGTGGGCGCGCATGCCCTCTTCGGGAGTCATGTGGATGTCGGGCCAGTACTCGGAATAGGCCCCGATCTGGATCATCGTGGCGTCGAACGGGCCGTGCTCCGCGCCGATGTCCTTGAAGCCCTCGAAATAGCCGGTGTCGCCGCTGTGGTAGATGCGGTGGGCGTCGCCGGCCACCGACCACGACGCCCACAGCGTGTGCTGAGCGTTGCGCAGGGCGCGTCCGCAGAAATGGCGCGCCGGGGTCGCCGTGAGGGTGATGCCGCCGATCTTCGTCGACTCGTGCCAGTCCAGCTCGCGCAGCCGGTGCGGCGAGACGCCCCAGCGCTCCAGATGGGCGCCCACGCCGAGGGGTATCGCGAACACGGTGTCGCTACCGGCCAGGGCCTTGATGGTGGGCAGGTCGAGGTGGTCGTAGTGGTCGTGGGAGATGACCACGACATCGACCGGGCCGAGCGCGGCGAGCGGCAGGGGCACCGGATGCAGCCGCTTGGGGCCGACGAAGTCGAACGGGGAGCAGCGCTCTCCCCAGACCGGGTCGAACAGGACCCGGTGCCCGTCGATCTCGGCGAGCACGCTGGAGTGCCCCATCCAGGTCAGCCGCAGCCCGTCGGCCGGGGGCCGGGCCAGGTCGGCGTAGGTGGTCGGATGCACCGGCAGGGTGCCGGAGGGCGCGCGGCGGACCCGGGACTCCTTGCGGAAGAACACCTTCGCGAGCTCCAGCGCGGAGCCGCCGGAGGGGCGGGTGCGGGTGCCTTCCGGATTCACGAAGGCGCCGTCCGCGAAATGCGGCGATCTGCGGATACGGGCCAGGCGCTCCCCACTCGGATCCGCGCCGAAGGCGAGGGGCCGTAGCGCGCGGAGCCCGGAGCTCAGGGAACGGGAACCGGTCACGGGACCTCCAGTGGAATCGGTCAGGTCTTCCATTATGAGTGGCGTCTGTGACCGCGTCGGACGCACGGGGTGTCAGGGCGGTCACCGGGCGGGCACGCGGCCCGCGGCAATCGGACACCTGGCCTGGGAAACAACTGACTGACTGTTCAGTACAGTGTGCCCATGACCTCCGATCTTGACGCCCCCCTCCTCACGCTCGCCTGGACCGATCACCTCACCGGCCGGCGAGGCTATCTCGTGGTCGACCGGCTGGTGAGGGGTGTCGCCAGCGGCGGACTGCGGATGCGGCCCGGCTGCACGCCGGACGAGGTGGCCGGGCTTGCGCGCGGCATGACCATGAAGGAGGCGCTGCACTACGACCCCGGGGCCCGCTACGTCCCGCTGGGCGGCGCCAAGGGCGGCATCGACTGCGATCCGCGGGCTCCCGAGGCTTATGGCGTCCTCGTGCGCTACCTGCGCGCCATGAGGCCGTACATCGAGACCGTCTGGACCACCGGTGAGGACCTGGGGCTGACCCAGGACATGGTCGACCGGGCGGCGGCCGAGGCGGGACTGGTCTCGTCCGTGCAGGCCGTGTACCCGCTCCTCGAGGACGAGACGGCGGCCCGCAAGCGGCTCGCGGACGCGTTCACCGTGGAGGTGGACGGGATCGGCCTGGACGCGCTGGTCGGCGGGTGCGGCGTCGCCGAGGCCGTGCTGACGGCCCTGGACCGGGCCCGGGTGCCATATACGGGGACTCGCGTCGCCGTGCAGGGGCTGGGCACCATGGGTGGGGCCACGGCGCGCTTCCTGGCCCGCGCCGGGCTCCCGGTCGTCGCGGTCGCCGATGTCGAGGGCACCATCGCCAACCCGGACGGCCTCGACGTCGAGCGGCTGCTCGCCGCGCGCGACACCCACGGGACCGTCGACCGACGCGCGCTGGGCCCCGGCGACCGCGCGCTGCCGGGCGACGCCTGGCTCGCGGCCGAGGCCGAGGTGCTGGTGCCGGCGGCGGTCTCGTACGCGGTCGACACGGCCAACCAGGCGCGGATACGGGCCCGGTGGATCGTGGAGGCCGCCAACATGCCGGTGCTCCCCGCCGCCGAGGCACTGCTCGCCGCACGCGGGGTGACCGTACTGCCGGACGTGGTCGTCAACTCCAGTACGAACGCCTGGTGGTGGTGGACCCTGTTCGGCGACATCGGGGCCGACGCGGACGAGGCGTTCGCGTACACACGGCGCTCCATGCGGGCGCTGGTGGACCTGGTGCTGGACCGCTCGGACGCCGAAGGGACGAGTCCGCGGACGGCCGCGCACGCGGTGGTGGCGGAGCGCCTGCCGGTGATCGCCGAGCGGTTCGGCTGGTACCGGTGACGTAGGGTGTGCGCCGTGACAAGGGTGCGGTTGAGCGTGGCCCAGCGACGAGAGGACATGCTGCGGGCCGCCGTCGGGCAGATCGAGGCGCGGGGCGTGGCGGCGGTGCGGATCGCCGATGTGGCCGCGGAGCTCGGAGTGAGCAACGCGCTGGTGCTGTATCACTTCTCGACGAAGGAACAGCTGGTGTCGGCGGCGTTCGCGTACGCCGCCGAGGACGATCTGGCGCGTCTGCGGCGGCTGCTCTCCCGCCGCACGACGGCGCTGCGCCGGCTGCGGAGCGCGGTGCGCTGGTACGCGCCGACCGGGCAGGCCAAGGGCTGGCGGCTGTGGATCGAAGGCTGGGCGGCGGCGCTGCGCGAGCCCGCGCTGCGGGAGGTCGCCCGGGACCTCGACCGGCAGTGGAAGGCCGCGATCACCGAGGTGCTGGCGGAGGGCATCGCCGCGGGTGAGTTCCGCTGCCCCGACCCGGCGGGCACCGCGCTGCGGCTGACGGCGCTGCTCGACGGGCTCGCCGTGCAGATGACGGCGTACGAGGGCACGGTGTCGCGGGCACGGGCACGGGAGTGGGTGGACGAGGCGCTCGCCCGCGAACTCGGTCTGGAGCGCTCGGCGTTGACCGCGTCCAGGATCTGACGTCCTGCGCGTCGGGCCCTGAAGGGCCGAGCTGCCCGGGCGCATGGCCCGGGCCGTGCCCGGTGGGACGGTCCGGTGGATCAGACCGCTTGCGTGATCCGCATCTTGATGTCGTCCGGCGACAGAGCCCCCTTGGCGACGACGCTGTCACCGGAGGACTCGCCGCGCAGCCGGCGCCCGATCCACGGAACCAGGTGCTCCCGCGCCCAGTGGATGTCGTCGCGCCGCACTTCGAGTGTGCCGCGCGGCGGCAGCGGCGGCCACGGCTGGTCCGGTTCGGCCGGGACCTCGTAGCCGAGCACCTGGCCCGCCCGCAGGGCGACTCGCGTGTGTCCCTCGGGTGACAGGTGGAGCCGGTCCTCGTCCCAGGCGCGCCGGTCCTGGACGGACTTGAGCGACCACAGGTCGAGGACCGGGCAGCCGTAGCGGTCGGCGATCGCCCGGACATGGCCGTTGTACGTGGCGATCTTTCCGCGAAGGTGCTTGAACACCGGGACGCCGCGGGTGTCGAAGCCGGTCGTCACCATGACGGTGCCGACGGCGGAGGTGAGCTCGGCGACGGCGCGCTCGAAGCGCTCGGCCACCTCGTCGGGGTCGGTGCCGGGCCGGATGATGTCGTTGCCGCCCGCGCAGAAGGACACAAGGTCCGGGGCGAGTTCGAGAGCCTTGGGGAGCTGGTCCGCCACGATCTGGTCGAGGAGTTTGCCGCGTACGGCGAGGTTCGTGTACGAGAAGTCGCCCTCGGGCCGTCGGTCGGCCAGGAGTACCGCGAACCGGTCGGCCCAGCCGACGAACCGTCCGTCGGGGCCGGGATCGCCGACGCCCTCGGTGAAGCTGTCCCCCACCGCCACGTACGACCCGATCACTGATCTGCTGTCATTCTTCGAATCGTCTGCCACGTCGGACCATCATTCCCCTTCCGATGTGAGCTACGCGACCGTAATAGGGGGTTGACGGACGGTGAGATAGACCACTGGCCGAATGCGGCCCGATCTGGAATAACCCCCTGATCAGCGCTGTTGAGCCCTCGGATGACTGCCCGATGGACGTGTGTCGTATCGTCGGACCGCGGCCCGTCGGCGAGCAGCGCCGGCGGACGGATGGGAGGAGCCCTCGTGACGCAGCAGGTCCCGTCTACCGAGCCGGAGCTGGCCGGGGTGCGCAACTTCCGTGACGTCGGGGGTCTGCCCACCGTGGACGGGAGGCGGGTGCGGCACGGAGTGCTCTTCCGCAGCGGCCACCTCGCGCACGCGACGGAGAAGGACGCGGCCTTCCTCTCCTCCCTCGGACTCCACACTGTCTTCGACTTCCGCAACGCGGCGGACCAGAAGCTGGAAGGGCCGGACGTCGAGCTGCCGGGCGTACGCAACGTCAATCTTCCGCTGTCCGACCCGGCGGACGGCGCCGAGTTCTGGAAGATGGTCCGCGACGGCGATCTGGAGCAGCTGCGTGCGCTGCTGGACGACGGCAAGGCAGCGAACCGCATGATCGCCTCGTACCGCTCGATCATCAAGCAGCGCACAGCCGAGCACTCCCAGGTGCTGAGGGCGCTGACCGAGGACAGCGTGCCCGCGCTGATGCACTGCGCCGCGGGCAAGGACCGCGCCGGTCTGTCGATCGCGGTGACGCTCCTGGCCCTCGGGGTGGAGCGGGAGGCCATCCTCGCGGACTACCTGGAGTCCAACGCCAGGCACCGCCGCTACCGGGTGCACCGGGGCGGCTCGTCGGGCGACGCGTACTCCCCCGAGGTGATGGAACTGCTGAGCCCGCTCTTCGACGCGCGCGCCGAGTATCTCGATGCGGCGTTCGAGACCATCGAGGAGACCTGGGGCGGTGTCGACGCCTATCTCTCGGAGGGCCTCGGGCTCACTCCTGAGCTGCGGGAGCGGCTGCGCGAGCGGCTGCTGGACTGAGCGGTCCGGCTCGCGCTTCCGCTCCCGGCTGCGGGGCCGGGGGCTCCTACTTCGCGCCCACCGAGAACAGCAGGTAGATGAAGGCGGCGAAGAGGTGGCCCGCGGCGATGTAGATGATCAGGCGGACCCACAGGGCGCGGGGGAACTTCTCCTCCATCACCCTGCGCTGGGGGCCGGTCTCCGGTTGCTCGGTCATGGCGTTTCTCCTGGGGTGGGGCCGAGGCAGAGCGTGGCGGTCGGGCTCTGCAACAGGGTGTGGACGAACAGCAGGTCGGTGCCGTCCTGATCGGCGGCAGCGAGGCGGTGCGGGGTCAGCGAGTCGAAGTGCGCGCTGTCTCCCGGCCCGAGCACATGGGCGGCGTCGCCGAGACGCAGCAGGAGTCGGCCGGTGATGACATACAGCCACTCCTCGCCGGGGTGGACGCGGACGATGTCGCCCTGGGTGCCGTACGGGACATGGACGCGGAGGGCCTGCATACCGCGGGCCGGCGCGCCGGCCTGCCAGTACGTCCAGCCGCCCGCACGGGTCGGCTCCATCTCGCTGGCGCGGACGATCGCGTCCCGGTCGGCCACGGTCTCGCCGAGAAGTTCGGATACCGTCGTACCGTAGATACGGGCGAGCGCGAGCAGCATCGGCAGCGAGGGCTGGCGCTGACCGGTCTCCAGCCGCGACAGGTGCGCGGGGGAGAGTCCGGCGGCGCGGGCCGCAGCCTCCAGGGTGAGCGAGGCTCGGCGGCGCAGGGTGCGTAGCTGCGGGGCGACGGCGGTGAGGTTCTCACCGGGCTCGGTCTCTGGAGAGCTCATGCCCTCTATTCAGCCGCAGGCTTGCCTCTACGGCAAATCTATTGCCTGAGAGGCAAGCCGAGCCGGTACCCGGTTTTCCGCTAGCGGTTCGAGACCGCCTGTTTGATCAAGGTCTTGCCGAAATCCCACATCAGCCCGCCGCCGTGGGCGTCGTCCATCACCGCCGTGAAGGCTTCGAGGAAGCGGTCCACGTCCGCGGGGGTGAGGATCAGGGGCGGGATCAGTTTGATGACCTCCAGATGGTCGCCGGAGACCTGGGTGAGGATGCGGTGGCGTTGCAGCAGCGGGACGACGACCATCTGGGCGAAAAGGCCCTTGCGGGCCGTCTGGAGCATGGTCCACCGGCCGCGCAGCTTCAGCGAGCTGGGCCTGCCGAACTCGATACCGATCATCAGGCCCCGGCCGCGTACGGCGCCGATCAGCTCGTACTTGTCGACGAGCGCCGCGAGGCGGGATTTCAGCTGCTCCCCGACGGTGCGGACGTTCGCGACGGTCTGCTCGTTCTCCATCACGGACAGGACGGCGAGCCCGGCCGCCATCGCCTGGGCGTTGGACCCGAAGCTCGCGGAGTGCACGAGCACGCGATCCATGGAGGAGTAGACCTTCTTGAAGATCCACTCCTTGCCGAGGGTGGCCCCGACGGGCACATAGCCGCCTGAGAGGGCCTTTGCCACGCACACCAGGTCCGGCTCCACACCGCTCTCGTGCTGGTAGGCGTAGAAGTCCCCGGTGCGGCCGAGGCCGGTCTGCACCTCGTCCGCGATCAGCAGGGCCTTGTGCCGGTGGAGCAGCTCCTGGGCGGCGAGCAGATACCCGGGCGGCGCCTCGTGGACGCCCTTGCCCTGGATGGGCTCGACCACAAGGGCCGCCACGTCCCCCTTCCTCAGTTCGCGGGCCAGGGCGTCGAGGTCGCCGAGCGGTACCGCCGTGTCCGGCAGCAGCGGGGCGAAGCCGTCGCGGAAGCCGCGTTCGCCGTTGACCGAGAGCGAGCCGGTGGTCAGGCCGTGGAAGGCGTGCTCGCAGTACAGGACGCGGGGCTTCCCGGTGGCGTACCGGGCGAACTTCAAAGCGGTCTCGACCGCCTCCGTGCCGCTGTTGCCGAAGAAGACCCGGTCCAGGTGCGGGCTGTGGGTCAGCAGCTTCTCCGCCAGCAGTCCGGGCAGCGGCTGGCAGTCGAAGCGGGTGAGGTCGGCGAGCTGGGCGTCCAGCACGTCGTGCAGCGCCCGCCGTACGACGGGGTGGTGGCGGCCCAGGCCCATCACCCCGAACCCGGCGAGCATGTCCAGGTAGTCGTTGCCGTCCGCGTCCCAGAAGTGCGCGCCCTCGGCCCGCTCGTAGACCTTGTCGAAGCCGATGGTGTGCAGCATGCGCGGGAGCTGGTGGTTGAGGTATCTGGCGTGCAGCTCGTAGCGTTCGGCACCGCGCTCGGCCAGGAGCGCGGCGAGGTCGAACTCCCGGTTCCCGGAGGGGATGGTCATTCCGTGTTCTCCTTGGACAGCTCGTCCTTGGCGGCCAGGCACGCGCCGATCCGCCCCGCGACCTCGACGGGCGTCAGCCCGATATCGGCGAGCACCTCGTCCCGCTTGGCGTGTGCGAGGAACTGCTCCGGGATCCCGAACCGCCGTACGGGCACGTCGACATCGGCGTCGCCCAGCGCCAGCGCGACCGCGGAACCGACGCCGGCGGACCTGCTGTTGTCCTCCACGACCGCGACCAGCCGGTGCTCGGCCGCCAGAGGCGGCAGCGCGGGGTCGACGGGCTTGACCCAGCGCGGGTCGACGACCGTGCATCCGATGCCGCGCGACTGAAGCAGCTCCGCCGCCTGGAGGCAGACAGGGGCCATGACGCCGACGGCGACCAGCAGCACCTCGGGTCGCTGCGCGCGGTGCAGCACGTCAAGGCCGCCCACGCGGTCCACCGCCGGGAGCGCCGGGCCCACGGACGCCTTCGGGAAGCGGATCAGGGTCGGCGCGTCGTCCACCGCGACCGCTTCCCGCAGCTGGGCCCGCAGCTGGTCGGCGTCGCGCGGTGCGGCGATCCTCAGACCCGGGACCACCTGGAGGACAGACATGTCCCACATGCCGTTGTGCGAGGGACCGTCCACGCCCGTGACCCCGGCCCGGTCCAGCACGAAGGTGACCCCGCAGCGGTGCAGGGCGACGTCCATGAGCAGCTGGTCGAACGCGCGGTTGAGGAAGGTGGCGTAGACGGCGACAACGGGGTGCAGTCCCCCGGTCGCGAGACCCGCCGCGGAGACGGTCGCGTGCTGCTCGGCGATCCCGACGTCCCACACCCGGTCGGGGAACCGCTCCGCGAACCTGGCCAGCCCCACGGGGTGCAGCATGGCCGCCGTGATCGCCACGACGTCCTCGCGCTCCTCGCCGATGCGGGCGATCTCGTCCCCGAACACCGAGGTCCACGAGGGGCCGCCCGAGGGGGCGAGCGGCTCGCAGGTGAGCGGGTCCATCACGCCGACGGTGTGGAAGTGGTCCTCCTCATGGGCGAGCGCGGGCTCGTAGCCGCGGCCCTTCTCCGTGAGGCAGTGGATGAGGACCGGACCGTGGAAGCGCTTCGCGCGGCGCAGCGCCGACTCGACGGCCCGGACGTCATGACCGTCGATGGGGCCGACGTACTTCAGGCCCAGATCCTCGAACAGCCCCTGCGGTGCGAACGCGTCCTTGAACCCCTTCTTCGCGCCGTGCAGCGCCTCGTAGACGGTGGTGCCGACGACGGGGGTCCGCTGGAGCACCTGCTTCCCCCAGGCGAGGACCTTCTCGTAGCCGTCGGTGGTACGCAGGGTGGCCAGGTGGTTGGCGAGGCCGCCTATGGTCGGCGCGTAGGAGCGTTCGTTGTCGTTGACGACGATGATCAGCGGGCGGTCCTTGGCGGCGGCGATGTTGTTGAGCGCCTCCCAGGCCATGCCGCCGGTGAGGGCACCGTCGCCGATGACCGCGACGACATGCCCCCTCTCCCCCTGCACCTGGCGGGCCTTGGCGAGCCCGTCGGCCCAGCCGAGCGCGGTGGAGGCGTGGCTGTTCTCGATGATGTCGTGCTCGGACTCCTCACGGGACGGATAGCCGGACAGGCCCCCCTTGCCGCGCAGCTTGGAAAAATCCTGACGTCCCGTCAGGAGCTTGTGCACATAGCTCTGATGGCCTGTGTCCCACAGGATGCGGTCGACCGGTGACTCGAAGGCCCGGTGGAGCGCGATGGACAGTTCCACCACCCCCAGATTGGGCCCCAGGTGACCGCCCGTCCTCGCGACCGCCTGGACCAGGAACTCCCTGATCTCCTCGGCCAGTTGCCTCAGTTCCGCCCCGGACAGCGCCTTCAGGTCACGTGGTCCCCTGATGCTCTCCAGAATCGTCACGCTCGGGCCCCCTCTCGATCCGTGCTGTTCAGCTCACGGTGACGGCGGGCTCTCCTGACCCGACGCCGTCCTTCTCCATCTGTTCGGCGATCTTCATCGCCTCCTCGATGAGGGTCTCCACGATCTTCGACTCGGGCACCGTCTTGATGACCTCGCC
>NZ_JBEYVV010000051.1:0-27393 GCF_040644155.1 Streptomyces sp. NPDC047022 | reverse complement strand
ACAACCAGCGCCAAGTCGACTGGCACTTCACCACCGACGACGCACGCGTGAAACTGCGCCACCTCTACCCAACCACACAGCAAAATTAAGCCGCGACAATCTACTAGTGACTAGTGGGTGCCCCTGATTTGTTCCTGGACCGGTGATGGCCTCCAGCACCTTCAGCCAGGTCGGCTCCGTCACAGCGTCCGGCTCCTTCTTCCGCCTGGTGTTCCTGACGTGCGTTCTGTCCCTGGCGGGTCGTCAGTCGTGGTGTGGCTGCTGTTTCCTGGGCGCGCCGTGGCCGGCGTCGCGCTTGCCGGACACCGTGTTCGACTGCTGATCGGTGACGTAGGCGTTGGGCGCGGGGGTGGCCGCCCGCGCCGGGACGGCAGCCAATCGGCCGACCGTCAGACCAGCCCTCACCGTACGGTCCGGGGACTACATCAGGTGGACCTCCACGCTGAAGCCCGGCGCCAGCACCTGGTTCAGGTGTTCGGCGTGGACGCCCAGTGCCTGCTGTGCGTCCGTGTCCTCGGCGGTCAGCGTCAGCAGCACATAGTCCTCGGCGTCCGTCGTCTCGTCACCGCAGATGCAGCA
Organism: Streptomyces sp. NPDC047022; assembly: GCF_040644155.1. Taxonomy (NCBI): domain Bacteria; kingdom Bacillati; phylum Actinomycetota; class Actinomycetes; order Kitasatosporales; family Streptomycetaceae; genus Streptomyces; species Streptomyces sp. NPDC047022. The sequence goes on along the minus strand of NZ_JBEYVV010000051.1, from coordinate 26,814 downwards.
GCGCAACCGCTGGGACACGCGCAGCGGCTCCGGGCCGCCGTCCACAGCACTCATGACCACTTCCCACTCTCGATCTTGTTCTGGACATACCGCTCGGTGGCGTCCTTGAGCACCGTGGTCGGCCCCCCGCTGGGGTTGGCCGGGTCGCGGACGACGACATCGTACGTACCGTTGCCGTTGTCCAGGACGCGCACCATCTGGCCGTCCTCCTGGATGTACAGATCGCCGTTCTGCCACACGTGGTCGACGTCCACCCCGCGCTGGCCCACCCGGTTCGCGCCGTGCACGTCCCGGCCGCCGGTGCCGCCGCCCTGCGGCTCCTCCGGCGGCGGTTCGCCGCCGCCCGTCGGGGGCTTGCCGCCCCCACCGCCTCCTCCGCGGCCCCCGCCGCCGCTGCGCGCCTCGGTGGTGGCCATCTCGCGGTCCAGCGCCTGACTGACTTCGGTCGTCTCGGCGTCAACCGCCTCGACCTCGGGCACGTCCTCGGCGGCGGAGGCGAGTACCGTCTCCAACTCCGCGACGCCCTCGGCGGCGTAGTCGGCCATCGCGGCGTCCAGAATGCCGTCGACCGAGGCGAACAGCGCCGCTGCTTCGCCCGCGTCCAGGGCCACGGCTCCGGCGTCGGAGCCGCCGAGGGTGAAGAGCGTCCCGAGCACGCCGACCGCGGTGGTGAGGCCGATCGCGATGCCCGCCTCGCTGACCTTGTGCTCGAACTCGCTGTGCGCCTGGTCGATGGCGTGGGCGAACTTCTCGCACACCGGGGCAGCTTGGTGCACGCCAGATGCGCGGTGGAAAGCGGCGCCATGCCGCCCGGGTCGGAGCTGTGCCAGATCTTGCCCCAGAAGCCGGCCATCGCGATGATCGCGCCGCTGCTGTTGACGTCGGTGATGGCCTGCACCTGAAGGTGCAGGCTCGTCCCCAGGCTGTTGATGTCGGTCGCCGCGGCGCGGAAGGCGGTCGCGGCGTTGCGCAGCTTGTCCTGGTGGCCGTCGGCCCAGTACTTGTCGATCGGCGGCGGCCAGTGATTGCTGCCACCTCCGACCGCCGACGGCGGCTCGGGGTACATGACGTCGTCGATGACCATCGGCCACGGGAAGAGCTTCGGGGCGCCCTTGCCCGCCCGGGGGTTGGAGTGGTGGTCGGCCTTGAGGTAATTGTTCGCCGTGCGCACCAGCCCGTCCGCGGACTGGCCGATTGCCCGCACCGCCGCGGACAGCGTCCGGAACAGTGCCTTGACCGCCGGGTCGTAGCTCTTGGCGAACTGCTTGCCGTACTTGTCGTCGCCGGCCATGCCGGCCGCCGTCCGCAGTGCGTTGCCGAGGGCGTCGGCGATGCCGTCGAGCCGAGTCTGGCCACCGGCGAAGGTCGTCGCCGCCTCGTTCAGGTCCGACGGCGTGACGTCGATCGGGCCGGTCGGCTCGTCCGAGCTCACCGGCCGCCCCAGATCTGCCGGTTCGCCTTCTCCGTGGCGTGGTAGTTGCCGTGCGCGGTGTGCGTCACGTGGTGCATGTCCCGCAGCATGCCGTGCAGGTCGGCCGATGCCTCCCGCCACCGGGCGAAGACCACGCCGAAGCGCTCGCGCGCCGCGCCTTCCCAGGACTTCTCGAAGCGCTTCATGCCCGCGTCCAGCTTCGTCAGCAGGTCTTCCAGGTCGTCGCCATGCCCGGCCAGCGCACCCGACAGTTCCGACAGCGCCGCCAGTTCCACCGTCAGACGTGATGTCATCGCTCGTGCCTCCCCGTTCCGGCGGCCCCTACCGCCTGTAGTGCCGTGGATCGCGCGTACCGGCCACCGGCCCCGCGCGCACGGGGGCGGCGCCTCGTGTGTCCTACAAGTCGTCCAACCGGCTGCGCGGGGCGTCCGCGGGGGGTGCCGCCGACGGGTCGATGTGCAGCTTGCGGAAGTTGTCCAGGGTCTCCAGGTCCTGCGCGCTGAAGCCGTCCCGGCTCAGTTCGACCGCCTCCCGGACGAAGGCCAGCGTCTGCCGGACCGTACTGGTGTCGCCGGTGACCCTGCGGTGGATGCTGTGGTATTCCTCGGCGGCTTCACTGCGCCAGCACGCCTCGGCGGCGTCCCCGAGCGCCGTCAGCCGGCGCCCAGGGTCTCCAGCAGACCCTCGGCCTCGCTCATCTGACCCGCGAGGGCCGTCAGGTCCTCGGCGGTCATCTTGAGCAGCGACTCGGACATATCGCCCTCCCCCCGGTGGCCTTCTTTGCGAGCGTGACACATCAGGTGGGGCGGGAGGGACTGTCGAAGGCAAAGGTTCGGTTGTGTTCCGGCCTTGCTCTGCCGCGGAGTTGGGCGACTTCACAGAACTGGCCCGCGGCTTTCACGCCTCTGGCGACACTGGCTGCCGCGCGGCAGCGGAAGGGGCCTCCGCAGTGACGTACAACTACGACAACAGGGCCTCTTGGAGCATGAGTTGCCGGAGTCGTCCTCCGAACTGCCAAGAGGCCCTGCTCTCGTTCCCGAAGCGGTTGTGATCACTGGTGCCGCGGCAGGCAATGTTCACCCCATTGCGGCCCTGGGCCGACCCTCCGTTCGTCGATCGCCGCTCACAACCGCAAAGGCCTCACCGGGGCACGACCTCCCAGCTCATCTGACGGTTCGAGGCGTTGCCATCGGTGTCGGCCACGGTGAACGTGACCGCGAAGGTGCCCTGCTGGGTGGGCCGGCCGGTCACCACACCGGTGGTCTTGTTCAGAGTCAGCCCAGGGGGCAAGCCGGTGGCGGTGAACGTGACGCGCTGACGCTGCGGGTCGGGTGCCTGCAGCCGCAGCCGGATCTCCGCGCCGACCGTGCTGCGCTGGGTGGTGATGAACTTCAACGTCGGGACCTGCGGCGCCGGGGGTACCGGGTCACTGCCGTCGACCCCGACCGCGAGCCATGCCGCGGCGACGGTCTCGGCTTCGGTGCTCTGCTTGCCGTAGAGGTCGGCCGCGGCACTCAGGGTCGCGGCGCGAGCACCGGAGAAGTTGGAGTTGGGCACCAGGTAGCGGGTCAGCGCGCGATACCAGATCTTCCCGGCCTTGTCGTTGCCGATGCCGGTGACCGCGGGTGCTCCACCGCAGGTCGGGCTGTCCCCCCACTTGGACTTCCCGCTGCCGACGGCCAGCTGGTAGAAGAACTTGTTGCTGATCCCGGCGAGCTCGTGATTGTCCCTCTCTCCGAGACCCGGCGTCCAGCACCCCAGGGACACCCCGTCCTTGGTGGGATCGTCCATGTACCGCATGGGTTTGCCGGACACGCCCTCACCGATGGTGTAGTCCGGCCGGTCCTTGGCGTTGTTCGCCGAGAACTCCACCAGCGTGCCGAAGATGTCGCTCGTGGACTCGTTCAAGCCACCGGCCTCGCCGTGCGTGACCAGGCCCGCGGTCATGCCGGTGATTCCGTGGGTCATCTCGTGCGCCACCACGTCGAGGGTGCCCAGTGCGGCGCTGTCACCTGCCGCCGAGCCCAGGAGCATGCAGCCGCACTCCGAGTCGTACTGGCCGTAGGGTTCACCTTCGTCGGCCGGGCCCACGTCGGTGAACACCCGGGGTCCCACCCCGTCGTCGTTGATGCCGCGCCGCCCGTGCTTCTTCAGGAAGTAGTCCCAGGTCTGCGCGGCCGCGTAGTAGGCGTCCACGTCGCCGGTCTGCCGGTCGTCCTTGGTTCCGTTCCCCCAGACGTTGTCGCTGTCGGAGGACGGTCTGCCCTGGTCCCAGCCCTGGAGGTAGTCATTGGCCAGGTTGCGCACCTGTAGACCGCCGCGCTCGGGATCCACCAGCACGAAGTCACCGTCGGCGTTCCGGCTCACGCTGATCTTCACGTCACCGTTGTGGTACCCGTGCCCGAGACCGGTGCACGGAGTGGCCGCCTGGGCCATCCCGGTCGTGCCCAGGGCAGCCACCGCCGCTGCCAACGCGATTGCTTTCCATGTTTTCCTCACGGCGTGTAGGAGCGCCAGGAATTGGACGGCGTTGTTCGTTCCGGTCGTGGCTTCCCGTTCGACGCGAGCCGCTTGCGTTCGGAAGGGCAACAGCTTCTCAGCCTGTTCATTCCGGTCTGGCCCGGTCACGTTCCACGATGGCCTCGGGTCGGCTTGAGGCGCTTGTCCCGCCCATGAGCACTCCGTCGGTCCCGCGATGCACTCACCGCCCGCCTGGCCGGGCCTCGGAGTCACAAGAGGCGGACTCGCTCCCCGTCAGCGATCTGAACTGGGCTCGGGAGTGCCTCCCGAGGTCGTTTCGGGCTTCGTGTGGAGAACTTCGCGGGCCTGGTCCGCGGCGCGGGCCATGCTCTCGGAGATGAAGTCGAGGAAGCGGGCGATGTTCTCGAGGCGAGCCGCGGCCGGGGTGTCGGGGCCGAGGACGCTGACGCCCTGTCTGGCGGTTTCGGCTACTTGGATGGTGCCGCGGGCGCTGGCCATCATGGACTGGTACCAGACGTCGTCGTCGACGACGTAGCGTTCGCGGCGGCGTTCGTCGCGTTCCCGGCGGACGAGGCCCTGGCTGTCGAGGAACGCGACCGCTTTGGAGATGGACGCCGGGCTGACCTGGAGGCGCTGGACGAGTTCGGACGCGGTGAGGCTGCCCGCGTCGCTGATCACCAGGCAGGCCAGCACCCGGGCCATCATCTTGGGCGTGCCCGATTGCATGAGGACGGTGGTCAGCGTCTCCTCGTACTCACGCACGGCCTCGGCATCACGTCCGTGGGCCTGTGGGAACGCGTCGGCCCCTCGGGGCGCGGCCTGCCTGCGCCGGTGGGCCCGGTGTTCGGTGGCGCGGTGGGCGAGGTCGGCGCGATAGGCGGTGGGGCCGCCGTTGCGCATGACCTCGCGTGTGATGGTCGAGGTCGGGCGGTCGAGGCGTCTGGCGATCTCTGCGTAGGCGAGGCCGTCGGCCAGTCCCAGCGCGATCTGCTGGCGTTCCTGCTGGGTGAGCCTGCCTCCCGGCATCGCGGTCTCCTTCATGGTCCGTGGTGACTCCAATATAGCGTTCACTCTTGCTTCATTGCAACGGCGACGCATCATTGTTGCATTACCGTCGAGAGCCATTGCAACGATTTACCCGCTCTCAGCTGCATCGATACCGGTCATGCGCAACGACCGTATTGCCGGATCCATGAACGCAACGTAGCGTTTCCGAAGTCAGAAACAGCGGGCGCGAGGAGCGCGCAATGCAGGAGAAGGAGAGCACGATGCAGAAGTTCGACACCCCCGCCCCGGTCTCGGCCGTCCTCGACATCCCCGCGGGACGCATCCGGTTCATCGCCGCCGACCGGGCCGACACCACGGTCGAGATCCTGCCCGCGGACGCCTCGAAGAGCCGAGACGTGAAGGCGGCGCAGCGGACCGAGGTCAGCTACGGCGACGGCGTTCTGCGGATCGACGCCCCGGAGGCGAAGAACCGGATCCTCGGCACTTCCGGATTCATAGAGGTGAAGGTCCAACTGCCCGTCGGCTCCCGCATCGAGGCGAAAGCGGCCAGCGCCGAGTTCCGCGGCGCCGGACGGCTCGGCGACGTCATCTTCGAGGGTGCGCAGGGCACGGTCACCCTCGACGAGGCCGCGAGCGCCCGCCTCACCGTCCTCGCCGGCGATGTCTCGATCGGCCGCCTGGACGGCCCCGCGAAGATCAGCACCCAAAAGGGCGACATCCACATCACCGAGGCCGTACGCGGCACGGTCACCCTGCTCACCCAGCACGGCACGATCTCGGTCGGCGCAGCACACGGGGCCTCCGCCTCCCTGGACGCCGGCACGGCCCACGGCCGGATCCACAACGCGCTCAAGAACACCGACGGCGGCGCCGCCCTCAGCATCCACGCGACCACCGCCTACGGCGACATCACCGCCCGAAGCCTGTAAACCCGCAGCCTGCAACCTGCAAGAGGAGCACCTCTCATGACCGACTTGGCCATCGCGGCGCACGGGCTGCGCAAGTCCTACGGCGACAAGACCGTCCTCGACGGCGTCGACCTGGCCGTCCCGGAAGGAACGATCTTCTCCCTGCTCGGCCCCAACGGCGCCGGCAAGACGACCGCCGTCAAGATCCTCTCCACCCTCATCTCCCCCGACCCCGCCGGCGGCCGGATCCGGGTCGGCGGCCACGACCTCGCCACCGATCCGGGGGCCGTACGCGCCGCGATCGGCGTCACCGGACAGTTCTCCGCTGTCGACAGCCTGATCACCGGCGAGGAGAACATGCTCCTCATGGCGGACCTGCACCACCTCTCCAGGCGCGAGGGACGGCAGGCCGCGGCCGAGTTGCTGGAGCGCTTCGACCTCACCGAGGCGGCGAAGAAGCCCGCCTCCACCTACTCCGGCGGCATGAAGCGCCGCCTCGACATCGCCATGACCCTGGTCGGCAACCCGCGGATCATCTTCCTCGACGAGCCGACCACCGGCCTCGACCCGCGCTCCCGCCACAACATGTGGCAGATCATCCGTGAACTCGTCACGGGCGGCGTCACCGTCTTCCTCACCACCCAGTACCTGGAGGAGGCCGACGAACTCGCCGACCGCATCGCCGTGCTCAACGACGGCAAGATCGCCGCGCAGGGAACCGCCGAGGAGCTGAAGCGGCTCATCCCCGGCGGGCACGTCCGGCTCCGTTTCAGCGACCCTGCCGCGTACCGGAGCGCCGCCTCCACCCTGCACGAAGCCTCCCGGGACGACGAATCCCTCTCGCTGCAGGTCCCGAGCGACGGCAGCCAGCGCGAGATGCGCTCCCTCCTCGACTGGCTGGACTCGGCCGGCATCGAGGCCGACGAGCTGACCGTGCACACCCCCGACCTCGACGACGTCTTCTTCGCCCTGACCGGTGGCGCCGACATCCCCAGCCAGCCCAAGGAGACCGCCCGATGAGTTCCCTCTCCCACGCCCTGCGCGACTCCTCCACGATGCTGCGCCGCAACCTCCTGCACGCCCGGCGCTATCCGTCCCTCACGCTGAACCTGCTGCTCACCCCGATCATGCTGCTGCTGCTCTTCGTCTACATCTTCGGCGACACCATGAGCGCGGGCATCGGCGGCGGCGGTCCGGACCGCTCCAAGTACATCGCCTATATCGTCCCGGGCCTCTTGCTGATGACCATCGGCAGCACCGTGGTCGGGACCGCGGTCTCCGTCTCCAACGACATGACCGAGGGCATCATCGCCCGCTTCCGTACGATGGCGATCCATCGCGGGTCCGTGATCATCGGACACGTCATCGGCAGCGTGCTGCAGTCGATCACCAGTGTGGTCCTCGTCGGCGCCGTCGCCGTGGCCATCGGCTTCCGTTCGACCCATGCCACGGTCCTGGAGTGGCTCGCGGCGTTCGGACTGCTCGTGCTCTTCGCCATGGCGCTCACCTGGATCGCGGTGGGCATGGGCCTGATCAGCCCGAACGCCGAGGCCGCCAGCAACAACGCGATGCCCCTGATCCTGCTGCCGCTCCTGTCCAGCGCCTTCGTCCCCGTCGACGCGATGCCGGGCTGGTTCCAGCCGGTCGCCGAGTACCAGCCGTTCACGCCCGCCATCGAGACCCTGCGCGGCCTGCTTCTCGGCACCGAGATCGGCGACAACGGATGGCTCGCCGTCGCCTGGTGCCTGGGCCTCACGGTGCTCGGCTACTTCTGGTCGACCTCGAAGTTCAACAACGACCCGGAATAGCCGCCGTGACAGCGAGGGCGACCCCCGCGAGGCGTCCCATCCGAGGGCGGCGTACACCGACACCACGTCGGCGTTACGCCGCCCCGTTCGTGTGCCGGTCCGCGTCGGGGGGGGCGGCATCACCGCGCACCGACACCCAGAGGCGGCTGTCCCTTGGTCCAGATCGGCCGGACCGCGACGTGGTGGAAGCGCCAGCCGTCGTGGGTGCGGCGGAGGCCGGCCTCGAAGCGGCCGCCCACCGTGAACAGAGGGTCGGCCGAACCGCCGAGCTCCGTGAGCGTGGCGTCATGGTGGACGTGGGTCATCAGGGCGTTCCACGAGGCGGTGGCCCGCTCCGCCGCGGCATCCGCACCGGTGACGATCCCGGAGGCGATGTGCTGAGTGCGGGCGTAGCGCCCGAGCGCCTCCTCGGTCGCATGGACGGCCTCGGTTCCCTGGAACGTCCCCAACGGGGTCTCCATGCGTACGTCGTCCGTAAGGAAGTCGCGGGCCCAGTCCTCTGTGAACTTCCGTTCGTCCAGAGCCCTGAACAAGTGGTCGACGAGCATGCTGATCTCTGCGTGATCCATCTGCGTGGTCATGCGCAGAGCCTCTTGCCTCAAGTGGACTTGAGGTCAAGCCTCGTGCCGCACGGCGGTGTGCCGATGCCCCTCCTTGGGTACGCGATCGGCGCCGGTCCCTCCCCTCGTGGGGACCGGCGCCGAACGGATGGGGGGTGTCGATCCGCTCCTGAACGGTGCGGATCGCGGACGGCTCAACCCGGGGCGGCGCCCTGGCGATCCGGACGGGACCGCTCCACGGGTGACCCGGGCTCACGCACCGAGGCCCTCGCCACCGTGCCTTGACTCCAGCGCGCGTTGGCCGGAAACAAGCAGTTGCATGGGATGTCACTCCGTGCGCTGAGCTGTGGACTGGCTGGTTGACGTGTCGGTTGACGCGCCTTCATGAGCGTGCCAGCCGGGGGTCGGAGGGAGGAGGCTCGGACATCGTGCCGACCACTTCGCCGCAGGTCAGCCGCATAGAGTAAGTTTTCCGGTCCGGATATCCAGGTGCGGGGGAGTTAAGGAGTGGAGGGTCTTGAACTCCGACTCAGGGGCACGCGAGGCTTTCGCGGAACGTCTCGCGCTGCTGTACAAGGAGGCCGGTGATCCTCCCCTCAAAAGAGTCTCCGAGGCGGTCGTCCGGCTGCAGCGGGTCGACAGACAAGGGCGGCCCGTACGGGTGTCCGCTCAGCGGATCAGCGACTGGCGCCGGGCCAGGAACGTGCCTGCCCAATTCACCGCTCTCGCAGCGGTACTGAACGTCCTGATACCCCAAGCACGGCGCTCCCGGCCCGCGCCGGTGTCCGAGGGCCTGTACGACCTGGCCCAGTGGCAGCGCCTCTGGGAGCGCGCGGTGGCCGACCCGGTCGGCGGCGACCGCCCCACGACGTCCGCGGAGGACGAGGAACGCCCTCCGGCCGAAGCCCCGGCCGTCCCCGGCGTCTGCCCTTACCGGGGCCTGGCCTCCTACCGTCAGCAGGACGCACGGTGGTTCTTCGGCCGGGAGCGCAGCACGGACTCACTCGTCGCCCAGCTTCGCGCCGCGGAGAAGACGGGCGGCCTGGTCATGCTCGTCGGTGCCTCGGGGGCGGGAAAGTCGTCCCTGCTGAACGCAGGCCTGGTGCCCGCGCTGCACAACGGCGCACTGGGCGACGGAATCGGCCGGGCCAAGGGTGTTCTGCAGTTCGTGCCGGGGGCCGACCCTCTCGCGGAGCTGACCCGGCGAATACCCGAGCTCGCGCACGTCGTCTCCGCCGCGAAGGAAGCCGCGGAGGAGACGGAGGCCCGGGAGACGAAGGAGGCGAACGAGCCCGGCAGTACCGCGCGGTTCGTCCAGGAGGCGGGCGCGGCCGTCACGGCGTGGGCGCGGCGCGAGACATCCTCCGACTCCCCTGCGGTCGTCATCGTGGACCAGTTCGAGGAGGCGTTCACCCTCTGCTCGGACGAGTCGAACCGGCATACCTTCATCCAGCTCCTCCACGCCGCGTGCTCGCCCGCGGGCCCCGGTGAGCCGGCCCCCGCGGTCGTGGTCCTCGGCATACGCGCCGACTTCTACGAGCAGTGCCTCGGATATCCCGAACTGGCCGACGCCCTCCAGCACCGGCACATGGTGCTCGGGCCGCTGACCACCACAGAGCTGCGGGAGGCGGTCACCGGACCGGCCAAGGCCGTGGGACTGGAACTCGAGCCGGGGCTCGCGGAACTGATCGTCCGGGAAGTGAGCGCCGACGGGCCCCGGGGGAACGGCCCCCGGGGGACGCACAACGCCGGGGTGCTGCCGCTCCTCTCCCATGCCCTGCTGGCCACCTGGCAGCGGCGGACGTCCGGAAGGCTGACGCTCGCCGGCTACCGCGCGGCAGGCGGAATCCAGGGAGCCGTGGCGGCGACCGCCGAGCGGGCCTGGTCCGGACTCGACCCGGCGGCGCGTACGGCCGCGAGACAGCTCCTTCTCAGACTGGTACGGCTGGGCGAGGACACCCAGGCCACCCGCAGGCGGGGGACGCGGCGTCAGCTGGCGGAGGAGTCGACAGACCCCGGCAGGACCGAGGAGTCCCTCGAAGCGCTGGTCCGCGCCCGGCTGGTGACGCTCGACGCGGAGACCGTGGAAATCACCCATGAGGCACTGCTGCACGCCTGGCCGCGCCTGCGTGACTGGCTGGACGAGGACAGGAACGGCAATCTGCTGCGCCAGCGGCTGGAGGAGGACGGCAGGGCCTGGGAGGGCTCGGACCGCGACTCGTCCCTGCTGTACCGGGGTTCCCGCCTGGAGCAGGCCCACAGCTGGGCGAAGTCCGCGGGTGACGCGTCGCTGACCCGGAGCGGGGTGGAGTTCCTGGCCGCTTCTGTCCGGCTGCGCAGACGCACCGTCCGCATCGGCCGCGCCGCGGTGTCCGCCCTGGTCGTGCTGGCGATGCTGGCCGTGGGTGCGGCGGTGCTCGCGTGGCGGCAGCGGGACGACGCCGTCTTCGCGCAGGTGCTCGCCGAGGCGGACCGCGTCCAGTACACGGATCCGTCGCTGTCCGCCCAGATCGACCTGGTGGCACACCGCCTGCGGCCCGGCGACCAGGGCACGAACGACCGGCTGATCTCGATAGTCAACGCTCCCCTGGCCGCGCCGCTGCTCGGCCACACCGGTCCCGTCTACCTCACCTCGTTCAGCCCCGACGGCCGGACTCTGGCGACCGCCAGCTACGACCGGACCGTACGCCTGTGGGACGTGTCGGACCCGACGCACGCCCGACCGCTGGGCAAGCCCCTCACCGGACACACCAGTTGGGTGAGCACCGCCGTCTTCAGCCCCGACGGCCGCACCCTGGTCACCGCAGGGGACGACGGCAGCATCTGGCTGTGGAACGTCACCGACCCACGGCACCCGCGCCCCTTCGCCGAGCCCCTGACCGGCGCCAACGGCACGATCTACCTGGCCGCCTTCAGCCCGGACGGGCGCACGCTGGCCACCGCCGACGACGATCACACCGTACGGCTGTGGAACGTGAGCGACCCCCGCCACCCGCGCTCCCTCGGCGCGCCCCTGACCGGCTACACCGGCGCCGTACGGTCCGTCGCCTTCAGCCCCGACGGGAAGACGCTGGCGTCCGGTGGCGACGACGCCGCGATCCGGCTGTGGAACGTCGCCGACCCGCGCCACCCGCACTCCCTCGGCACACCCCTGGCCGGCGCGACCAGCACCGTGCACTCCGTGGCCTTCAGCCCGGACGGCAAAACCCTTGCCAGCGGCAGCAAGGACGACACCGTACGGCTGTGGAACGTCGCCGACCCCCGCCACCCGCACTCCCTCGGCAAGCCCCTGACCGGCCACACCGGCCCGGTGTGGTCCGTGGCCTTCAGCCCGGACGGGTCCCTGCTCGCCGCGGGCAGCGCGGACAGCACGGCGAGCCTGTGGAACGTCAGCAACCCTGCCTACCCCTCCCAGGTCGGCGAGCCGCTCTCGGGGGGCAGCGGCGAGATGTACGCCGTCGGCTTCAGCCCCGACGGGCACACGCTCGCCACCGGAAGCGGCGACGGCAAGGTCCGGTTGTGGTCGATACCGGCGGATGACATGATCGGCCGGACCGGGGCGTTCAGCCCGGACGGGAAGGTCTTCGCCACGGGCGCGGGCGACGGCACGATCCGGCTGTGGAACGTGGCGGATCCCGAGCAGCCCGTCGCGCTGGGCAGACCCTTCACGACGACCGGCGAAGGGGACCTGCGGTCGCTGCCGTTCATCCCCCGGTCGCTGGTCTTCCTACCCGACGGCCGCACCCTCGCCGTCCTGCTGGGATCCACCAACTCGGTCCAGCTGTGGAACGTCTCCGATCCCTCCCGGCCCGTCGCCTACGGCCGGCCCGTCCTGCTGAACACCCGGTACGCGGGCGCCACACTGGCTCTCAGCCCCGACGGGCACACACTGGCCGTCGACTACGACGACCAGTCCGTACAACTGCTGGACATCACCGACCCGGCCCGCCCCGAGCGCCTGGAAACACCCCTCACCGGCCATACCGGATTCGTCAACACCCTCGCCTACAGCCCGGACGGCCGCACCCTCGCCAGCGGCAGCTCCGACGGCACCGTACGGCTGTGGAACGTGGCCGACCCCCGGCATGCGCGGCCCCTCGGCGCGCCGCTCACCGGGCATCTGGGCCCCGTCAACACCCTCGCCTTCAGCCCGGACGGCCACGCGCTGGCCAGCGGCAGCGATGACGACACGATCCGGTTGTGGGACGTCACCGACCCGTCCAGGGCCGTCCGCTCGACCGCCGTCCTACGGGGCCACACCGAGGCGGTCATGTCGCTGACGTTCAGCAGGGACGGCCACACGCTGGCCAGCGGCGGCAACGACAACACCGTACGGCTGTGGAACGTCACCGACCCGTCCAGGGCCGCCCCCATCGGACAGTCGATGAGCCCCAACGCCAAGACGGGCAACTTCCTGTCGTTCAGCCCCAGCAGCCACCTGCTCGGGGTGTCGAGCGGCGCGGACACCGTACGCCTCTGGAACCTGGACACCGACGCGGCCGTTCGCCGTATCTGCTCGGTCACGCGGGGCGTTCTGACACCGGAGAAATGGCAGGAGTACCTGCCCCGCCTCTCGTACGACCCCCCGTGCGGCAGGTGACGGAGCCTCAACCGGCCGCCTCGTCCACCGCTTCCACAGTTGCGCTCCTCGCCACGTGATCCCGATCACAACTCCTTGTGGCATGGAGCAGTGGGCACCGCCGTGCGAGCGGCGTTGTTACTGTTGGCCGTAGCCCGATCGCTGGTGCATCCCCCGTCGCCAGCGGTCGGGCCTTTGCATGCCCCGGGCCCGGAGCCGCGGGACTTCGCACGGCGGCTGTGCCGCCTCTCCCCATTGCCCCTGTGCCGTGCCCCGGCACGGGCGGAGCTCAACGCACCACAAATTCAATACACTTCGCATTCAATACACTGTGTATCGTGCTGCCATGAGTGCATCAGACGCAGCCGCGCACGGACGAGAGACCCGACCACCCCGCCGACGGGTGCACACCCGTGCCCGACTGCTGGAGTCGGCCGAGCGCGTCATCGTGGAACGCGGCTACGCCCAGACCACCATCGAGGACCTGTGTGCCGCCGCGGGATACACGCGCGGCGCGTTCTACTCCAACTTCCGCGGCAAGGACGACCTCGCCCTCGCGCTCTTCGACCGCCATTCGGCGGACCGGCTCGACCAGTTGGAGCGGATGCTCGTAGGGCCCGGAGCCGTCTCCGCCGAGGGGTTGGCCCGGGCATTGCTGGAGGTCGACGCGCTGGAGCGGAACTGGATCCTGCTGTTCCTGGAGTTCCGCATCCACGCGGCCCGGGATCCGCGGCTCGCCGCCGAGCTGGACGAACACGACCGAGCGGTCCGGGACGCCCTGGCGGAGCTGCTCGAGCGGTGCTGTCCCGCGGTGGCCCACGGGGCCACACCCGTCGGCGGTGTCGCGTCCACCCTGCTGGCCGTCCGCGAGGGCATCCTCGCGCGGACGGCGGGCGAGGGACCGGGTGTGCGGGAGGCGCTGGACGCCGCCGTCGCGACGCTCTCGGTGGTCCTGCCCCGACTCGGCATCGTGCCGACTCCCGCAACTCCGTCCCTGTGAGGTATCGCATCATGCAGGACACACCGTCCCGTCCGGGCGCCGGGCGGGAAGACCCCCAGCGCTGGAAAGCACTGTTATTCATCGCTCTGGCCCAGCTGATGGTCGTCCTCGACACCACGGTCATCAACATCTCCCTGCCCTCGGCGCAGCACGACCTCGGCATCTCCAGCGGCAACCGCCCATGGGTCATCACCGCCTACTCGCTCGCCTTCGGCGGGCTGCTGCTCTTCGGTGGCCGCATCGCCGACCTGGCCGGACGCCGCCGGATGTTCGTCATCGGCCTCATCGGTTTCGCGGGTGCCTCCGCGCTGGGCGGTGCGGCGTCCGGCACGGCGACCCTCCTGGCCGCCCGCGCGTTGCAGGGGGTCTTCGGTGCCCTGCTCGCGCCCGCCGCACTGTCTCTGCTGGCCGTGACGTTCAGCGAACCGCGAGAGCGTGCCAAGGCGTTCGGCATCTACGGCGCCGTCTCCGGGGGCGGGGGCGCACTCGGACTGATCCTCGGCGGAGCGCTCACTCAGTATCTGAGCTGGCGCTGGGCGCTCTACATCAACATCCCCTTCGCGGCCGCCGGGATCGTCGGAGCGATGACGGTGATCCGCGAACCCGCCGAGCGGCCACCGCGGTCCCGGCTGGACCTCCCCGGAGTCCTGCTGGCCACCGGCGGCCTCGTCTCACTCGTCCTCGGTTTCTCACGGGCCGAGACCCACGGGTGGCGCGCGCACGCCACCGTGCTGCCGCTGGTCGCCGCGGCGCTTCTGCTCGCCGTGTTCGTCGTGGTCGAGAGCAGGGTCGCGACACCGCTGCTCCCCCTGCGGGTGGTCACCGACCGCAACTGCGGCGGGGTCTACCTCTCGCTCGGCCTGTCGGTCATCGGGATGTTCGGCCTGTTCCTCTTCCTGACCTACTACCTGCAGGCGGTGAAGGGGTACACCCCGGTCGTCACCGGGCTCGCCTTCCTCCCGATGATCCTGGGCATGGTCACCGGGTCCACTCAGATCGGCTCGCGGCTGATGAACGTGCTTCCGCCCCGGCTGCTGTTGGGCACCGGCTTCCTGGTCTCCGCCCTGGGCATCCTGTTGCTGACCCGGCTCAAGGCCGAAAGCCCCTACGCCGCCGTGGTGTTGCCCGCGCAGGTCCTGCTCGGGCTCGGCATGGGCACGGCCTTCATGCCCGCGACGAGTCTGGCCACGCACCGTGTGCTGCCGCGGGACGCCGGCGTGGCCTCCGCCATGGTCTCCACCTCGCAGCAGGTCGGCGGATCGATCGGGACCGCGCTGCTGAACACCATCGCGAGCAGTTCGAGTCACCGCTGGGCCGCCCGGCATCTTCAGCAGGCCGAAGTCCTCGGCAAGACCGGCTACGCCGATCACGCCGCCGTCCACGGGTACGCGGTCGCGTCCTGGTGGGCCGTGTCGATCCTCGGTGTCGCTGCGCTGTCCGCCCTCACCCTCGTCAACGCTCCCCGCCAGGACACCGTCCCGCCTGCCACCACTGCCACCACCGGCAAGAGGACCGGCATGACTGGCATGACCGATATGACCGGCACGGAGAAGACGGCAGCGCAGGGCGGTGCATTCCATGGGTGACGGGACGCGCGAAGCGATGAGCCCGACCCCTCGGGCGAGGCGACCGGAACCCGAACCCGGCCCGGAGAGTGCCGCGGCAGGCGCCCTGTACAGGTTCCTCACCGCCGGGCCCGCGGACCGTGAGCGCCTCGCGCCGCGCGTGGTCGAAGCCGTGGGCCGTGAGCGGCTCGGCGAGATCGTGGACGCCACCCTCGGGCGCGTCGGCGAGGTTGCCGATGTGCGCGAGGGCCCCGACGGGCTGGTCATCGCAGGTGCCAGGGGGCAGGTGCTCGCGTTCGCCGCCACCAGCGACGGCGTGAAACTCGACGCGCTCCTGATCGGCAGGGGCGCGTACCGGCCGCCGCGTCTGCGCATCCCGCCGGTGGCACGCGGGGTGCTCGGATGGATCGTCATGGCGCTGTTGCTCGCGATGCGCATCGGGGCGTGCTGGGAAGCGCCTTCCGGCATCGTCTGGAGCGGCCGGCTGCTCATGGTGGCGGCCGGCTACCTGGTCCTTGAGGGCAGCTTCAGCCCGGCGCGGTTTCCGTGGTGGATTCGCCGCCCCGTGGAAGCCGGGGCACTCGTCGCTCTCCTCTCCGCGTGGCGTCTGCCCAGGCTGCCGGTCTCGGGCGGCAATGCCGTCGAACCGGTCGTGGGCGTCGCGCTGTTCGCTGTCTTCGTGTCGCTGCTGGTCCGGGCACGGCGTCATCGCTGGGGAACGGCCGTGTCCCGCCCGCTCGTCTTCCCCTTGCGGGGCGGCAGTTGGTACATCGCGCAGGGCGGCGGACGTGGCCTCAACCATCATTTCGCCTTCCCCGAGCAGCGCGGCGCCCTGGACATCCTGCAGGTCGGCCCCGGCGGGGCATGGACGCGCCACCGTGCCCGAAACGGAAGCGACGGCCTGCGCGGAAGGAACACGAGCCATCTCGTGTACGGGCAGCCCGTACACGCACCCTGCGATGGCACGGTCGTCTCCGCCGCCGACCACATGGACGACCAGAAGCCCGGCACCATCCGCTACCAACCTCCTTACGGCAACCATGTGTGGATCGAAACGGGCGCCGAGATCGTCAAGCTCGCCCATCTGCGCCCCGGCAGCGTCACCGTGGTCAAGGGCGATGCCGTGCGCGCGGGGCAGGTGCTCGGCGAGGTCGGCAACTCCGGCAACAGCACCGAACCGCATCTGCACATCCACGCCGAACGCGACGGTCTCGGCCTGGACCTGGAGTTCCAGGGAATCCGGGGCCCGCTGTACCGTGGCCGGACCGTGCGTACGTGAGCCGGGGAACGCCCCGCCTGGGCGGACCCTCATACGCCGCGTAGGCCTGTCAATCCTCGTCCGTGGTCCGCACCGGGCGGGTCTGGCCGACCTCCGGCAGTTCGCCCAGTCGTGCCCGGACGTGCAGGACGTCGCCGATGAAGAGGTCGTAGACCAGGACCCCGATCACGCCGCCGACGAGGGGACCGACGATGGGTATCCAGAAGTAGTCGCTGAAGGAACCGGACAGCGTGCCGGGCATGGCCAGTTCCTGCCATCCCGCGAGCCAGGTGAACAGGCGCGGTCCGAAGTCCCGGGCGGGGTTGATGGCATAGCCGGCGTTCGCGCCGTACGACATGCCGATGGCGGCCACCGCGAGTCCGATGACGAAGGGGCCGAGGTTGGCCTTCACCGGCGTATTGCGCAGATCGACGACGGCCACCACGAACATGACCAGGAAGGCCGTGCCGACGATCTGGTCGACCAGCGGGCCCCAGATCCCGCCATGGAAGTACGGTGCGGGGAACGTTCCGAAGATCGAGAACGAGGCGAGGGTGTGCCCGTTGGTCTTGGGCCCCTTCACGGCCTGGTCATAAGCGTTGATGGCATCGTGGTAAACGCCGTACACCAGGGCCGCCCCGGTGAACGCGCCGACCAGTTGGGAAGCCATGTACGGCACGACCTTGCCCCAGTCGAACCGGCGGCGGACCGCGAAGGCGAGCGTCACCGCCGGGTTGAGGTGCGCGCCGCTGACGCCGCCTGCCACATAGATACCGAAGGTCACGGCCATGGCCCAGCCCCACGAGATCAGGAGCCAGTCCCCGACGCCGACGAAGAATGTAACGGGGCTCGCGGTGCGGCCCGAACCCGGCAATGCGGCCACCGCCATGGCCACCACGCCGCATCCGAAGGAGATGAGGACGAACGTCCCCAGGAATTCCGCGAGACACTCGCCCAGCAGGCCCCCTCGGCGCCTGAGCCGGTGGGGGTTCAGAAGGGGTGAGATTTCCACAGCCATGATGGACCCCTCAGGGACTGGTCCGGCCGATGACGGCTCCTTGGGCCGACTGGCGAGCCCGGTACCGGCTTCCCGTCCCCCTGACGGGGCGTGGGAAAGCAGACAGGCGATCCCACCGGTCACCGGACGTTTGTTCCCATTCGTGCACTCAGCGAACACGGCCGGGCACACACCCGAGTATGACTCATGCGCTGCTGCCTTGCTCATCGCCGACCGGAGCCCCACAGGAGGCGAGGAGCTTCCGGATGAGGTGAGCCGGCTGCGCAGCTGCCCGGCGCCGTTCCCGCCCTCGGAGGCAAAGGGCCCCTGACAGACGGGCCTTGGCTGATATTGCACCTGCCGGACCGGCGCATCCCCTGCCCCTGTGGAACCAGGGCCATCCGTAGGGCAGTCTTTCCCGGCGTGGCAGACGTTCCGCAGCAGAACAGGCCGGGTCTCCCCACCGCGCACATGGTGGTGTGCGGGGACGACGGACTCGCGCATCGGCTGGCCGCCGAGTTGCGTGGGGTCTACGGCGAACAGGTGACGCTCGTCGTTCCGCGCTCCGACCGGATCGCGCGGCAGCCGGTGGTGGGCCGTGCCCGCGCATCGGCGTTGTTCGACCGGGTGTCCGCCGCCGTCACACGTGCGGCGGGCAACGGGAACGGCAACGGCAACGGCAACGGCAACGGCCATGACAGCGGTGCGGACGGGCGCGGCAACGCCGACGGCGGTCGCGCGGCCGGAGCACCGGGAACGGGCCGGCTGCTCGAGGCCGCCGAGGCGTCCGAGACCGTGCTCGCCGAGGCCGGGGTGGAGCGGGCGGCTGCCCTTGCCCTCGTCTACGACGACGACGAGACGAATATCCGTGCCGCGCTCACCGCCCGTCGTCTCAATCCCCGGCTGCGGCTCGTCCTGCGCCTGTACAACCGGCGGCTCGGGCAGCACATAGAGGCTCTTCTCGACCAGGCGGCGACGCTGGCCTCGGCCGGGGCCGTCGGGGGAGCCGAGGCGTTCGACGCGTCCACGACCGTCCTGTCGGACGCCGACACCGCCGCGCCCGCCCTGGCCGCCACCGCCGTCGCAGGCACCACCAAGGTCGTGCAGACCGACGGGCTGATGCTGCGCGCCGTCGAGCGTCCGCCGCCGAGGCCCGGTCAGGTCGCGAATCCCGGACTGTGCACACTGGCGCTGCTGTCCGCGACGGCCAGCGATCCCGCCGGGGCCGACGGCTCCGAGGGCAGCGGCGACCAGGGGCCCCGGCTTCTGCCCGACGAGGAGGCGGTCGCGCGGGCCACCGGGCGTGGCACGGTGGTCCTGGAGACCGTCTCGTACGCGGGCCCCTCGCTGCCCACCGGGCGCAGAATCGTCCCTCTGGGTCTGCTGCTGTCGCGACGACTGCGCTGGTCGTTCGCCGGGCTTGTCGGCTGTGTCGTCGCGCTCGCGGTCGCGTCGATGGCCGTCACAGGCGAACCCCCGCTGCGGGCGACCTACTTGACGCTCCTGGACCTCTTCGCGATCAACAACCCCGCTCTCGGGGAACCCATCGGACGGCAGATCCTGCAACTGCTGTCCGGGCTGATGGGGTTGCTGCTGCTGCCCGTGCTGCTGGCGGCCGTACTGGAAGCGCTCGGCACCTTCCGCAACGGGTCCGCGACGAGGAAGCCGCCGCGTGGGATGTCCGGGCACGTCGTATTGCTCGGTGTCGGCAAGATCGGCACACGGGTCATGACCAGGCTGCGGGAACTGAAGATCCCCGTGGTGTGTGTCGAGGGCGACCCCGAGGCACGCGGGCTCGCCACGGCCCGGCGGCTGGGAGTGCCCGTGGTGCTCGGAGATGTGACGCAGGAGGGCGTCCTGGAGGCCGCCAAGATCCACCGAGCGAACGCCCTGCTCGCGCTGACCAGTGCCGACACCACGAATCTCGAAGCCGCCCTGTACGCACGCTCCGTACGGCCCGACCTGCGGGTCGTTCTGCGCCTGTACGACGACGACTTCGCGACCGCCGTCTACCGCACCCTGCGCGCCGCGTACCCGAACGCGCTGACCCGCAGCCGCAGCGTGTCGCATCTGGCGGCGCCCGCGTTCGCGGGAGCCATGCTGGGACGGCAGATCCTGGGCGCGATTCCCGTGGAGCGGCGAGTACTGCTGTTCGCCGCCGTCGACGTCGCCGGGCATGCGCAGTTGGAGGGGCGGACGGTCGCCGAGGCGTTCCGCGCGGGGGCTTGGCGTGTGCTGGCTCTGGACACCCGGGCTCCCGGTGACCGCGACCAGGAGCCCGACCCGGAGTCGGACACCGCCGACCGGCCCCATGGGCTGGTCTGGGACCTCCCGCCCACTTACGTTTTGCGCCCCGAGGACCGCGTGGTCCTGGCAGCGACGCGCCGCGGCCTGGCCGAACTCCTCGGCCGCAGGCGTCGTGAACCGTCCGCGACACCGGGGGTTCAGGGGCTGTAGTGGGTACGGGAGGTGCAGGGGATCACCCGCACCGCCGGGCGGCCCTGCCGCCGTGGCCGAGGTCCTCGGCACCGCGTCAGCCTCCGTCGGCGGCAAGGCTTCGGCTTCCGTCACCCGCGCGGTCGCGGCCTCCGGCAGCGGCCGGGGTCCGGCTTCCGGCGCGGTGGTCAGTACCGCTCGACCAGATGCTCGCGGCCCGCCGGCGGCTCGTACGGCTCGGGCCAGAAGTCGGTCACCGTGGCTATATGGCCCTCCCGGTCGGCGGTGAAGAAGGTGATGCAGTACATCTCCTGCAGGCCGACGGCGAAGTGCAGCCAGGAGACGGCCTGTCCGGGCTCGGCGACGACGCGCTCGACGCGCAGGTGCCAGTCGCCGGGGTACTCGCGATTGAACCGGACGTATTTCTCGCGTCCGCGGATGTGCTCCCGCGTCTGCGGAAGGGTGTAGACGACGTCCTCGGCCAGGGTGCCCGCGAACGCCGTCCAGTCACGGGCCTCCGCGGCGGACCAGAAGGTCTCCACGGTTTTGCGCAGATCTGTCATCGAGGTCATGGCGCGAGTGTGCACCCCACCACTGACAATCGGCTCTGAGCTGCGCAAACCGTGAACTGACCGGCGTTTCAGACCTTGCTCGCCCGCAGCGAGTACATCAGCGGCGCATACGGGCGGTCCGTCGGGAAACGGTAGTAGCCGTCCCGCACCTCGAACGCGTCGAACCGCTGGAATCAGGGTGCCGAGGCCGATGTGACACTGCAGGTGAAGCGGGGTCCTGCCGGTGACACCTCCGGCCTCGGCGAGCTCGAAGTCGCGCAGGGGGCCTCGCCGGCCCGGAAGCCGTCGAGGCCCCACTGATCGCCCGTCACATGCGGCGGGACCCGCTTGTCCCGGTGGGTGCGATCGGCCTCGCGTCGACCGTCCAGGGTTGCGGAGTACATGACAAAAGAGCCATCGATTGTGGATCACGCCTGGTCAAGGTGTTTTCCCGATGAGTTATCCACAGGCTGGGGGCCTTCGCCGCACAAAGTCGTCCGGGCCGGGCACTATGGCCCCATGACGCAGAGCAACGGGTCCGCCTCACCGGAGCGCGGTGGGGACATGCCGGACTGGGAGAAGCGCTTCCGGGCGCCGCGGGTGTCACTGCCGGACTGGGCGGAGGACGCGCCGCACCACTCGCTGTTCGTCTCCAACGCGACAGGCACGTTCGAGCTGTACGCATGGGACCGGACCACGGGAGAACAACGCCAGGTCACGGACCGGACGAACGGGACGACGGACGGCCTGCTCTCGCCTGACGGCGAGTGGATCTGGTGGTTCGACGACAAGGACGGCGACGAGTTCGGGATCTGGAGACGCCGGCCGTTCGCGGCCGGTGCGCCCGCCAAGGACACGGGACCCGACGCCCCGGCCGCTCCCGGGCTCGAGCCGTCGTACCCGGCCGGGCTGGCGATCGGGCGGGACGGGCGGACGGCGGTCGTGGGCCGGTCCACCGACGACGACGGGTCGACGATCCACCTGGTACGCGCCGGTCAGGACCCGGTGGAGATCTACCGGCACCGCGAGTCGGCCGGAGTGGGCGACCTCTCGCACGACGGTTCACTGATCGCCATCGAGCACACCGAGCACGGCGACGCGATGCACTCGGCGCTGCGCGTGCTGCGGCCGGACGGTTCGGTGGTGGCGGAGCTGGACGACACCAAGGGCGGCACGGTCGAGCTGGGCCTCGAGGTACTGGGTTTCGCGCCGGTCGACGGTGACACCCGGCTGCTGATCGGCCACCAGCGGCGCGGTCGCTGGGAGCCGATGGTGTGGGACGTCGCCTCGGGCGAGGAGACGGACCTGGCGCTGGAGCTGCCCGGTGACGTGGCGGCGGAGTGGTATCCGGACGGTTCCGCGCTGCTGGTGGTGCACAGCTTCGAGGCGCGCAGCGAGCTCTTCCACTACGACCTGGCGGGGCATGAGCTGCGGCGGGTGCAGACCCCGCCGGGCACGGTGTCCGGGGCGACCGCACGTCCCGACGGGACCGTCGAGTATCTGTGGTCGTCGGCTGCCCAGCCGCCCGTGGTGCGCTCGACGTCGGGGGATGTCGTGCTGGATCCGCCAGGATTGAAGTCCCCGGGTTCGGTGCAGGTGCAGGACGTATGGGTCGAGGGTCCGGGCGGCCGTATCCACGCCCTGGTGCAGAAGCCGTCGGGGGCGAACGGGCCGCTGCCGACCGTGTTCGACATCCACGGCGGTCCGACCTGGCACGACAGCGACTCCTTCGCGGCGGGCCCCGCGGCCTGGGTGGACCACGGGTACGCGGTGGTGCGGGTCAACTACCGCGGCTCGACGGGATACGGGCGCGAGTGGACGGACGCGCTCAAGCACCGGGTCGGGCTGATCGAGCTGGAGGACATCGCGGCGGTCCGCGCGTGGGCGGTGTCGTCCGGACTCGCGGATCCGCAGCGGCTCGTCCTGACGGGTGGTTCGTGGGGCGGATATCTGACGCTGCTCGGCCTCGGCATCCAGCCGGACCTCTGGAGCATCGGCATCGCGGTGGTCCCGGTCGCGGACTACGCCACGGCCTACCACGACGAGATGGAGTCGCTGAAGGCGATGGACCGGACGCTGCTCGGGGGCACGCCCGAGGAGGTTCCGGAGCGGTTCGAGGCGTCGTCGCCGCTGACGTACGTCGACGCGGTCAAGGCACCGGTCTACATCTCGGCGGGGGTGAACGACCCGCGGTGCCCGATCCGCCAGGTCGAGAACTATGTGGACCGGCTGGCCGCACGGGACGCGGCGCACGAGGTGTACCGGTACGACGCGGGGCACGGCTCCCTGGTGGTCGAGGAGCGGATCAAGCAGGTGCGGCTGGAGCTGGACTTCGCCGCCCGGCACCTGGGGACGGCATCGGGGGAGGTGAGAGGAACGGCGGCGGCGGTGTAGGCCGGCGGCCCCTCAGGCTGTTGCGGCGGCCGGGTCCTCGGTCCTCATGGCCTGGCCGCCGCGGGTCATGACCTGGGCTTACGGCGGCCAGGGCGAGTCCGCGGGACCCACGGGCAGGTCCGCGTGGGCGGCACCGTACCGTTGAGGGCGTGTATCGGTTTCTGCTGACGCCCCGCTGGTGGGGGATCAACGTCTTCGTGCTGCTGGCCATCCCCTTCTGCATCTTCATGGGGTCATGGCAGCTGAGCCGGTTCGAGGCCCGTGTGCAGGAGCACCGAACGCAGACCGAGCGCGCCGTCACGGACCGGACGCAGGCAGCCCGCCCGCTGGGCGACCTGCTGCCGGTGGACCAGAGGACGTCGGGGATGCGGGCCATGGCGAGCGGGAGGTACGGGAAGCAGTTGCTGGTGCCGGACCGGGAGCTGGACGGCAGGCGCGGTTTCTATGTGCTGACCCTGCTGCGGACCGAGTCGGGCAAGGCGCTTCCGGTGGTGCGCGGCTGGCTGCCGGGCGACGCGGACGCCGCGAAGGCACCGGCCGCGCCGACCGGTGAGGTCACGGTCACGGGAGCCCTGCAGGCATCGGAGAGCCCTGGGTCCGGCGGCGCGGGCGGTGGGCTGCCCGCCGGTCAGACCGCGGCGATCAGCGCGGCGTCTCTGGTGAACCTCGTGCCGTACGACGTGTACGACGCGTGGGTGACCCTCGACAAGGCCGACAGCGGGATGCGGGCGGTACCGGCGACGGCGCCCGAGGGGAGCGGGCTGGACCTGAAGGCGTTCCAGAACCTGGGCTACACCGGCGAGTGGTTCGTCTTCGCGGGCTTCACGGTGTTCATGTGGTTCCGGCTGCTGCGGCGCGAGGCCGAGTACGCCCGGGACGCTGAACTGGGCCTCGTGACGGAGGGCGGCCCCGTGACGGAGGGCGGGACGGTAACGGACTCCGGGACCGCCACGGACACGGAAGCCGACTCCGGAGCCGCCGCGCACGCTGGAACGGTTCCCGGAGCCGCCGTGAGCGAAGGCGGCGACGGCAATGGCGACGGTTCGGCCGGTGCCCCGGGGCCTGAATCCGAAAGCCGGGCACGAGCCGCAAAGCCCTGAGGTCCTGAGGCCCAGCAGGCACCCGGCCGGGCCGGGGTTCGGTCGCGGGCGGGCTGAAAACGCCGGCAGGGCAGGCGGAACGCGCGGCGTGGCGGGTGTGGCGGCCGTGAGGGCCCGTCGGCGCGGGCGCGTGGCTCAGGAGGCCGGGAGAAGCCCCGTGCGGTAGACCGTGCCGGCGCAGGCGTTGGAGATGGTCGCCGTGGAGGTCCCGGTGCCGGTGGCCGACGTGTGGGAGATCGTCACGCTGCCGTCGGCCGCGCCGTCCTCCCTCATCAGCTGCGGTGTGGTGCCGCCGCTCTCCGCGTTCGTGCCGCCACCCGTGCTCGGGGTGTCCGAGGGGCTCGGCTCCGGGGCCGGGCCGGTGCTGCCACCCGTCGTGGGGCAGGTCTCCGACGGGATCCAGGCGAACTTGACCTCGTAGGCGTCCCCGGGCTTGAGCACGAGTGAGGTGACTTCCTTGGCCGGGTCGGGCAGGCCGGTGGCCGCGTCGGTCGTGACATGAGTGGCCACACTGATCTTGGACGCGTCCGCGGCGCCCTGAACGGCGGTGGTCACGCTGCCGGCGCCCGAGACGGTACAGGCCTTGGTGGAGACGTTGGCGACGTGGAACGTTCCGTAGACCGCTCCCGCGGAGTCCGGGGTGCCCTCGGTGGCGGTCGCGCCGCCGAGCTGCGCCGGCATGCACGCCGGAGCGCTCTGCGGGGAGGCGGACGGACCGGCGTCGCCGGTGGCCCCGACGCTCGCGCCCCTGCCCTTGTCCTTCTTGGTCTTCTGACCGTCCTGACCGGCGTCCTTCGACGTACTCGACGTGCCGTCGGAGCTGTTGGAACCGCCGTCCGTGTCTTTACCCCGGGTGGTGCCGTTGTCGGCCTGGGAGACCTGTCCGGCGATGGAGGGGTCCACGTCGGAACCGGTGGTGTCCGCGACATGGACCAAGGCGGGAATCGCCGTGCCGAAGAACAGGGCGGCAGCCGCCATGCCGACCACGGCCTGCCGTTTCCGGGCCCGCCGGGCCGGCACCGCGCGTCGCAGATGCTCCAGCGTGCCGTCTCCCGGCTCGATCTCGCGCACCGCCTGGTGCAGCAGCAGCCGCAGGGCCTGTTCGTCCTCGCCGAGCCCCTCGGCGGCCGGTCCTGTCCTCGGCTCGCCACCGTTCCCCTCGAGCGCCGCGACGAGCCGGTCGCGGCCCGCGTCCGTGCGGTCGGCGATGGCCCCGATGCCGTCGCGGCCGGCGGCTGCGCGCTCCGGCTCGGCTTCGTGCCGTCCGTGGTCGTCGGGGCGGTGGTTCACTGTGGCGTTCCCAGCATGCTGCTCGTGGTGGTCCTCGTCGTGCCCTCGCGGGTCTGTCGGCTCATGCCATTCGTAGGGCTCGTGCCGTTCATGGGAGTCGCGTCCCCAGGGGGCCGGGCTCCCCTCGTCGTACTCACTCATGCCGGCGCTCCCATCGCGATACGGAGCGCCGCAATACCGCGTGAACCGTATGCCTTCACCGACCCGACGGAGATCCCCAGCGTCTCCGCCACCTGGGCCTCGGTCATGTCCGCGAAGTAGCGCAGCACCAACACCTCGCGCTGGCGCCGCTGAAGGCCCTTCATCGCCTTGATCAGCGAGTCTCGCTCCAGCTGGTCATAAGCACCCTCCTCGGCGCTCGCCATGTCCGGCATCGGTTTGGACAGGAG
Organism: Streptomyces sp. NPDC047022; assembly: GCF_040644155.1. NCBI lineage: Bacteria > Bacillati > Actinomycetota > Actinomycetes > Kitasatosporales > Streptomycetaceae > Streptomyces > Streptomyces sp. NPDC047022. The sequence goes on along the minus strand of NZ_JBEYVV010000051.1, from coordinate 1,058 downwards.
CTTGAGGCCGAGAATGCGGCGCCGCAGGGCCGAACGCGAGAGATTGACGACGGTCTGGCGCAGGTACGCGAGCGTCTTCTCGGGATCGCGGACGCGCTTGCGAGCCGAGTGGACACGGATGAACGCTTCCTGCACGACGTCCTCGCAGGACGCGGTGTCGTCGAGCAGGAGCGCGGCCAGCCCCAGCAGAGAGCGGTAGTGAGCACGGTAGGTCTCTGTCAGATGGTCGACCGTGGTGCCGGCGGCCGTCGTGCCGTCAGGGCGTTCGGAGCCGTCACGGCCGTCGGAGCCGTCGGAGCCGTCACGCTGGTTCGGTATCTCACGCTGGTTAGGTATGTGGGCGGGCCGCCGCGTCGTGGGCATGGGGGCAATCACCGGCATGCCGCCGGGCGTGCGGGGCACGCTGGGGCGGCGGGGCGGACGAAGGGCAGTGCCCCTCGTCTGTACCGCGGTGAATTCGAGAACCTCAGCCACGCCAGTTGGACACATCTCCCCCGTCCAGGGTTGTACGCGACAGGCATCACATTTCCGTGAGGTGTCACGTCCCCGTGCACGTTCCGTCGTGTGCCCCCCAGCACACCGGACCGTGCGTCAAGTGCCCTCATCCGTACCAGCTCTTCCTTTATGCCCCGTGTGTGGTAGCGCCCAGCCCCGAAAGGCGATCGCAAAGACGCTCCCCGCCCTGCGCGCGGTTGCGAGGGCGGGAAAGAAATCTTCGAACGCCGAGAGGGGTCGATTCAAGTGGTCCGGACCATGGTCCTGCACACAACCGACACGAATCCTGCAAACGATTCAGACATCCGGCAAGCGAATTCCGCGCGGTGCGGACAGACAACACACAGGGAGGATGACCAGGGACGGAAGAAGCAGAAAACACAGGCAAAACGGCCCGGCAACAGCAGCGCCACGAAACGCGGCCCTGCGGGAGCGGCATCACGAAACGCGGCCCTGCGGGAGGCGGCACCCCCCCGTTATGTTTTGCGCGGTCCTGCAAGAGGGCCGCTGGCCTCCGGGCCCGGCATGACTGTTCCCCCCTGTCGAACGGATGACCTGGGGGG
>NZ_JBEYVV010000050.1:0-29643 GCF_040644155.1 Streptomyces sp. NPDC047022 | reverse complement strand
CCATCGAGGGCAAGACGTTCCGCATCGGCAAGCCGTCGCCGAACTGCCCGATCGGCGAGACGACGGTCACGGTCACCGCCAAGTACCCCACCCTGGCCCTGCACCAGTTCACCATGCCCGCGGACATGCGGTGGGCGGTCACCTACACCGACCGCAGTCACCACGAGCGGCTGCTGATGTTCGCGCTGAACCCCGACGCCGGTCTCAACGCCATCGGCAACGAGTTCGACGCCGGCGCCATCGCCCTCTCACCGGAAGACGGGAAGTGGGTGTACGACGCCATCGAGCCCGGTGCACGTGTGGAGATCAAGGGCCATCAGGGCGGCGAGAAGAACGACCCGGACTCCGTGTGCTTCGAACGCCAACCGATCACCGTCAAACACTGACGCCGAACCGGCCGAACCGTCAGCGCGCCACGCCCTGACGCCGCAGCCGACCAGGTCGGCACCGGACACCCCCCGATAGCGTGCGCGACGCACGCATTGGTGCTACAGTCAGGTGAAGCGTGCGTGACGCACGTAGTGTCCTCTCCTCGCGCTCATCTCGAAAGGAAGCTCCCATGACCCGCACCGGCATCGAAGCAGCCCTCAACGACCTGCTCTTCAACCGCGACCTCACGCTGGACGAGGCCGCCGACCGGCACTTCACCCCCGACTACCGCCAGCGCACGGACGGCGAGTGGGCCGACCGCGCCGAGTTCCTCGACCACATCGCCCACCTGCGCGGCATCGTCGCCGACGGCAAGGTCGAGGTGCACGACGAGCTGTACGACGGAACCAAGTACGCGGACCGCCACACCTGCCACATCACCAAGACCGACGGCTCCACCGTCACCATGGAGGTCTACGTCTTCGCCGACCTCACCCCTGACGGCCGCTTCCGCCGCATCGAGGAGACCACCCTCATGCTCCAGGGCACCGACGCCGACCGAGACCTCGGCAGCGCCCGCTGACCGCCCTCCGGCGCAGTCCCGCGCAAGGGTGCGGCGACTGCGGTCTGCGCCGTGCCGGCCTTCAGGGCTGAGCAGGCTCCGGGGTCCTTCCCCAGGTGAAGTCCCTTCCCTGACGCCTCGGTTCAGCCCGCCGTCAGTTCCGTGAGCGGCAGCGTGTGCTGGGTGTGGACCACCTTCGCGCGCAGGTAGCGGACGTTGTGCGCCGTGGTGAAGACACCCGTGGGGACGTGCTGTGTGACCGTCAGACCCAGGTCGCGCAGCTGGGCCGCCTTGTCCGGGTTGTTGGAGAGCAGGTCCAGTGCGTCGATGCCGAGGGCGCCCAGCATCTGCGCGGCGGCCGTGTAGTCGCGGGCGTCCTCCGGCAGGCCGAGCGCGGCGTTCGCCTCATAGGTGTCCAGGCCCTGGTCCTGGAGGGCGTAGGCGTCGAGCTTGTTGTAGAGGCCGATGCCGCGGCCCTCCTGGCGGAGGTAGAGCAGGACGCCGCCCCGGTCGGCGATGCGCTCCACCGCCTCGCGCAGCTGGGGGCCGCAGTCGCAACGGGCCGAGCCGAAGACGTCGCCGGTCAGGCATTCGGAGTGCAGCCGCACCAGCGGGGGACGTTCGGCGGAGGGCTCGCCCAGGACCACGGCCACATGCTCCTGCCCGTCGGCCAGGCCATGGAAGGTGACGAGGTCGGCGGTGACCGTGTAGCCGTCGCCGAAACGGAGCGGGACCGTCACGCGGGTGCGGACCGAGGCGGTGGGGATGTCGGCCGGAATACCGCTGTCACTGGTCGCGTTGGCGTCACGTACGTCGCGCATGTGTTCGTCTCTTCTCCGTGCCGGCGGGATGCGGATGCGGAGGGCGCGCCTCGCACCGCTCATGCTTCAGATTTGAAGCACACCCTCGGTCGGAGACTCTAACCCTGCTTTAAGTTTCAAGCAACGTATTTAAGCGGTCACGCCCGCGGTCATCGCCGCGGTCACGCCGTGGACGAGCGACGGCGCCATGGCACCCCGCCGCACGCCGACCGCTCCTCGTCCTGCTGGAGCGCCCCCGCGATCTGCCCGCAGATGGCCTCCAGCTGTGCCACCTGCTCCGGCGTGAGGTGGTCGAAGAGGGAGGCGCGGACCGTCTCGACATGGCCCGGCGCCGTCCGCTCCAGCAGTTCCATGCCGGCGTCCGTCAGGACCGCCAGGCTGCCGCGCCCGTCGCTCGCGCAGCCCTCCCGGTGCACCGCGCCGTCCTTCTCCAGACGTGTGACGGCGTAGGTCAGCCGACTACGCGTGATCTTGAGTGTCTCGGCGAGGTCGGTCATCCTCATCCGGTGTCCGGGCGCGTCCGAGAGGTTGGCCAGGATCGAGTAGTAGAGGTGCGGCATACCGGCCTCCTGCTGGAGCTGCCGGTCGATCGCGTCCTCCAGGAGCCATGATGCCGCCAGATACGAGCGCCAGGCGCGCTGTTCCTCGGGGGTGAGCCAGCGGGTCGTCGTCATGGCGCCAGTGTAGTTATTGTTTAAAAGTTGAACCATAAGTGCTTCCCGACCTGCCTCCCGACCCGCTTCCCGCCCCCTGGCCGCCCCCGTGGCCGACCCGCTTGACTGCCCCTGCCCGGCCCCGCCGCCCGACCCGGTTTCCCGACTCCTGGAGCGCATCCCATGACCCACCCCTATGTCCTGTTGTCCGCCGCCGTCTCCCTCGACGGCTTCCTGGACGACACCGGACCCGAGCGGCTCCTGCTGTCCGGACCCGAGGACTTCGACCGGGTCGACGAGGTGCGGTCGGGCAGTGACGCGATCCTCGTCGGCGCGGGCACGCTGCGCACCGACAACCCGCGGCTGCTGGTGTACTCGGCGGAGCGGCGCGCGGCACGCATCGCCGCCGGACTGCCGGAGTTCCCGCTCAAGGTCACCGTCAGTGCCTCCGGGGCCCTCGACCCCGACGCCGCCTTCTGGCACACGGGCGGCGCGAAGGCCCTCTACACGACCGACGCGGGCGCACGGCGGCTGCGGGGTCTGCTGCCCGCCGACGTGGAAGTGATCGCGCTCGGGCCCGAGGTGGAGTGGCGGGCGGTCCTCTCGCACCTGAGGGAGGTGAAGGGCGTACGGCGATTGATGGTCGAGGGCGGCGGCCGGGTGCACACCCAGCTGCTGCGGGAGGGGCTCGCGGACGAACTCCAGCTCGCCGTCGCGCCGCTGTTCGTGGGCGAGGCGGACGCGCCGCGGATGTTCGGTCCGGGGGCTTACCCGCCGGGACGGATGCGGCTGGTGGAGACGCGGCAGGTCGGCGATGTCGTGCTGATGCGCTACGTGCCCACGGCACCCGGCACCGGGTCGCTCGCCTCCGCCGCCGACCGGCGGTGGCTGGAGACGGCCTGCGAGCTCGCGGCGCAGTGCCCGCCGTCCGAGACGGCCTTCAGCGTGGGGGCGGTGATCGTCGCGGCCGACGGCACGGAACTGGCGCGGGCGCACTCCCGCGAGGGCGGCGACCCCGTCGTCCACGCGGAGGAGGCGGCCCTGGCGAAGCTGGACGCCGCCGACCCCCGGCTGGCCGGTGCCACCGTCTACAGCAGCCTGGAACCGTGCGCCCGCCGCGCCTCCCGGCCGGCGCCGTGCTCCCGGCTGATCCTGGATGCCGGGGTGCGACGGGTGGTCACCGCCTGGCGTGAACCGGACACGTTCGTGAAGTCGGCCGACGGGAACGCGGTCCTGGTGGCGGAGGGCGCCGATGTGGTGCTGCTGCCGGGGTACGAGGCGCTCGCCAAGGCCCCGAACGCCCATCTGCTCGGCCCGCTCAGCCCGCCGCCGAGCCGCCCCTGACGCGCCGCGGCGGCCCCTCGGGAGACCGGAATCCGCTGGTGAGGGGCCCTGAGCGGAAAACCGTGTGCTTGGCCTCCCGCGCATGGCGTACACTGGTTTCACCGACGCGGGGTGGAGCAGCTCGGTAGCTCGCTGGGCTCATAACCCAGAGGTCGCAGGTTCAAATCCTGTCCCCGCTACTGACGGCGGAGGGCCGGAGTCCGAAAGGGCTCCGGCCCTCCGTGTTTTCCGGGGCATCCCCGTTTTCCGGGGCATCCGCGTTTTCCCGGGCGCGCGTGCCTCCCCGAACCCGGTGTCTTCCCGGGCGCCCGTGCTTTCCAGAACGTCCCTGGGCGCACGCCAGTACTCCGCCCGGCCCACAGCGGTCGCCTTCCGCTCACCTTCCGGAAAGCCTGGACGGGTGGTGCAGCAAGCAGGTGCGCGGTGCGTCGAGACGTTCTACGACCAACATGACCGGCCGGAGGACAGCCGGGCGTCCGGCGATCCCGGACCCGGCGGCAAGGCCGCCGGGGCCCTCGGGGCGCCGGGCCGGGCCGGAGGCGAAGGCAGGGGGGAGGGCGAGACCCTCCGTTCCCTGCGGGTGCGGGCACTGCTGTCAGCCCTGCCCGCGCTGCTCATCGCCATAGGCGCCGGCTACGACTGGCTCACCCTCTCCGATGTCACGGCGGGTCCCCTCTTCACCGCCGCCCCGCTCGTCGCCGCGCTCCTGTACGCGCTGCGCGGCACCGTTCTCACCGGGGTGGCCGCCGTCCTCGCCATCCTCGTGATCCATTTCGGGCCCCGCCTCGGGCTCGGCCTCGCCGCTCGCGCCGGATCGGTCACCGAGACGGTCACCATCGTCACCGTCGCCGTCCTGGCCGTCCTGCTCAATGTGCTCGTACGCCGCAAGAACGAACGCCTGGCCTCAGCCCGCGAGATCGCCGGGGCCGTCCAGCGCGCCGTGCTGCCCGAACCCGCCGCCCGCATCGGCGGACTGGACATCGCCGCCCGCTACGAGGCGGCCCACGCGGGCGCCTTCATCGGCGGTGACCTGTACGCCGTGCAGGACTCCCCGCACGGAGTGCGGCTCATCGTCGGGGACGTGCGCGGAAAGGGAATGGGGGCCGTGGCCGCGGTCGCCGTCCTCATCGGCGCCTTCCGGGAGGCCGCCGAGCAGGAGACGACGCTGGAGGCCGTCGTCCAGCGCCTGGAGCGGGCGCTGTCGCGCGAGGGCACCCGGCGTCAGGGGCTCGACGCGTCCGAGGGTTTCACCACCGCGGTGCTCGTGGAGATCCCGCACGGGGGCGGGGCCACCCGTATCGTCAACCGCGGCCACCCCGCCCCCTTGCTCCTGCTTCCGGACGGCACTCTGAGCGTGCTGGAGACCCAGGAGAGCGCGCTGCCGCTCGGGATGGGCGACCTGGGGATCTGGCCGGACCGCGCCGAGGAGCGGGACTTCCCGCCCGGGGCGACGCTGCTCCTGCACACGGACGGCGTCTCCGAAGCGCGGGACGCGCACGGCGAGTTCTACGATCCCGCGGCCCGGCTGGCCGGATGCGGAACTCCCGCTCCCGGTGCCCTGCTGTCCGCCGTCGTCGAGGATGTCGCCCGCCACACCAAGGGCCGTGCGACGGACGACATGGCTCTGCTCGCGGTACGCCGTCCCGACGCGCCCGAGGTTTCCCGGCCCTCTTGATGATTGTCACGGCCGGTGAGCACATGATGCCTCTCCGCATAACAATTGACGAACCGTCACATTGTCCGAGGTTTATGGAGCGTGGTCAACTCGCCCTTTTTGGGTGGTTCATGGTGTGAAAGTCCTGGCCAAAGGCGTAAAGGATCTCTCTGAACAGCTTGGAATCCGGGTCCCGCGTCTATTAACGTTCGATAACGCAGCGCGGTCGTCCCAGCCGTCACAAGAGGCGGCTCCGTGCGCGTGTGCCGAATCCCGCAAGGGAGCCGGGGAACCACCACCTTGGGGTGAATCGGGCGGAGACCGTCGTGGCAGCACGGCTGGTATACGCGCGTAGGAGACCTTCCTCTCCGAACCCGTCAGCTAACCCGGTAGGCGAGACGGAAGGAAAGGAGTGCGCCCACGTGGCGTCCAACCGGCCTGCCCAGAGCACCTCGTTCGCCCCGAACGACACCCACGCGTTCGGCTTCGCACCCGGCGCCGACGAGGCCCCCTGGGAGGAGTGGAACCCCACCGAGGACTCCCTCCGTCCCGTCCGCGGTCGCCACCGCGTCAGCAAGCAGCGTGGGGGCGGACTCGCGCGCAGCTCCACCGTGCTCGGCGTCGGCGTGATAGCGGCCGTCGGCGCGGGCGGTATGGCCAGTGCCCAGACCGGCAAGGCGCCCGTCTCCATCTCCATGCCGGACCTGTCCTCGCTCACGCACTCGGCCAAGGAGCTGATCGGCGAGGACACCGGCGCGAAGCACTCCGAAGGCACGACGGCCACCGAGGCGGCGTCGGACGGCTCCGGCGCGGGTGAGGCGCTGCGCTCCCGCATCATGCAGCAGGCCGAGTCCCAGCGGGACAGCCTGGCATCCGCTTCCGTGCAGGCGACGGAAGACGCCGCCGTGAAGAAGGCCGCCGCCGCGGCGGCCAAGGCGCAGGACGACGCCGTGGCCAAGATCGCCGCCGCCAAGAAGGCGGAAGAGGCCAAGAAGAAGGCCGAGGAGGCGAGGCTGGCCGAACTCGCCAAGCAGTACACGCTGCCGACCTCCTCCTACACCCTCACCTCCCGCTTCGGTGACGCCGGTTCCATGTGGTCCTCCGGCTACCACACCGGTCTCGACTTCGCCGCGCCCACCGGGACGCTCATCAAGGCGATCCACAGCGGCACCATCACGGAGGCCGGCTGGGCCGGAGCCTACGGCTACCGCACGATCCTGACGCTGGACGACGGCACGCAACTCTGGTTCTGCCACCAGTCGTCCATCAACGTCAGCGTGGGCCAGAAGGTGTCCACGGGCGACGTCATCGGGCGCGTCGGCGCGACCGGCAATGTGACCGGACCGCACGTGCACCTGGAGGTCCACCCGAACGGCGGCGCCGCGATCGACCCGATGGCCTGGCTGCAGGGCAAGGGCCTCAACCCCTGACGGACGCCCCGGCAGGGGCCCCGAAGCATCCCCGCCGACCGCCCCCGGGCCGCAGTGCCCGCGGGGCGGAGTGCGGGGATCCGTTCATTTGCGTGATCTTTGCCCCGCTCCGGAACGCCACTGCCGGTACGGGCGTTGACGCAGTTCATGACTTCCCTTCGCAAGCTCGGCTCCTCCGACCTCGAGGTCTTCCCGCTCTCCCTCGGCGGCAACGTCTTCGGCTGGACCGCCGACGAGGCGCAGTCCTTCGCCGTCCTCGACGCCTACACCGCGGCCGGCGGCAACTTCATCGACACGGCCGACGCGTACTCGGCCTGGGTTCCCGGCCACCGGGGCGGTGAGTCCGAGACCGTCCTCGGCGCATGGCTGAAGGCGCGCGGCAACCGCGCGGACGTCGTCGTCGCCACCAAGGTCAGCCAGCACCCCGAGTACAAGGGGCTGTCCGCGGCGAACATCAAGGCCGCGGCCGACGCGTCGCTGCGCCGCCTGGACACAGACCACATCGACCTCTACTACACACACTTCGATCAGCCGGACGTGCCCGTCGAGGAGATCATCGGCGCGCTCGACGAACTGGTGAAGGCGGGCAAGGTGCGCGCCATCGGCGCCTCCAACATCTCCGCCGAGCGCCTGAAGGAGTCCCTCGACTTCTCCGACCGCGAGAACCTGGCGCGCTACGTGGCACTCCAGCCGCACTACAACCTGGTCTCGCGCGACACATACGAGGGCGCGCTCCAGGACGTCGCCTCCCGGACCGGCCTCGCGGCGATGCCGTACTACGCGCTGGCCGCCGGCTTCCTCACGGGCAAGTACCGGCCGGGCGCCACCGTGGACTCGGCGCGGGCGCAGGGCGCGGGCAAGCACCTTCGGACCGAACGCGGCCCCCGGGTCCTGGCGACCCTCGACGAGATCGCGGTGGACCGGGGCGTGGAGGTCGCGACGGTGGCCCTGGCATGGCTGGCCGGCCGGCCGACGGTGGCGGCCCCGATCGCCTCCGCCCGCACGCCGCAGCAGTTGCCGGCCCTGCTCGCGGTGGCCGATCTGGTGCTCACCGAGGAGGAGACGGAGAAACTGACGGCGGCTTCCGCCTGACCGGCGGGCCCGGCGCCCGGCCCCGTGGGCTCCGCGTATCCCCGTGCCGTGCCCCCGTCGTATCCCCGTGCCGTGCCCCGCGTGCTCCTGTGTGCCGCTACGCGCGATACGGGTTGTGCTGCCCAGGGTGCACGGGGTGCGGAGCGTGCGCGGGGTGCACGGGGTGCACGGGGTGTGGGGCCTGCGCGGGGTGCGGGACCTGCGGGGCGTGCGCGGGGTACGGCGCCACCGGGCCGTGCGGCGGTGCCCAGTACGCGGGGGCGTAGCCGTACATCGGCCGCGGCGGCGGTACCACCACCGGCGGCGCCACCGGTGTCATCGCCCGCGCGGCGTGGGCGAGAGCCGGGCGTGCCACCTCCCGCCGCGCCCACAGCTCGGCGAGCAGCTCCTGCTCCCGCGCGACGAAATCGGCACCGGCCCGGCCCCGGCGCCCCCGCCCGCGCAGGAACGCCAGTGATGTCGCGCAGGTCTCGTACTGCGCTACCGCGCGCGCCGCCGTCTTGCCGAAATGGTGTCCCGCCCATTGCCGGGCCAGCCTCCGTGCACGCATCGAGCCCAGCACGAACGGCTCCACCGGCCCCAGCCACCCGGCGACCGCGTACGCCGGAAGCTCCTCCCTGACGGTCCGCAGCTCGCGCTGCCTGGTCCAGACGGCCAGCCAGGTCAGCAGCCCGAACGCGGGAACCATGAAGGACAGGTAGACCGCGAAGAACCCGTAGTCACCGAACGACGACGAGCCGTTCCACAGGGCGTGCATGCCCATCGCGAGCAGCAGTCCGCACAGCGGTACCAGCACCCGGCGTGCGTGCCGGCGTTCCGCGGTCAGCGCGGCGATGCCGAAGCCGATGCCGGTGAGCACGGTGAACAGAGGGTGGGCGAAGGGGGACATCACCACGCGGACGAAGAAGGTCCCGGCGGTCGCGGAGGTGATCCCCCCGCCGCCGGTCATCTGGTCCGTGCCGAACGCCGTGCCCAGATACAGGATGTTCTCGGTGAACGCGAAGCCGGTCGCGGTGACCCCGGCTATCACCACTCCGTCGACGATCCCGGTGAAGTCGCGTCTGCGGAAGAGGAAGACCAGCAGGACGGCCGCCGCTTTCGCGGACTCCTCGACCACGGGTGCGATGACGGTGGCGCCGAGAGTGTTCGCGCTGGTCGGGTCGGCGGTGGCGGTCGCTATCCACCTTGTCGCGAAGCTGTTGGCGACGATCGCTATGAGCGCCGCCGCACACGCGCCCCAGGCGAAGGCGAAGATCAGATTCCGCCAGGGTCCCGGCTCGACCCGGTCCAGCCAGCGGAACGCGGCCACGAGCAGTGGCACGGGCAGGACCGCGAGTCCGAGCCCCACCAGGAAGCCCTCGGTGCCGGTCTGCTGACGTACGAGCGCGAGGATGACGAGACCGGAGAGCGCGAGCAGGGTGATCAGCGCCCCGTAGCGCACCCTCCGCCTCTGCCACCAGTGCGCGTGCCCGAACCGGGCTCCACCGGGTGCGTCGGCCGGGTACGTCGGGTACGGGGGAACGGTGGCCACGGCATCGACCCTAACGAGGGAGGGGCGCCGCCCGCGACGGTGCCTGGTGGGCCCGCGGCACTCAGCGTGCGCGGCGGAACAGCAGGTCGTTCACGACATGTCCTTTTTCCAGTCCCTGCCCCTCGAAACGGGTCAGAGGCCGGAAGTCGGGACGGGGCGCGTACCCGCCGTCGGGCTGGGTGTTCTCGAAGTCCGGGTGCGCGGTGAGCACCTCGAGCATCTGTTCGGCATACGGTTCCCAGTCCGTCGCGCAGTGCACCAGTCCCCCAGGCTTGAGGCGGGTGGCGGCGAGCGTGAGGAACTCGGGCTGGATCAGGCGCCGCTTGTGGTGGCGCTTCTTGGGCCAGGGGTCGGGGAAGTACACGCGCAGACCGTCGAGGGAGTCCGGTGCGAGCATCTCGCGGAGCAGGATGATCGCGTCGCCGTTCGCGACCCGGACGTTGGTCAGTCCGCCCTGGTCGGCGAGGTTGAGCAGGTTGCCCTGGCCGGGGGTGTGCACGTCGACGGCGAGGATGTTGGTGCCGGGTGCCTCCGCGGCCATGCGCGCGGTCGCCTCGCCCATGCCGAAGCCGATCTCCAGCACGACGGGGTGGGTGTTCCCGAACAGCTCCGCGAGATCGACCCGCCGCTGCCCGTCGATGTCGAGCCCCCACATGTGCCACAGTCGCTGCAGGGCGTCGGCCTGTCCGGTGGTCACCCTGCTCCGGCGCGGCTGGAAGCTGCGGATCCGGCGCTCGAAGTGCGAACCGGCCGGGTCGGCCTTGGGGCCGTCGGGGAAGCGGGGCTCGCCCTTGGCGCGGGGGCCGGGCGGGCCGGGAGGCGCGGGCTCGTGATCTTGGCGGGCGAATTCGAGGGACTCAGACACAGTGCGTTCCATGGTACGGGGCGTGGTGTGAGGCTCCGGTCTGCCGCGGAGTCCCGGGCCACCCGGCCCATACCCCTCAAGCGCGGCCGAGCGCCGCCAGTGCCCGGCGGGCCACCTCTCTGCCGATGGGCAGGGAGGCGGTGGCCGCGGGGGACGGGGCGTTCAGTACATGCACCGTCCGGTCCCCCTCCCGGATCAGAAAGTCGTCCACCAGCGTCCCGTCCCGCAGTACGGCCTGCGCCCGCACGCCTGCCGGCGCCCGTACAAGGTCGTCCGTCCCGATACCCGGCAGCAGTCTCCGTACAGCCTGAGTGAACGCCGCCTTCGACACCGACCGCCTGAGCTCCCCCGCCCCGTACCGCCAGTGTCGCCGCGCTATCTGCCACGAGCCCGGCCAGGCCACCGTCACGCCCAGCTCACGCGGCCGTACGACCCGCCAGCCGTAGCCCTCGCGCGCCAGCGCCGGGACCGCGTTCGGACCGATGTGCACCTCGCCGTCGATGCCCCGTGTCAGATGCACCCCGAGGAACGGGAACGCCGGATCGGGCACCGGATACACCAGCCCCCGCACCAGCTCCGGCCGCGCCAGCGTGTAGTACTCGCCCCGGAACGGCACGATCCGCATCCGCGGGTCGTCGCCGGTCAGCCGGGCCACCTCGTCGCAGTGCAGCCCGGCGCAGTTCACCAGCACACGAGCGCGCAGGACCGTCCCGTCCCCGGTGCGCACGGCGACCCCCAGCGACGGGCGCCGGTCGATGCGCACCACCTCCGCGCCGTACCGGATCTCGGCCCCGGAGGCCTCGCCCAGCTGCCGGGCGACCGCCACGTAGTCGCATATCCCGGTCGTGCCCACATGGATGGCGGCCAGGCCCCGCACCTCGGGCTCGTACTCCGCGATCTGGGCTTGGCCCAGCTCCCGCACCGGAATGCCGTTCTCCCGGCCGCGCTGGACGAGGGCGTGCAGGCGCGGCAGTTCCTCCCGCTCCGTCGCGACGATCAGCTTGCCCGTGACGGCGTGCGCGATGCCGTACTCCGCGCAGAACTTGACCATCTCGGCGGCACCGCGCACCGCGAACCGCGCCTTGAGGGTGCCGGGGCGGTAGTAGATCCCGCTGTGGATGACGCCGCTGTTGCGCCCCGTCTGGTGGCGGGCCGGGCCCGGCTCCTTCTCCAGGACCGTCACCCTCGTACCGGGCGCGGCACGCGTGAGGGCATACGCCGTCGACAGGCCGACGATCCCGCCGCCGATCACCAGCACGTCACAGTCGTAGGCGATCTCCCGCACCTGCTCCACCTCCCGGTTCCGATAGTGCACTGTGCCACTGACAATGCCCTCAAACCCCGGACGCCCGGAAGATTGCGCAGGTCACACGGCCACGTCGGATCCCGCCGCACCGCGCGCTCAAGCGGGCGCCATCAGCAGCGGCCGTGCCCGCTCCCGCAGCTCCACCACGCGCGGCTCGTCGCCGTAGGGCTCGAGCCGGTGCAAGAGGTCCCGGACGTACTCGGTGGTGCGCGCCGACGATATGCGGCCCGCGACCTCCACGGCCCGCACCCCCTGCTCGCACGCCGCGTCCAGGTTGCCCGACTCCAGCTCGGCGACCGCCGACACCACCAGGCGCAGCCCGTGCGAGCGCACGAACTCCTCCGTGGGCCGGGACAGGGCCTGCTCGGTGAAGCGGCGGACCTGGCGCGGGGCCTTGAGGTCCCGGTAGCACTCGGCGGCGTCGGCCGCGAAACGGTCGTAGGAGTAGAAGCCCAGCCAGGTGGGGTCGTTGTCGCCGTCGCGCGCCCGCTCCAGCCAGCCCTCCGCCGACTTCAGGGCCGTGCCCGCCGCCTGGGCGTCACCCGCGCGCGCGTGTGCCCGCGCCTCGACGAGGCGGAAGAAGCTCATGGTGCGGGCCGTGGCCAGGCCGCGGTTGCGTTCCAGCGCGGCCTGGGCGAGGTCGACGCCCTCGTCGCCGAAGCCGCGGTAGGTCGCCTGGAGCGACATGGACGCCAGGACGTAGCCCCCCAGGGGGACGTCGGCGGCGGCACGCGCCAGGCGCAGCGCCTGGATGTAGTAGCGCTGGGCGGCCTCCTGCTGTCCCGTGTCGAAGGCCATCCAGCCGGCGAGACGTGTCAGTTCGGCACTCGCCCCGAACAACGCCCTGCCCACCTCGTCCGAGTACGAGCCGAGCAGCAGCGGGGCCGCCTCCACCCGCAGGCACTCGGGCACCATCGACGAACGCCAGTCGCCGCCGCCGTACTTGGAGTCCCAGCGCCTGGCGTCCTCCGCCGCCTCGCGCAGCTTCTGGACGTCGCTGTGGCCGACCTTCAGCGCCGCCGCGGATCCGTCGGCGGACGCGGGATCGCGCGCGACCGAGCTGTCGGCCGGGGTTATCAGCCAGCGGGAGGCAGGGGTCGCGTAGGCACTCACCGCGAACGATCCGGCCAGCGACTGCCAGATGCCCCCGCCTCCGGCCCGGCGGCCGGCGAGGTCGAGGCGGTAGAGCTCCGTGGCCGACTTCACGGCCTGGCCGACGTCCCGGGGGAAGGCGAGGCCCACCTCCGGCGCGGGATCCGCGTCCGCCAGACCGATCTCGTGGAGCGGCACGGGGCGGCCGAGTTTCTGGCCGATGGCCGCGGCGATGAGATGCGGCGCGGCGCCCTGCGGCACCATGCCCTTCGACACCCAGCGCGCCACCGAGGTCTTGTCGTAGCGAAGAGTCAGCCCGCGCTGGGCGCCAAGATCGTTGACGCGGCGGGCGAGTCCCGCGTTGCTGATTCCCGCGAGGGCGAGAACGGCGCCGAGTTTTTCGTTCGGCCCGCGTTGCTCCCTGGACATGCGCCACCCCTCGACACAGACGGCTGCCGCGGCAATGGCATAACCGCGCGGCATTCGTAAACCCAGCGTAGTTCGCCGCATCCCATGCGTTAAGGGGCGTAAAACCGGATGGCGGGATTGTGGCCCGCTCCTCTGCACGGAGGGTGGCGACGTGCTCCCGGTGTGTGGCCGTGCGCCCGTCCGTGCGCTCTTCTCCGGCCATCGGGGGAGCGGTTCCATGGGTGTTGCGTGGGTCGGCCCGCTGTACTGGATCCAGTGGGCTGGGGGACACCGCCGCCTACATCCCCGCGGGCGGCGGACCGGTCCGGGGGGCGAACTCCGCCTCCCGGACTGTGCGTTGAGTCGAGCCTGTACGGAGCGTGCCCAATGCGGCCCGTGCGCAGTCGATTTGGCTGAAAATCGACGGTTGATTTCGGGGGCGATCACGCCTCCCACCATGACTCTTGACGGCGCGAAAGGCGTTTTCGGGGAGCATTCCGGGGGCGCATTCACGTCGCTGTTTTCTCCCGGCATCATCGGCGGTCCGGTCGACGGCCGCTCCCCTGGCGGGAGTTCACCGGCTCGCGGGGGTCTCCTCGAAGGCGCGTTCAGGGGCGCACAAGCCGCCGCGCGGAGCCTCCCGCGACCGTTCTTCGTGGCAGCATGGACCCGTTCGTCCGGTGCACTGGTTGTCCACAGCCTGTGGAGGCGTCGATGCGGTGGTTGGTGGGGTGGAGCAGCACCGCCGCGGGAGCCGCCGGGCCGGGACCGGGCGGAGCCATCGGACACGACGACGGCGGCACCGTCCACCCGGTGGGCTCCCAGCTTCTGTGGGGTGACCCCGATCCGCTGTGGGCGGTCGGCGACTGGCGCCCCGACGAGGTACGGGTGCTGAAGGCCGACGCACGGACCCGGATCGCGGTCCTGGGCATGTGCGGGGCCTCGGACGACGAACTCCGCGTGGGGCTGCTCGCCGCCCGCGGAGGGGCACTTCGCCATCTCACCGCTTGGTCCGGCAGCTACACCGCCGTCGTCCAGGTGGGACGCAGGATCACGGTGTGCGGCGATCTCGCCGGCGCGCGGCCGGTGTTCTACACGCCGTGGGCGGGCGGCACGGCGTACGCGACCGCGGCGCTCCCGCTCGCCGACCTCATCGAGGCCAACCTGGACTTCGGGCATCTGGCGGCCCTCCTCGCCGCCCCCGACGTACCGGCCGCGGTGCACGACTCGACGCCGTACGACGGTGTGCGGCGCATCCCGCCCGGCCACGCGCTCATCCTGCGCGCGGGAGCCCGGGAGATCGCCGGATACGAGCCCGTGGCCTCCCTCGCGGTCGCGGCGCCCGTCGCGGACCCCTCCGCCGCCGTCGACGCGGTGCGCGACGCCCTCGTGGGCGCCGTACGCGCACGGCTCTCGGCTCCACGGCACGTTCCCGGTGCCGACATCGACCCCGGGCCCGTTCCCGGGATGGGGCCGGCGGAACGCCGTGCCGCCCGCGGGATGCCGGTCCCCGGGATCGGCGCCGACCTCTCGGGAGGGCCGGCCTCGGGAACGCTCGCCCTGCTCGCGGCCGGGCTCCCCGGCATGCCCGGCACGATCCTCGGGCACGGCACCGGCGCGGGCGAGCGCCTGCTGGCCGTCACCTTCAACGACCTCGCCGTACGGGGCCGCGAGACCGAACTCGAACGCGCCGGCACGCTGGCCGCGAACCCCCGGCTGCACCACGTGGTGGTGACCGGCGGAGAAGACGTGCTTCCCTACGCCGACCTGGAGGGCCCGCTGACGGACGAGCCGGGCCCCTGCCTGGTGTCGGCGGGGCGTCACCGGGCGCGGCTGGCGGCGGGCAGCGCCGACCACTTCACGGGTTACGGCGCCCGCCAGGTCCTCGACGCGCACCCGGCCCGCCTCGCCGACCTCCTGATGGACCGCAAACGGCGCCATCTCGTACGTCCGGTGGCCGCGCTGGCGAAGGCCGACGGCTCGGTCACGGTCCCGGCGCGTGTGTACGGCGCGGCGCGAAGGCTGGCCCGTACCCCGTACCGGGCCGGGGTCGACGCACTCGCCGAACGGCTGATGCAGCGCCGGTTCGACGAGCCCCAGGGCGCCGTGGAGGCATCGCTGGCCGCGCTCACCTGGGCGAGACCGGGGCCCGCGGCACGGTGGCTGACCGGCGAGGCCCTCGCCGAAGTATCGGTTCGCCTTCAAGCGGCCGCGGGCCGCACGACGCTCGGCCCCGGGCAGCGCCCGGGCGACTTCCGCGCACGCGCCGCGCTGGCACGAAACGCGGCGGATCTACGGGTACTGGAACAGGCCGTGGAGATCCGCTCCCAGCGACTGCACGCCCCTTTCCTGGACAACCAGGTCGTCCGCGCGTGCCGGACCCTCCCCGAGGCGCTGCGGGTGCAGCCGGGGGCGCGGGCGGCCATCCTGCGCAAGGTGCTGGAGGGTGCGGGCGTCGGCGGCCTGCCGCCCGGCTGGGGTGCCCCTTCGCACGCGTCCACGACAGCGGCGGCCCGCACCGGTCTGCGGGTGGCCGCGGACTCCCTGACGGCCCTGTTCGACACACCGCTGCTGGCCGAGGCGGGCCTGGTGGAGGCCAGGGTCGTGCGCAAGGCGGTACGGGCCACGGCGGCCGGCGCACCCCTGCCCCTCGACGGCCTCGCGGACCTGATCTCACTCG
This sequence comes from Streptomyces sp. NPDC047022, assembly GCF_040644155.1. Classification (NCBI taxonomy): domain Bacteria; kingdom Bacillati; phylum Actinomycetota; class Actinomycetes; order Kitasatosporales; family Streptomycetaceae; genus Streptomyces; species Streptomyces sp. NPDC047022. The sequence continues at coordinate 13,836 of NZ_JBEYVV010000050.1, read as the reverse complement.
AACTTTGGCTACGCCGCCTCCTGGCCCGCCGCGGCACCTGCTGGACAGGCACTCCAGCCAGGGCCCGCGCGATCCCGGCCGGAATCTCGCCAAGGGGAAGAGCCCTGGGCGCAGGCACCTGACCCGCCCCCACCTCGATAGGGGCGCGGGGAACTGCGCGAAATCCCGCAACGCTCCTGCAGCCGCCAGCGCTCCTCGTCAGGGGCGCGGGGAACTGCGCGAAATCCCCCGACGCTCCCGCAGCCGTCAACGCTCCTCGATAGGGGCGGGGGGAACTGCGCGAAATCCCGCAACGCTCCCGCAGCCGCCAGCGCTCCTCGATAGGGGCGGGGGGAACTGCGCGAAATCCCGCAACGCTCCCGCAGCCGTCAACGCTCCTCGATAGGGGCGCGGGGAACTGCGCGAAATCCCGCAACGCTCCCGCAGCCGTCAACGCACCTTGATAGGGGCGGGGGGAACTGCGCGAAATCCCGCAACGCTCCTGCAGCCGCCAGCGCTCCTCGTCAGGGGCGCGGGGAACTGCGCAAAATCCCGCAACGCTCCCGCAGCCGTCAACGCACCTTGATAGGGGCGGGGGGAACTGCGCGAAATCCCGCAACGCTCCCGCAGCCGTCAACGCTCCTCGTCAGGGGCGCGGGGAACTGCGCAAAAACCCACAAAGCCCCGCAGGGACAACGCACCGCACGCCCACAAACCCCGTGCCCCCACCGCCCACCCCAGCGAGAATGACCGGATGCGGTACAGCATCCTGGGACCAGCCCAGACAGAGGACGACCAGGGCACCCCCATACCCCTCCGCGGCCAGCGGCTCCGCACGCTGCTCACCGCCCTCGCCCTGCGCCCCGGCCGAACCGCCGCGCACCAGACCCTGATCGACGAGGTGTGGGCCGACGACCCGCCGCTGGACGCCCCCGCCGCCCTGCAGGCCCTCGTCGGGCGGCTCCGCCGCGCCGTCGGTATGGAGGCGGTCGCCTCGGAGCCCGGTGGCTACCGCCTCGTCGCCGCCCGCGAGGCCGTGGACCTCTTCGTCTTCGAGGACCTCGTCCAGCGCGGCACCTCGGCCTTGTCCCGGGGCGACGCGCACACCGCCGCCCGCGACCTGCGCGAGGCCCTCGCCCTGTGGCACGGCCCCGCCCTCGCCGACCTGCCCGACCGGGGCGCCGCCGTCCGCCCCGAGGCGCTGCGCCTGACGGCGGTCCGCGCCCGCGCCGACGCCGACCTGCGCCTGGGCCGCGCCGCGGACGTCGTACCCGAGCTGACGGAACTGGCCACGGCCCATCCGTACGACGAACCCCTGCACGCCCTCCTCATCCGCGCCCTGCGCGCCACGGGCCGCGGCGCCGACGCCCTCGCGGCGTACGAGCGGCTGCGCCGTGCGCTCGCGGACGGTCTCGGTACCGACCCCGGCGCCGAACTCCAGGCCTTGCACGCGGAGTTGCTCAGCCCGGAAAGCCCCGAGCCCGCAGGCGGCCCCGGTCGCACACCCCCACGTCCCGCTGCCGCCCGCCCCGGCAACATCCGCCCCCGCCTGAACTCCTTCGTCGGACGGGAGGCCGAGCTCGACGCCATCCGGGCCGACCTGCGCAAGGCCCGCCTGGTCACCCTCACCGGACCGGGTGGTTCGGGCAAGACCCGGCTCGCCGAGGTGGCCGCCGCCGGGCAGCCGGGGGCATGGCTGGCCGAACTCGCTCCGCTCGACCGCCCGGAGGCCGTCCCCGCCGCCGTGGTCAGCGCGCTCGGTCTGCGCGAGACCGTGCTGATCACCAACGAGCTGGCGACACCGCACGACGACCCGGTCGCCCTGCTGATCGAACACTGCGCACCGCGCGGCGAACTGCTCGTCCTCGACAACTGCGAACACGTCATCGAAGCCGCGGCCGAGCTCGCGGAGACCCTCCTGACCCACTGCCCCGACCTCACCATCCTCGCCACGAGCCGCGAACCTCTCGGAGTGCCGGGCGAGGCGGTCCGGCCCGTCGAGCCCCTGCCACCCGATCCCGCGCGCCGCCTCTTCCTGGAACGCGCGGCCACCGTGCGCCCCGACGCGCACCCCGCCCCGAACGCGCCCGCCCTCCCCGACGCGGCGGCCATCGACGAGATCTGCCGCCGTCTGGACGGTCTGCCGCTGGCCATCGAACTTGCCGCCGCCCGCTTGAGGATGCTCACCCCCCGGCAGATCGCCGACCGCCTGGACGACCGCTTCCGGCTCCTCACCTCAGGGAGCCGTACGGCGCTGCCCCGCCAGCAGACCCTGCGCGCGGTCGTCGACTGGTCCTGGGACCTGCTGGACGAGCGGGAGCGCACGCTGCTGCGCGAGGTCTCCGTCTTCGCGGGAGGCTGGGACCTCGCCGCGGCCGAGGCCGTGTGCACGGGTCCCGCCGCCGACCTCATCGGCTCGCTGGTCGACAAGTCCCTGATCGTCGCGACCCCGTACGCGGGGGACGGCGGTACGGGCATGCGCTACCGCATGCTGGAGACGATCCACGAGTACGCCACCGAGCGCGCCGCTCAGACGCCCGGGGCAAGCGCCGCGGCGGAGCGCAGACACCGCGCATGGGTGCGCGCACTCGTGGAGGAGGCCGATCCGAAGCTGCGCTCGGCCGACCAACTCTCCTGGGTCGAGCGGCTGGAGACGGAACTCGACAACATCCGCACCGGACTGCGCCGGGCCATCGCCGCCGGAGCGGAGGAGGAGGCCGGCGCCATCGCGCTCGCGTCGGGCTGGTTCTGGTGGCTGCGCGCCTTCCGCTGGGAAGGCAGCGAGTGGGTGGGCCGCGTCCTGCGCTTGGCGGCGTCCTTGGACTCACGGGCCGGCCGGGACGGGGTGCCGCCCGCGTACGAGGATGACCTGACCGCCTTCGACCCCGTGGAGGCGTTCCTCGCCCATGCCGACAGCGAGGAGGGACATCCGCTCCGTCCGATGCGGATGCAGCTTCGGCTGCTGCACATGTTCCTGCTCGCGGAATCACGGTCGCCGGACACCCTGCGGGGCGAACGGGCGGGGCGTTACGCCGCCCGGGTGCGCTCGTACTTCGAACCGGGCGGCCCGGACGCGGCCCGTCTGCCCGGCCTCCTCTGGCCGTTCACCACGTACTACCTGGGCGGAACCCTCGACATCCGCGAGGGCCTGGAGGCGATCGTGGCCAACTGCCGCAGATTCGGCGGTGACTGGGAGATCGGCGTCACCCTCATGCTGCGCACGCACATCCTCGTCGACTCCCAGGGCGGCCTGCGGGACGTGGACGACGACCTCGCGGAGCTGCGGGCGATCAGCCGCCGGGTCGGGGACCGCTGGATGCGCGCCCAGGTCTGCAGCGCGGCCGGGGAGGCGGCGATGGGGCGCGGCGCGTTCGAGGAGGCGAGGGGGGAGTACGAGCAGGCGCTGCGGTTCGCCCACGAGGTGGGTGCGTACGCGGAGACTCCGTTCCTGCTCGCCCGGCTCGGCGAGATCTCGTACCGCGAAGGCAGACGGACGGACGCGCGGAAGGCGCTGGACGAGGCGGACGAGGCAGCCGACCGGCACGGCGTCCAGGAGGCCCGCGCCTATGTGTGGCTGCTGCGCGCGCACATGGCGCTGGACGAGGGGGAGACCGCCCGGGCGCGGGAGTGGTGGATACGGGCGGAGGCGGAAGCGCTCCTGGGGACGCCGCCCCCGCAGTTCGTGGCGGCGATGAACGGCGTCGACGCGCTCATCACGATCGCCGAGTCCGGCCCGCGACCCGGTCTGCCGAAGCTGGCCGCGACGCTGCGGGACGCCGTGGCGAACCGCTGCGCGGAGTCGGTGACGGCCGGGATCGTGGACATAGCGGCGAACGTCCTGGGAACCCTGGGCGCGCACGCCGCGGCGGTACGGCTGCTCGCCGCCGCGGACGGCTGGCGCGGTGCGTCCGTCCGGCCCGAACCCGAGCGCGAGCAGGCGGAACGGACGAGGGCCGTGGCCCTGGCGGCCCTGGGCGGGGAGTGTTTCGACGCCGAACAGGCGACAGGCGCGACGCTCTCCCACGAGGACGTCGTACGGGACCTCGAACGCTTGTCCGTGCACGGTTCCGGCGACTGACCCCGGCGCCCAGGGCCTGTCGCCTACCGGCAGGTGAAGCGCGCCCGGGCCCAGTCCACGAGTGCCTCCGCGTCCTGCCGGGTGCCGGGCTCCACGACCAGCCGGACCGTCCGGTGCCCGGCGAGTCCGACATGGACCGGCACCGCCCGGTCGCCGCTCCCGAGCACAGGTGACCGCCACGCTCGTGCCCCGTCGAGGAGAACCGAGAACCGCACACCGGCCGGCCCCACCGTCAGATCGTCGATACCGGCCAGCGCGTCGAACGACGAGCACGGACGGTTGAGCTCGATCATCACCGACGACGCGCCCTGGACGGTCACCCCGCGGTCGTAGTGCCGGCCGGCGATCCGCATCCCCCAGCGCCGCCACACCCAGCTGCTGTCATCCAGCCGCATCAAGGGCCCGCCGCGGTCGGTCGTCGTCACGTCGTACGGCAGCCTGTTCCACCAATAGAACGCGGAGCCGGGCGGGGACGGCGCGGGCAGGAGTTCCGCCGGGGGTGTCGAGGACGTCGGCGTCGGAGCGGGCGTCGCTGCCGGGGAGGGCGCGCCGACCGGACCGGAGGGAGCCGAGGGTGGGGAAACGTCCACGACCGGGACCATGGCCGACCCGGCAACCGGGGCGGGGGCGGGGGCGGTGCGCGGCGCCGGTGCCGAGGACGTCGCGGACGGCGGGTGGGGAGAGGCGGCCGAGGCTCGCCCGCCCTTTTGAGGGGGTGCCGGGGCGGGCCCCCGGGACTCCGTGGCCCGGGACTCCACGGCCCGCGGAGCGGAAGGCTCGGCCTCCGGCTTCGTGGCCGGTGCGTGGTGGCCGACCGTCGCGAGGGCGATCACAGTGGCCGCCACCGCCACGACACCGGCCGCGATCCCGGCCTGCAACGGCAGGCTCAGCCCCTTCGACAGCGTGGCGGCACCGCTCGTGCTCACGCTGCCCGAGCCGCCGGCCGCCGTGGCGGCGGCACCGGCGGCTCCACCCGCGGCCGCACCCGTACCCCCGGCGATGATCCCGAGGGCCTTGGCGTATCCGGCGGCGCCGAACCAGCCGATGACCGCGACCGGTACGACGGCGGGAATGCCGTTCGCGATCTCCTCGATCTGGCTCACGGCCAGCCGGCACCGGGCGCACTCCTCCAGATGCCGGCGCAGGCCCTGCTCCGCGCGGGTGCGCAGTCGGCGACGGGCATACGTGCCGAGCTGACCGGCGTACCGCGCGCACTCCTCGTCGTCGACGAGCGCGGCGCTCACATGCGCCTGGAGATAGGCCTGCCTGAGGCCCTCACGGGCTCGACTGGCCAGCACCCGGGCGCCGTTGGCGTCCAGCCCGAACAACGTGGCGATCTCGCTCGGCGACTCCTCCTCGACCTCCGTGTGCCACAGCACGGCCTGCCACCGCTCGGGCAGCGAGCGGAAGGCCGCCCTGGCCATGGACCGCTCGGCCTCGTGCATCGCGCGCACATCGGCGCCCAGTTCCACACCCGCATCGAACGAGCCCGGGGAAGGGGAAGGGGCGGCGTCGGGTTCCCCGGACAGCCGCGCGGACTGCGCGGCGAACATGGCGAAGTCGTCGACCAGCTGCTCACGTCGCGCGGACTTCGTCCAGGTGGCGGCGATACGGCGGACCGCGGTCAGCAGATACGCGCGCACGGCGTACTGGGGACCGGAACCGGCGCGCACCGCCTGGAGCATGCGGGCGAAGACCTCGGCGGTCAGATCGTCCGCCGTGTGGGCGTCGCGGCAGCAGGTGCGGGCGTAACGGCGCAGGGCATCGGCATGGCGCCGGTACAGCTCCTCGTACGCCGTGTCGTCCCCGTCGCGCATCCGCGTGATCAGCTCGGCGTCCGAGGGCGGCAGCGCACCGCGGGCCCGTTGCGCCGGCAGACCCCCGGCCCCCGGCGAGCCACCGGACGGGCCGCCGCCTCCCGTGGTGTGCTCGGGCGGTCCGTCCTGGCCCGGCACCCGCCGTGAGACCTCCGCGCCGCCGCCCGGTGACTCGTCCTGCCCGTCAACGCTCATCGTGGAAAGCCCCGCCGCCTGCCCGACCACTCCCGAAACAGCGGTCAGAGTGTCACAGCGGAATCCGGTCGAAAACACTCGAACGGCCCACCGCGGATCAGCGGAGCCCGACATCTGTGCAGCCCGGATGGCCCAGGCCGACACCGGTCAACCCCGTTTTCCCATGGGGGGACATCACCGGAACGAGCGACAGCGGACCGCCCGTGCCCCCGGCCACCGTGCGCCGTCCCGGCCGAAACCCCGCGTGCCCGGTATCCGGCGGCCGAGGGGGCATGCGCTCCGGCTGATGTACGCGTACCTCGACCCCTGTGCGCATTCCTGGACCGCCGGGCGCCATAAGCAGCCAATGGTTGTCATGCTCGGCAGGGTGCCGTGATTCCCGGGGTGTGTGCGGTGTCGGCCGGGTAAGGCGGAGTCTCCGGCCGGTGCACGTGGTTTCCAGCCCTTGTGCGTGTTGGTGGCACGGCGACCGTTATGAGCAGCCGGTGATTGTCATGCTCGGCCACATGTCGTGAATCCCGGGCCGTGTGCGGCATCCGCTCGCCTCGCGCGCTTTCGGGCCGGACTGTGCGGTTCTCCGCGGGCGTCCGGCGGACCGGGCACGGCCGGTGCGCGCGGTTTCCGGCCTGTGTACGTCTTCTCCGGCCTCTGTACGTGATTGCGGACCACTGCACGCCTTTTTTGCACGTGGGACGACAACACCAACCGCCAACCGGTACACGCAAAGCCCGGCCGGTGTGCGGTAGCGCTGCCCGGAAGGCGAAGCGCCCGTCCCGGGCACGGACACGCGGTTCCGCCCGCGCCCAGGAGGGCCCTCCAGAGAGGAACCCGGCCCCGCTGAGGCCGGCCCGGGTCAGGGGCCCGCCCCGCGGAGCGGGAGCACTCCTCACGCCGGACGGGACCGCAGGCCTTCCAGCAGGATGTCGAGCAGCCGCGCCGAGGCCGCCGCCTGCTGAGCGGCGTCCGGCAGTGAGGGCGCCGCGGTCGCGATCACCAGCAGCACGTCCGCGACGGTGACGTCCGTCCGCAGCTCGCCCGCCTCACGCGCCCGTTCCACGAGCTGTCCGACGACCTCCAGCAGCGTCGCCGTACCCGCGTCGTCCGGGTCCGGCTCGGCCTGGGGCCCCACCAGCCGCAGCTCGGTGGCCGGCAGGGAGCGCTGTTGCGGCACTCGCGTCTCGTCCGCCAAGAGCGCGTCCAGGGACTCGGAGCCCTCCTTGGCGACACCCACCCGCAGGATGTGCGGCGGAAGCAGCCGCCCCGCACCCGACGCCACCGACGTCCGCAGGAAGCGCGACAGCGCCGACCACGGGTCGTCCTCCTGGCCCAGCGCGGTGCGTGCCTGATCGGTCAGCCGGGCGGTCTCCTCCTCGGCTATGCGCCGGACCAGCACGTCCTTGCTGGGGAAGCGCCGGTACACCGTGCCGACGCCGACCCTGGCCCGCCGCGCGACGTCCTCCATCGGCGCGCCGTACCCGAGCTCGCCGAAGACCTCGCGGGCCGCGCGCAGTACGTGTTCCAGATTGCGCTGAGCGTCCACGCGCAGCGGTGTCGTCCGCGAGCTGTCCCCGCGTCCGTGCGCCCCCGCGGCGCTCACGGCGCCCATCGGAGCGATGGCGGACGTAGCTGCGGACCAATGAGCGTCCTGAATATGCATAAGCGATCCCCCGGTCATGTCGTCTCCCCCCGGAGACACTCCCCGCCGATGAAAGCCGAAGCGAAGGGAACAATTGTGTCGTGTGAACGGGTCCGCCCGTCGCGGACCCCTCGAGCCGATCCCCCTACACCCCGTCGGCATACGAACATAGTTGAGTAGGGGTCAATTCAGAAGAGGCAGGTTCCGCACAGAGCGCCCCCCGATCGGAGTACGCGCCGGATTCGTCCCGTTCGGTCCCCCGAACCGCACCCGGCACACCCCCGCTGACCTGCGCCTCTTCCCCGTACTTGGCATATTCGGCCAACTCTGTCGCGCACCGCCGCCCCGTCACACAATGCGCCAGGACTGTGGACAAACTCGGGAGTCGGGTGCCTCATGGGATGGTGACGGCTGCAAACGACCGGGGGACGCCCCCCGATCCCCCGAAGTGTGTGCGCATCCTCATCGTCGGCGGTGGCTACGTCGGTCTGTACACCGCACTGCGCCTGCAGCGGAAACTGAAGGCCGAACTGGGCCGGGGCGAGGTCGAGATCATGGTGGTCTCGCCCGAGCCCTATATGACGTACCAGCCGTTCCTGCCCGAGGCGGCGGCCGGCGCCATCTCGCCGCGCCATGTGGTCGTCCCGCTGCGCCGGGTCCTGGACCGCTGCCATGTCGTCGTCGGCGAGGTGACGTCCATCGACCACGCGGTACGCACCGCCACCCTCAAGACGCTTGCCACGGAGGAGACCGGGCGGACGGAGCAGCTGTCGTACGACGAACTCGTCCTCGCCCCAGGATCCGTCTCCCGCACACTCCCGGTTCCCGGCCTCGCCGACTACGGCATCGGCTTCAAGACCGTCGAGGAGGCCATCGGTCTGCGCAACCACGTTCTCGAGCAGATGGACATCGCCTCCTCCACCCGTGACCCCGCGATCCGCGACGCGGCCCTCACCTTCGTCTTCGTCGGGGGCGGATTCGCCGGAGTGGAGGCGCTCGGCGAGCTGGAGGACATGGCCCGCTACGCCGCGCGCTACTACCACAACATCAAGCCCGAGGACATGAAGTGGATCCTCGTGGAAGCCTCCGACCGCATCCTTCCGGAGGTCGGCGAGGAGATGGGCCGCTACACGGTCACCGAACTGCGCCGCCGCAACATCGACGTACGTCTGCACACCCGTCTTCAGTCGTGCGCCGACCGGATCGCGGTCCTCTCAGACGGCGCGCGCTTCCCGACCCGCACCGTCGTGTGGACCGCGGGTGTGAAGCCGCATCCGGTCCTGGCCGCCACCGACCTGCCGCTGAACGGCAAGGGACGCCTCAAGTGCACCCCCCAGCTGACCGTGGACGGCGTCACGCACGCGTGGGCCGCGGGAGACGCGGCAGCCGTCCCCGACGTCACCGCCGAGGAGCCCGGCACGGACACCGCCCCCAACGCCCAGCACGCACTGCGCCAGGCCAAGGTCCTCGGCGACAACATCGCGCACGCGCTGCGCGGCCGGCCCCTGGAGACGTACGCCCACAAATACGTCGGCTCGGTCGCCTCCCTGGGACTGCACAAGGGAGTCGCGCATGTCTACGGGCGCAAACTCAAGGGCTACCTCGCCTGGCTCATGCACCGCGTCTACCACCTCAGCAGGGTGCCCACCTTCAACCGCAAGGCCCGTGTGCTGGCCGAGTGGACCCTGGCCGGGCTCTTCAAGAGAGAGATCGTCTCCCTCGGTTCACTCGAACATCCCCGTGCGGAGTTCGAACTGGCGGCCGGTGGAAAGCCTTCTGGAGACCCGAAGGGGTCGTCCTGACCGGATCCAGGAACTACACCGGAAGGGCCGACGTCTGACGGATACCGGTCCGGTCGGCCAGACTGGTCCATGACCTCGGGCGGGCCGATCCCCGTCCCGGGCCATATCCACAGGCTTTCCCCACTGTGCCGTACCCCCGGGGGCAGGCTCCCGGACCCCGACCGGATCCGGAGTCGGCCGGCGACGACAACGACGAGGCAAGGAATCGGTGAACTTCACGCGCTGGAGCGCCCGGCTCCCCGGAACGCAGCGCCGCGCCGCAGCGCGGAACGAGCACGCGCTCGCCCCGGACCGGCGGAGGGACGGCGCCGTGCCCGCGGCCCGCGCCGAGCGGCTCACCGACGACACGTCCGGCATGGCCGCACTCGACGAACTGCCCGTACGCGAGGTCCTCGACCGCATTCCGGCCCTCGTCGCCCTGGTCCACGGCCCCGACCACCGCATCGCTTACGTCAACGGCGCCTACACGGCGGCCTTCGGCGCCCGCACGCCCGGCGAACCCGCCCGCGAGGCGCTCCCCGAGCTGGACGAACTCGGCCTCCTCCCGCTCCTCGACCAGGTGCTGCGCAGCTCCAAGCCGCGCACGGTCAAGTCCCGCAAGGCGCCGGGCGGCCGTTCCTACACGTTCACCTGCACTCCGGTGGACGTGCCCGGCGAGCAGACCGGAGGCGTGCTCGTGTTCGCCGCCGACGTGACCGACCACGCCGAGGCCGCCGAACGGCTGCGGGCCAGCGAACGGGAGCAGCGCCGCACCGCGGTCACCCTCCAGCGCTCCCTGCTGCCCCAGGAGCTGGAGCAGCCCGACGACCTGCGCATCGCCGCCACCTACCAGCCCGGCGGCACGGACGCCGCGGTCGGCGGCGACTGGTACGACGTCATCACCCTGGGCGGCGGCCGTACGGCACTGGTGATCGGCGATGTGATGGGCAGAGGCGTACGCGCAGCCGCGGTGATGGGCCAGCTGCGCACGGCGGTACGCGCCTACGCCCGCCTCGACCTGCCCCCGCACGAGGTGCTCCAGCTCCTCGACGGCCTCGCCACGGAGATCGACCCCAACCAGATCGCGACCTGCGTGTACGCCGTCCATGACCCGAACGAGGGACGGCTGGTGTACGCGTCGGCCGGCCATCTGCCGATCCTCGTCCGCGACGAGAACGGAGCGGTCCTGCGCACCGACGAGCCCACCGGCCCGCCCCTGGGCACCGGTGGCTGGATGCACACGTCGGGCTCGGTCCCGCTCGGACCCGGCTCCACGGCCGTCCTGTACACGGACGGCCTGGTGGAGCGCCGAGACGCCGACCTCGACGAGGGCATCGCGGCCCTGGAGAACGCGCTCGCGGGCGCCACGGGCACACCGCAGGTGATCTGCGACCGCCTCGTCCGCTCGGCGGGTGTCACGGCGGATCACGACGACGACGTGGCGGTCCTGGTACTCCAGCACCCGGCGCGCAGGGGCCCGGACGGCGAGCTGTTCCGCAACGCGGCACTGGAACTGCTCGGAGGAGTGGAGGCGACGCCTCGCGCGCGTGCGTTCGCCTCCGGTGTGCTGACCAGCTGGCGGTTCCCGGCCGATCTGCACGATCTGGGGGTGCTGGCGGCGAGCGAGCTGGTCGCGAACTCGCTGCAGCACGGCGTCCCGCCGATGAAGCTGCGCCTCAGGCGGACGGACCGCCGCCTGATCATCGAGGTGACGGACGGCGACGACCAGCTGCCCCGCCGCCGGCGCGCGGAACCGGCGGACGAGGCGGGACGGGGCATCGCGATCGTGGCGACCATCGCCTCCAACTGGGGGTCGCGGCGCACGCCGGGCGGCGGGAAGGCGGTCTGGTGCGAGTTCGCGCTGCCGTGAGAAGGCCGTCTCAGACGCCCGACACGCTGACCTCGGCCAGGTCCGGGCTGTTGCCGGAGGCGCTCTGCGCCACCACCCGGCTCCTGGCCGCGGACGGCAGGTTCTGCGCCGGAGTGAGCCGGCGCCCCAGTCGGACGGCCAGGAACGTGATGCCCAGCGAGAACAGCAGAAACGTCACGACATACGGCCCCGGCAGCGACGCGGCCAGCGGACCGCCCACCGCCGGACCCACGGCCAGGGCCAGCTGCTTCACCAGGGCGAACGCCGAGTTGTACTGACCGGCCATCCCCGTCGGCGCGAGATCCGCGACCAGGGGCGCGAGCGTCGGCGAGAGCATCGCCTCGCCCAGCCCGAAGAGCGCGTACGTCGACACGAACGCGGCGGTGGCCATGGTCTGGCTGCCGTGCCCCAGCCCCGCGTACCCCGCGACGGCCCAGGCGACGGCCCAGATCAGCCCCACGGCCGCGATCACCCGCGACCGCCTGCGCCGCTCCACGAACTTCAGCACCGCGAACTGCGCGACCACGATCATCAGGGTGTTCGCGGCCAGCGCCGTACCCAGCGCGGACGTCGAGATGCCCGCCGCCTCGACGCCGTAGGCGCTCAGGCCCGACTCGAACTGGCCGTAGCAGGCGAAGAACAGCACGAAGCCCAGCACGCACAGCCGCACCATGACCCGGTTGCCCAGCAGCTGCCGCCAGCTCGCCTTGCCGCCCTGCGGCGTGTCGGAGCCGATCTCCGGCGCGTGCGGTACCCGGACCGTCGACATGATCACGGCGAGCAGCAGGAAGATCGCGGCCTCGATCGCGAACAGCAGCGTGAAGGACGCGGCACGCGAGGTGTCGACCAGATGCCCGCCGATCAGACCACCGACGCCGAGGCCCAGGTTCTGCAGGAAGAACTGCATGGCGAAGGCGCGCGACCGGGTCTGGGCGGTCGAGCAGTCGACGATCATCGTGGCCAGCGCGGGCTGCATCACCGCCTGGCCGGCGCCGAGCACGGCCGCCGACAGCAGCACGCTCACCGCGCCGCCCGACAGGCCCAGGCTCAGGGAGCCGACAGCAGCACTGACCAGGGCGGCGAGCAGCACCGGAAGCGGGCCGCGCCGGACGATGGCCCGTCCGGCGAACGGCAGCACGACGAGTGCGGCCACGGCGAAGACGGCGAGTACGAGACCCGCCGTCACAGCACCGAGATCCCGTACCCGCGCCACATAGACGTACAGATACGGGACGGTGAAGCCGAGGCCGAACGCGCTGAGTGCGTTGCCCACATGAATCCGGCGCATCGCTGCGCCCATTGCCCTGGTCACGTTCACCTGCCCTAGGAAGGAGGGGCCGCCCTGGTTCGGACCGGTAGGTCTTACCTCTGAAGCGGTTAACCCTGAAGACTTCGAAGCTAAAGTTAGAGCCTTAACAGTACACACTGAAGGACTTCAACGCCAAGCGCGTGCGTGCGATACTGCGGTCATGGGCGACACCAACGGCGCCAGTGAGCCGACCCTCGATGAACAGATCGCCGCCTACCAGCGCGAATTCCAGGACCTGGACCCACAGGTCGAGAAGATCGTCTCGGCGTTGTCCCGGCTCAACCGCCGTATGAACGTCGCCTACGGCCGCCAGACCGCCGGGCTCGGCATCAGCAACGCCGAGTGGGAGGTCCTCAAGGCCCTCGTCCTCTCCGGCGCCCCCTACCGCCTGGGTCCGAGCGACCTGGCCAAGCGGCTCGGTCTGACGCCGGCCGCGATGACCCACCGGATCGACCGCATGGTCGGCGAGGGGCTCGTCACCCGTGAGCGGGACGAGGCCAACCGGGTCCGCGTGATCGTCGAGCTCACCGCCGAAGGCCGCGAGAAGTGGCTGGAAGCGATGCGCCTTGCGTCGGTGTTCGAGGAGGACCTCCTCCAGGACCTGACCCCGGAGGAGCGCATGACCCTGGGCGATGCCCTGACACGGCTGCTGCGCCGTGTCGAACACGCACAGCCCGACGCGGGCGGCCGCCTCAGCGACCTGGACTGAGGTCCACCAGGGTTTGGCTCTGGGCCGACGGGGCAAGCTTGACAGCCCACCTCCTGACCCGTAATGTTCTCCGGGTTGCCACGGAGCCGTAACGGTTCTCCGGCAGCACCTCCCGTCGCGAAAGCGGCAACCAAACCACTCTGCACGATCTCCCGTTGGGAACGATTTCGGCATGCCCGAATTCGATTTCACCGGAGTACGGCTACTCGATCGAATCGCTCGATTGGGAATCGCCGGAGGGATCCGCTAAGGTTTGGGACGTCGGAACGGCCCAACAGCCGGGAAGACAAACCCGGTTGACTGGGAGTCAGGCCCGAAGGGAACTGAAGGTCTGATAGAGTCAGCAAAGCCGGAAGGCCGAAAGGCCGGAAAGCACCGAGGAAATCGGATCGGAAAGATCTGATAGAGTCGGAAACACCGAAGGGAAGCGCCCGGAGGAAAGCCTGAGAGAGTCTCTCGGGT
>NZ_JBEYVV010000049.1:0-31662 GCF_040644155.1 Streptomyces sp. NPDC047022 | reverse complement strand
ACGCCCGGTTACATACCGAACCCGGAAGCTAAGCCTCACAGCGCCGATGGTACTGCAGGGGGGACCCTGTGGGAGAGTAGGACGCCGCCGAACAATTATTCAGAGCTGGTCCCCGAACTTCGGTTCGGGGACCAGCTCTTTTGTGTTGAGCGTCACTTTGCGTTCACTTTGCCGGACGAGCATCCCGGCCATGGGTACTGCTGGAATGCTCAAGGCCGCGGGCGTCGGCATCGGTGACGAGGTCATCGTGCCCGCCTTCGGGAACATCGAGGTTGCCGAGGCCGTCACCCTGACCGGCGCGATGCCGGTCTTCGCCGACATAGACCCGGCGACGTACTGCCTCGATCCGGCGGCTGTGGAGGCCGCCGTGGGTCCGGGGACCGTCGCGATCGTCGTCGTCCACCGCTTCGGCCGGCCGGCCGACATCGCGGGGCTCCATGAGATCGGGCAGCGGCACGATCTTCTGGTGCTGGAACAGGGCGAGTCCGAGACGCCGTACGCCGAGGTGGCGCAGCGCCGTGAGCGCGCCGCCTACCTCGACCGGCGGCTGCGGGGGGTTCGTACGCCCGAGGGCGGCGGCGGACACACCTATCAGCAGTACGTGGTGCGGGTACCGGGTAACGGCCGGCCGGACCGTGATGCGTTCGCACGGGCGGTGAGGGCCAGGGGAGTCGAGTGCCGGGTCCCGGTCAAGACGCCTGTGCATCGGATGCCGGGTTTCAGGCGCGATGTGTTCCTGCCCGAGACCGAGCGCGCCGCCGACGAGACGCTTTCCCTGCCGGTGGATGCTGCGCTGACGAGGCGTGAGATGAACAGGATTGTCTCCGCCTGCAATGCGCTGGGCGGACTGCTCCAGCCTGCCTTTTGAACCGGACCTCGTGGTTGGGAGCACACTCCAGTTCGGGGTATGATCTACTCCGTTGCCGCGAGGGATACCTCGAAAAGGTGACAGGCCCCTATAGCTCAGTCGGCAGAGCGTCTCCATGGTAAGGAGAAGGTCAACGGTTCGATTCCGTTTGGGGGCTCCATGCAAAAAGGCCTCGCCCTGATGGGCGAGGCCTTTTCTGTTCAATCCCTGGGAAGGATCGGCCCTTCGGGCGGCTCAGTCCTTGAGAAGGCCCGGCACGCGCATCGCGAGAATGGCCATGTCGTCGGACGGAGCGTCGGAAGCGAAGCGTTCGACCGCACGCATGATGCGGGCCGCCACGGCGCCCGCCGTGAGGCCCGTACACGTCGTCAGGACGTCCGCGAGGCCGTCGTCTCCCAACATGCGCGTGCCCTCGCGGCGTTCGGTGACCCCGTCCGTGACGCACAGCAGCACGTCGCCCGGGTCGAGTGTCACCGTCTGCTCGTACAGCTCCAGGTCCTCCATCACGCCGAGGAGCGGCTGCGGTTCCGCCGCCGGCTCCACCGTGCCGTCCTGGCGGAGCCGGAGCGGGAGCGGATGGCCGGCGCAGACCACCTTCAGGACCGCGCTGCCGTCCTCCTGCGGCCACAACTCGCCGTAGAGGAGCGTGAGGAAGCGACTGCGCGCTCCCTCGTCGAGGATGGCGGAGTTGAGGCGTTCCAGGACCGCCGGGCCGCCGAAGCCCTCCCGGGCCAGCAGACGCAGGGCGTGGCGGGCCAGGCCCGTGACCGCCGCGGCCTCGGGACCCGTACCGCAGACGTCGCCGATGGCGAAGCCGTACGCTCCGTCGCGGATCGGGAAGAGGTCGTAGAAGTCGCCGCCGACCTCGTTGCCCTCACCGGCCGCCCGGTAGATGACGTCGACCTCGACGCCCTCGACCATGGGGAGTTCCGGGGGGAGCAGGCTGCGCTGGAGGGACTGGCTGATGGCCGTGCGCTCCGAGTACAGCCGCGCGTTGTCCAGGGCCAGAGCGGCCCGTCGGCTCAAGTCCTCGGCCAGTTCGAGGATTTCCTGGCGGAAGTGCTCGTCCGTCGGTTTGCCCAGGGTGAGCATGCCGATCACGCGGTTGCGGGCCACGAGCGGGAGTACGACGGTCTCGCCGCCGACGGCCGACGCGGTCGCCAGTGTCGTGCCGATACCGGAGCTGAGGGCCGGGGGCTCGCCCAGGCCGAGGCTGCGCATGGAGGTGCGCAGAGCGGCGCGGTGTGCCGCCTCCGCGGGCTGTGTCCAGACGCGGGCGCCCGGTGTGGGGATCGGTTCCGGCGGGGGGATCTTCGACAGGAGCGCCTTGAGGCCGTCGATGCGTTCCTCGTCCTCGTGCAGGACGTACGAGAGGTACGGTTCGGAGGCCTGGTCCGCGATGGTGTACACGGCGCACCAGGTCGCGAGGGTCGGGATCGTCATCTGGGCCATGAGCGCCAGTGTCTGGTCGCGGTCCAGGGTGCCCGCGAGGAGGTCGGACGCCTCGACCAGGAAGCTCAGCGAGCCGCGGCGCAGCCGCTCCAGCTCGCCCAGGCGGGCCGACTCAACGGCGAGGGCGATACGGTCCGCGGCGAACTGGAGGCGCAGCGCCTCCTCGTTGGAGTAGCGGGTGGGCGCTTCGGCGGCGACGCCGAGGGAGCCGGTGAGGCGGCCCTCCACCTTCAGCGGGACCGTCACGACCGAGCGCATGCCCGTGCCGGACAGCAGGGGCACCGCGCCGGGTACGGCCGAGAGGTCGTCGTGGACGGCGGGCATGCGGGCCGAGCCGTAGCGGCCGGGGCCGGCCTCGACCGGGACACGGGCGAAGCGCTGGCGGGCGGAGGGCAGGCCGGTGGAGGCGCGTACCTCCAGTTCCGTCTCGTCGTCGGTGGCCAGGAGCAGGAAGGCCGCGTCACCGTCGAGCATGTCCCGGGCGCGTTCCACCGTGCGTTGGAGCAGGCCGTCGAGATCGTCGGGGGCGGGGGAGCCGATGAAGACCTCGAAGGGGTCGGCCGCCTGGCCCTCCTGGGCCGTGGCCGTGTCGGCGGACCCCGTGCGCAGGGGGGTCTGCAGGACGGCGCGCTCATGGTCGCGTACGAGCAGGCACACCGTGGACGGTTCGCCCGCCGTGTCCCGTACGCGCAGGTGAGAGGCGTAGACGGGGGACACGCGGCCGTCGGCGCAGCGGATGCCGTAGCTGCCCTCCCAGCGGGACAGCCGGAGGGCCTCGGCGATGCCGGTGCCCGTGCCCGGGGTCTGGGGCCAGGCCGCGAGGTCGGTGAGCGGCTTGCCGGTGACCTGGTCGGCGGCGTATCCGAAGAGTTCCTCGGCGTCCTCGTTCCAGGCGGAGACGGAGGCGTTGCGGTCGATCTGGATGACCGCCACGCGCACGCGTCCGTCGGCGAGGGGGAGGAGCTCGGCGGGCAGGGCCGGGCCCGCGGCACGGGTGCCCACGGGGCGCTCGGGGAGATCGAGCTGGAACCAGACCCGCTTGTGCGTGGGCGTGTACTCGACGCCCCAGTGGCCGGCCAGGGCGGCGCAGAGCTGGAGGCCGCGCCCGCCCTCGCGGTCGGGGCTGCCCATGCTGACGGCGCTCGTCTGTACCGGGACTTCGCGTTCCGGATAGTGGTCGGCGACCTCGATGCGTACGCCGTCGTCGCTGCGCAGGCACAGGACGTCAGCGGCGGTGCCCGCGTGGACGACCGCGTTGGTGACCAGTTCGCTGGTGAGGACCACGGCGTCGTCGATGATGTCGGCGAAGCCCCACCCCTGGAGCGTGTCCCGCACGAAGGACCGGGCCGTTGCGACCGATCGTCCGACGGGCTCGAAGCTGGCTGCCGCGCGCGCGGTGATCACAGCACTCCTCGTCCGGTTCTCGACGTGCGGGGCCCCCTGGCCGACCCGCTCCTGCCGAGGCAGTTGCCGGTCTTCTTCGTGCCGGGGATCCTGGGGTGGTCCCCCGGGACGCAGTCCGGTGGTCATGGTGCGGTGCCCCTCCGATGCCTGCCCGCTCGTGCTCGTGCCACCGCCCACGCCCGACCGGTGCGGCTGGACAGCCGCATGCAAGGTTACTTACCTTCGCCGTCCATGCGGGTGCCGGTCGCGGGTGTTTACGTCCACAGGGTGTGCGGAGCGTGTGCGAAGCTGCCGAACTGTTATGGCCGGGTTCGGGCATGGTGAAACACTGGGCAGGCTCACAGTGGAAGAACAGCCGGGCAGAGTGTCGTCCATCACGCCGGGCGGGAGCACGCGCGTGTCGTCCGCTCGGCCGGGCAGCACTACGCATGAGTAACAGGTACGTGGAGCAGTACCTCTGAGCACAGCAGTGACGGTCGACCCCTGCGGGAGGGACACAGTGGAGTCTGGCGCAGCGACGCGGGCAACAAAGACGCGCGCGAAAGGCGGACAGTCCCTGAGCAACCAGCGCAAGTCGCGAGGCACCACCGCGGTGGACACGGCGGCCCTGAACCGGCTGCTGGCGGCTCTGGAGTCGATGCGGGACGGGAACTTCCGCAAGCGGCTGACGGTCTCCGGTGACGGAGTGATGGCGGAGATCGCCGCGGTCTTCAACGAGGTCGCGGACCGGAATCTGCATCTGACCGGGGAGCTGGCGCGGGTGCGCCGCATGGTCGGGCGCGAGGGGAAGCTCACGGAGCGGCTGGAGGCGGGGGCGTGCGAGGGCTCCTGGGCTGCCGCCATCGACGCCTCGAACGCTCTCGTCGACGATCTCGTGCACCCCGTCTCCGAGGTCAGCCGGGTGCTGTCGGCGGTGGCGGAGGGCGATCTGTCGCCGCGGATGGAGCTGCGGACGCAGGGCCAGGACGAGACGGGGCATCCGCTGCGCGGGGAGTTCCTGAAGGTCGGGCGCACGGTCAACAACCTCGTCGACCAGCTGTCGACTTTCACTGACGAGGTCACGCGTGTGGCCAGCGAGGTGGGCACGCTGGGCAAGCTGGGCGGTCAGGCCAGGGTGCGCGGTATGTCGGGTTCGTGGAAGGACCTCACGGATTCGGTCAATACGATGGCGTACCGGCTGACCGCGCAGGTGCGCGACATCGCGCTGGTGACCACGGCGGTCGCCAAGGGTGACCTGTCCCGGAAGGTCACGGTTCATGTCGCCGGCGAGATGCTGGAGCTGAAGGAAACCGTCAACACGATGGTGGACCAGCTGTCCTCCTTCTCGTCCGAGGTGACCCGGGTCGCCCGCGAGGTGGGCACTGAGGGCGAGCTGGGCGGCCAGGCGCAGGTTCCGGGCGTGGCGGGGGTGTGGAAGGACCTCACCGATTCGGTGAACCTGATGGCGGGCAACCTGACCGCCCAGGTGCGCGGGATCGCGCAGGTGACGACCGCGGTCGCCAACGGTGACCTGTCGCAGAAGGTCACCGTGTCGGCACGTGGCGAGGTCGCGCAGCTCGCCGAGACGATCAACCAGATGACCGAGACGCTGCGCACCTTCGCCGACGAGGTCACCCGGGTGGCCAACGAGGTGGGTGCCGAGGGAAGGCTCGGCGGTCAGGCGAACGTGCCGGGCGCGGCGGGAACGTGGAAGGACCTCACCGATTCGGTGAACACGGTCTTCCGCAACCTGACGACCCAGGTGCGGGACATCGCGGCCGTGACGACGGCGGTGGCCAGCGGTGATCTGTCGCAGAAGGTCACGGTCGATGTCGCCGGCGAGATGCTGGAGCTGAAGAACACCGTCAACGGGATGGTGGACCAGCTCTCCGCCTTCGGCGCCGAGGTCACCAGGGTCGCGCGGGAGATCGGCGTGGAGGGTGAGCTGGGCGGACAGGCGCAGGTGACGGGCGCGGCCGGAACGTGGAAGGACCTCACGGACTCCGTCAACACGGCGTTCCGCAACCTCACGGGTCAGGTCCGCAACATCGCGCAGGTGACGACGGCGGTGGCCACCGGCGACCTGTCGCAGAAGGTCACCGTGGACGTCTCCGGCGAGATGCTCCAGCTGAAGAACACCGTGAACACGATGGTGGACCAGCTGTCCTCGTTCGCCGACCAGGTCACGCGCATGGCCCGGGACGTGGGCACGGAGGGCCGGCTGGGCGGGCAGGCCGTGGTGCCGGGCGTCAGCGGCACCTGGAAGGAACTCACCGACTCCGTCAACTTCATGGCGGGCAACCTCACCTCGCAGGTGAGGCAGATCGCGCAGGTGACGACGGCGGTGGCCCGTGGTGATCTGTCGCAGAAGATCGACGTGGACGCGCGGGGCGAGATCCTGGAGCTGAAGAACACCATCAACAACCTGGTGGACCAGCTCTCCGCGTTCGCCGAGCAGGTGACGCGGGTGGCGCGTGAGGTGGGTACGGAGGGCCGCCTCGGCGGTCAGGCCCAGGTGCCCGGCGTGGCCGGGGTGTGGCGCGACCTCACGGACTCCGTGAACGGCATGGCCGGCAACCTCACCACCCAGGTGCGCAACATCGCGCAGGTCGCGACGGCGGTGGCCCGTGGTGATCTGTCGCAGAAGATCGACGTGGACGCGCGGGGCGAGATCCTGGAGCTGAAGAACACCATCAACACGATGGTGGACCAGCTGTCCAACTTCGCCGAGCAGGTGACGCGGGTGGCGCGTGAGGTGGGCACCGAGGGCATCCTCGGCGGCCAGGCCGAGGTGCAGGGGGTCTCGGGCACCTGGAAGGACCTCACGCAGTCCGTGAACTTCATGGCGAACAACCTGACCATCCAGGTGCGCAACATCGCCGAGGTCACGACGGCGGTCGCCAAGGGCGACCTGTCCAAGAAGATCACCGTCGACGCCAAGGGCGAGATCCTCGAACTGGTCACGACCGTCAACACGATGGTGGACCAGCTCTCGTCCTTCGCGGAGCAGGTGACACGTGTGGCCCGTGAGGTGGGCACCGAGGGCATCCTCGGCGGCCAGGCGCATGTCGCCGGTGTCACGGGCATCTGGAAGGACCTCAGCGACAACGTCAACCTGATGGCCAACAACCTGACCATGCAGGTGCGGAACATCTCCCAGGTGGCGGCGGCCGTCGCCAACGGCGATCTGACGCGGACGGTGACGATCGAGGCGCGCGGCGAGGTCGCGCAGCTCGCCGACACGTTCAACACGATGGTGAAGACGCTGAGTTCATTCGCCGATCAGGTCACCAAGGTGGCCCGCGAGGTGGGTACGGACGGCATCCTCGGCGGTCAGGCGCACGTACCGGGTGTGGCGGGCACGTGGAAGGACCTCACCGAGTCCGTGAACCAGATGGCGTCCAACCTGACCGGCCAGGTCCGCAACATCGCCATGGTCACCACGGCCATCGCCAAGGGTGACCTGACCAAGAAGATCGACATCGACGCGCGCGGTGAGATCCTGGAGCTGAAGACCACCATCAACACGATGGTGGACCAGCTGTCCTCCTTCGCCGAGGAGGTCACCAGGGTGGCCCGTGAGGTGGGCACCGAGGGTCAGCTCGGCGGCCAGGCGCGGGTCCGGGACGTCGACGGCACCTGGCGCGATCTGACCGAGTCGGTGAACGAGATGGCCGGGAACCTGACCCGTCAGGTGCGTGCCATCGCGCGCGTGGCGACCGCCGTGACCCGCGGTGACCTCAACCTGAAGATCGACGTGGACGCCTCCGGCGAGATCCAGGAGCTTCAGGACTACATCAACAAGATGATCGCCAACCTGCGCGACACCACGATCGCCAACAAGGAGCAGGACTGGCTCAAGGGCAACCTGGCCCGGATCTCCGCCCTGATGCAGGGCCGCCGTGACCTCGAGGACGTGGCCTCGCTGATCATGAGCGAGCTGACGCCGGTGGTGTCCGCGCAGCACGGCGCGTTCTTCCTGGCGATGTCGCTCGTGGACGGGAAGGATCCGGCCGCCGAGAACGACGACCAGTACGAGCTGCGCATGCTGGGGTCGTACGGCTACTCGATGGGCTCCATGCCGACGTCGTTCAAGCCGGGCGAGGCCCTGATCGGGACGGCGGCGCAGGAGCGGCGCACGATCCTGGTGGAGGACGCCCCCAGCGGCTATCTGAAGATTTCGTCCGGGCTCGGGGAGGCGCCTCCCGCGCAGGTGATCGTGCTGCCGGTGCTGTTCGAGGGCAAGGTGCTGGGCGTCATCGAACTGGCCTCCTTCACACGGTTCACGCAGATCCAGAGGGACTTCCTCAGCCAGATCGCCGAGATGATCGCGACCAGCGTCAACACCATCTCGGTGAACACGAAGACCGAGGTGCTGCTGAAGCAGTCTCAGGAGCTGACCGAGCAACTGAGGGAACGGTCCGCCGAGCTGGAGAACCGGCAGAGGGCCCTTCAGGCGTCCAACGCGGAACTGGAGGACAAGGCCGAGCTGCTGGCTCAGCAGAATCGTGACATCGAGGTCAAGAACACCGAGATCGAGGAGGCGCGCCAGGTACTGGAGGAGCGCGCCGAGCAGCTCGCGGTGTCCATGCGCTACAAGAGCGAGTTCCTGGCCAACATGTCCCATGAGCTGCGCACGCCGCTCAACTCCCTGCTGATCCTGGCCAAGCTGCTCGCGGACAACGCCGAGGGGAACCTCTCCCCGAAGCAGGTCGAGTTCGCCGAGACCATCCACGGCGCCGGATCCGACCTGCTCCAGCTGATCAACGACATCCTCGACCTCTCGAAGGTCGAGGCGGGCAAGATGGACGTCTCCCCGACGCGTATCGCGCTCGTCCAGCTCGTCGACTACGTGGAGGCCACCTTCCGGCCGCTGACCGCCGAGAAGGGCCTGGACTTCTCCGTACGGGTGTCGCCCGAGCTGCCCGCCACGCTGCACACCGACGAGCAGCGCCTCCTGCAGGTGCTGCGCAACCTGCTGTCCAACGCGGTGAAGTTCACCGACACGGGAGCGGTGGAGCTGGTCATCAGGCCGGCGGGCGGCGATGTGCCGGTGGCCATCCGGGAGCAGCTCCTGGAGGCCGGTGCGCTGCGGGACCCGGACGCGGACCTCATCGCCTTCTCGGTGGCCGACACGGGCATCGGTATCGCGGCCAGCAAGATGCGGGTGATCTTCGAGGCGTTCAAGCAGGCGGACGGCACCACGAGCCGCAAGTACGGCGGTACGGGGCTGGGCCTGTCCATCTCGCGGGAGATCGCCCGGCTGCTCGGCGGCGAGATCCACGCCCAGAGCGAGCCCGGGCGCGGCTCGACGTTCACCCTGTATTTGCCGCTGCACCCGAGCGAACTGCCGCCGCAGGGCTACGCGCAGCTCGCGCCCGCGCTGGAGGCCGACGAGCTGCTGGCGTCGGAGGCCCAGCCCGCCGCGCCGGACATCGAGACGCCCGCCGAGGTGAAGTCGTACCAGGAGACCCAGAACGGCCCGGCCGCGCTCTTCCGCCGCCGGCGCAGGGCGGTCTCGGCGGGCGCGCCGCGTCACGGCGCGGGACAGGAGCAGCAGTGGTCCGGTGAGCCGCAGGAAGGAGCGCTGCCGGCGCAGGGCGTGCGGTTCGACAGCGAGAAGGTGCTCATCGTCGACGACGACATCCGCAACGTCTTCGCGCTCACCAGCGTCCTGGAGCAGCACGGCCTGTCGGTGCTCTACGCCGAGAACGGGCGCGAGGGCATCGAGGTCCTGGAGCAGCACGACGATGTCGCGGTCGTCCTGATGGACATCATGATGCCGGAGATGGATGGTTATGCCACGACCACGGCGATCAGGCGCATGCCGCAGTTCGCGGGGCTGCCCATCATCGCGCTGACGGCCAAGGCGATGAAGGGCGACCGGGAGAAGGCCATCGAGTCGGGTGCCTCCGACTACGTGACCAAGCCGGTCGACCCCGATCACCTGCTGTCGGTGATGCAGCAGTGGATGCGCGGGCGGTGACGGGAACTCCGAATGTTCACGAAGAGTTGCTGACTGAGTGTGGCCGGGCCCGTGTAGAAGTGCGGTGTACGGGGAACCTTCTGATCCCCTGCCGCGTTTCTGCTACGTGCACAGTGACATCGCGGTGACAGGGTGTGGCGATGGGCGGGGTGCGGCTACGATGACCGGCACAAGGACGGGCGGCGCAAGGGAGTCGTCCCCTGGGGCGGCGCCGGAAGGTGCCGCTCCGAGTCCTGAGGACAGGGGAGGCCCCAAGCCGGGGCGAGGAGGGCGGGCCATGGTGCAGAAGGCCAAGATCCTCCTGGTCGATGACCGGCCGGAGAATCTGCTGGCGCTGGAGGCCATCCTCTCTGCGCTCGATCAGACGCTGGTCAGGGCATCGTCCGGGGAGGAAGCGCTCAAGGCACTGCTGACGGACGATTTCGCGGTCATTCTGCTGGACGTCCAGATGCCAGGAATGGACGGTTTCGAAACCGCCGCGCACATCAAGCGACGGGAGCGGACCAGAGATATTCCGATCATCTTCCTGACCGCCATCAACCACGGTCCGCATCACACGTTCCGGGGATACGCGGCCGGTGCCGTGGACTACATCTCCAAGCCGTTCGACCCGTGGGTGCTGCGCGCGAAGGTCTCGGTGTTCGTCGAGCTCTACATGAAGAACTGCCAGCTGCGTGAGCAGGCCGCCCTGTTGCGGCTCCAGTTGGAGGGCAACGGCAAGTCCGCGGGCGGTGACAGCAAGGAGCCCGCCGGACTTCTCGCCGAGCTGTCCGCGCGGCTGGCCGCGGTCGAGGAGCAGGCCGAGGCTCTGTCCAAGCAGCTGGACGACGAATCGGCGGACGCTGCCGCGGTGGCGACCGCGGCGCATCTCGAACGCAAACTCACGGGTTTGCGCAGGGCGCTTGACGCCCTGGAGCCTGGCACGGGCAGCGGCGCCCCGTCCGTGCCGACGCAAAGCTGACGAGCCGATCCATGGGCTCGCTCCGCGCAACAGGGGAATGAATCCCGGCGCGGGGCGGCCCCGTACGGCATTCGTAGGACCGTGTGTGACGCACCCCTTGAGCCCGCGTCAGTTTCGCGCCCCGCGATAGGCGACACGAACGGGTGAAGCTGCGGGCACGCGTGTGCCTGCTCGCCCGCACCGGTAACCTCGCAGTCATGGCCCCACGTCCCGCAGCCAAGAAGCCGCCCGCGAAGAAGGCGGCTGCTCCGAGGAAGGCTCCGGCGAAGCAGGCCCCCGCGAAAAAGGCCGCGGCGAAGAAGGCACCCGCCAGGAAAGCCCCGGCCAAGAAGCCCGCCCCCGCGCCGGCACCCAACCCGACCGCGGGGGTGTACCGACTCGTACGCGCCCTCTGGTTGGGGCTCGCGCATGCCGTCGGAGCCATGTTCCGCGGCATAGGGCGTGGCGCGAAGGGGCTCGACCCGGCACATCGCAAGGACGGCCTCGCGCTGCTGCTGCTCGGTATCTCCCTGATCGTCGCCGCGGGCACCTGGGCCAATCTGCGCGGACCCGTCGGGGACCTCGTGGAGATGCTGGTGACCGGCGCCTTCGGCCGTCTCGACCTGCTGGTGCCGCTGCTGCTCGGTGCGATCGCCGTGCGCCTGATCCTCCACCCGGAGCGGCCCGAGGCCAACGGCCGTATCGTCATCGGCCTGTCCGCCCTGGTCATCGGCGTGCTCGGTCAGGTGCACATCGCCTGCGGCGAGCCCGCGCGCAGCGACGGCATGCAGGCGATAAGGGACGCGGGCGGGCTCATCGGCTGGGCCACGGCCACCCCGCTGACATACACCATGGGCGCCGCGCTGGCCGTGCCGCTGCTCGTGCTGCTCACGTTCTTCGGCCTGCTCGTCGTCACAGCCACCCCGGTCACCGCGATCCCGCAGCGGCTGCGGCAGCTCGGCCTGAAGCTCGGACTCGTGCACGACCCCGAGAGCGTCATCGCCACCCAGGACGACGAGCGCTACGACGAGCAGTGGCGCGAGGCCCTGCCCCGCGGCACCCGCAGGCGCGAGCGCACCGACGAGCTGTACGACCCGGACGAGGCGGAGCAGCACGCGCTGTCCCGCCGCAGGGGCCGCTCCCGGCGGCCCTCCGTGCAGCCCGCCCTGGGCCGGGAGATGGACGCCGTGGACGTCGCCGCGGCAGCCGCGGCGGCCCTGGACGGCGCCGTGCTGCACGGCATGCCGCCGTCCCCGATCGTCGCCGACCTCACCCAGGGCGTGAGCGCCGCCGACCGGGTGGAGGCCACGCCGACGCCGGTGCCGGCCGCCCGCCCCCAGCTCGAGAAGCTGCCCGCGGACTCCCCGGTGCCCGACCTGACGAAGGCCGCCCCCGAGGAACCCCGTGATCTCCCGCCGCGCGCGGAGCAGCTCCAGCTCTCGGGTGACATCACCTACTCGCTGCCGTCCCTGGACCTGCTTGAGCGCGGCGGCCCCGGCAAGGCGCGCAGCGCCGCGAACGACGCCGTCGTCGCCTCGCTCACCAACGTCTTCACCGAGTTCAAGGTCGACGCCGCCGTCACCGGCTTCACCCGAGGCCCGACGGTCACCCGGTACGAGGTCGAACTGGGACCCGCCGTGAAGGTCGAGCGGATCACCGCGCTCACCAAGAACATCGCGTACGCCGTCGCCAGCCCGGACGTGCGGATCATCAGCCCGATCCCCGGAAAGTCCGCGGTCGGCATCGAGATCCCGAACACCGACCGTGAGATGGTCAATCTCGGCGACGTGCTGCGGCTCGCCGCGGCGGCCGAGGACGACCACCCGATGCTGGTAGCGCTCGGCAAGGACGTCGAGGGCGGCTATGTGATGGCGAACATCGCCAAGATGCCGCACATCCTCGTCGCCGGTGCGACCGGTTCCGGCAAGTCGTCCTGCGTCAACTGCCTGATCACCTCGGTCATGATGCGGGCGACCCCGGAGGACGTGCGCATGGTCCTCGTGGACCCCAAGCGCGTCGAGCTGACCGCCTACGAGGGCATCCCGCACCTGATCACACCGATCATCACCAACCCGAAGCGGGCGGCCGAGGCGCTGCAGTGGGTCGTACGCGAGATGGATCTGCGCTACGACGACCTGGCGGCGTTCGGCTTCCGGCACATCGACGACTTCAACGAGGCCATCAGGAACGGCAAGGTCAAGGCGCCCGAGGGCAGCGAACGCGAACTCCAGCCGTACCCCTATCTGCTGGTGATCGTGGACGAGCTGGCCGACCTGATGATGGTCGCCCCCCGCGACGTCGAGGACGCGATCGTGCGGATCACCCAGCTCGCGCGCGCCGCCGGCATCCACCTGGTGCTCGCCACCCAGCGGCCCTCGGTAGACGTGGTGACCGGCCTGATCAAGGCGAACGTGCCCTCCCGGCTCGCGTTCGCCACCTCCTCGCTCGCCGACTCGCGCGTCATCCTCGACCAGCCCGGCGCGGAGAAGCTGATCGGCAAGGGTGACGGCCTGTTCCTGCCGATGGGTGCGAACAAGCCGACCCGTATGCAGGGCGCCTTCGTGACCGAGGAGGAGGTCTCGGCGATCGTCCGGCACTGCAAGGAGCAGATGACGCCGGTCTTCCGCGAGGACGTCACGGTCGGCTCCAAGCAGAAGAAGGAGATCGACGAGGACATCGGCGACGATCTCGACCTGCTGTGCCAGGCGGCCGAACTGGTGGTCTCCACCCAGTTCGGTTCCACCTCGATGCTCCAGCGGAAGCTGAGGGTCGGCTTTGCGAAGGCAGGACGCCTGATGGACCTCATGGAGTCGCGCAACATCGTCGGCCCCAGTGAGGGATCGAAGGCACGTGACGTTCTTGTGAAACCTGACGAGATGGATGGAGTGCTCGCCCTGATCCGGGGGGAGTCTCAGTCCTAGACCCTGTCCATTGTCGACATAGGGACCGCGCACCGGTCTCGGAGGTCCGACCGTGATCCAGTCGTAAGTGATCCGTGAGCAACCGTTTCCCGCCTACGTACGTCAAGTTGAGCGAGGGGACAGGTACGTGGCCCACCATGAGGATGACCAGCCATTCGGATGGCGTACAAAGTCATACCGCCCGGTTGCCTCACCCTTTCGTACCCCCCCTAGACTGAACTTCCAGCACAGGTGGCTCAACGCTCGAAAGGCGCCCCCGTGTCCATCGGTAACTCCCCTGACGACAACTCCCCCGAGGATGCGCGTCCGTTCGACGGCGAACGCGCGGACGACAGTGCGTCGGAACGCCTGTCGATCGGCCGGGCCCTGCGGCAGGCGCGCATCGCGGCCGGGCTGACCGTCGACGACATCAGCCATGCCACCCGGGTCCGGATCGTCATCGTGCAGGCGATCGAACAGGACGATTTCGCCCCCTGCGGCGGCGATGTCTACGCCCGCGGTCATATCCGCACGCTCGCGCGTGCCGTGCATCTCGACCCGGCCCCGCTGCTCGCGCAGTACGCCGAGGACCACGGCGCGGGAGCGGCCCCCACCCCGGCGAACCCGCTCTTCCAGGCGGAACGTATCCGCCCGGACCGGCGCGGGCCCAACTGGACCGCGGCCATGGTGGCGGCGATCGTGGTGGTGATCGCTTTCGTCGGGTTCACCATGGTCAAGGGCGGTGACAGCGGGAACACCGCGAAGCCGCCGGCCGCCAAGGGCCCCGAGACGAGCTCGGGCAGGCCCTCCTCGCCCGCTCCCAAGAGCAGCAAGCCCGCTCAGAAGCCCGAGCCGACCGACAGCGCCATCGCGGCGGCGCCCCGTGACAAGGTCACCGTCCAGGTCAGCGCCACGGGCGGCCGCAGCTGGATCTCCGCCAAGGACCACAACGGCCATGTCCTCTTCGACGGGCTGCTCAAGCAGGGCGACTCCCAGACCTTCCAGGACAAGGACAAGATCGACCTGGTCCTCGGGGACGCGGGAGCGATCGAGCTGTACGTCAACGGCAAGAAGATCCAGGACGACTTCCAGCCGGGCCAGGTCGAGCGCCTGACCTACACGAAGGGTGACCCGGTCACCGGCTGACACAGGCCCGCCGAGCCCTTCCGGAGGGACCGAGCGGGACCGAAGGGCAGGGACACACGGGGTTGGCCAAGATCGGCCAACCCCGTCGACGTGGGCTCTCAGCGGGACGAAGTAGTCTTGAGCCCATGCCTGAACGCCGTACCGTCGCACTCGTCACCCTTGGCTGCGCCCGTAACGAGGTGGACTCGGAGGAGCTCGCAGGCCGTTTGGAGGCGGACGGCTGGCAGCTCGTCGAGGACGCCGCGGAAGCGGACGTCGCGGTCGTCAACACCTGTGGCTTCGTCGAGGCCGCGAAGAAGGACTCCGTCGACGCCCTCCTCGAGGCCAACGACCTCAAGAGCCATGGCCGCACGCAGGCCGTCGTGGCGGTCGGCTGCATGGCCGAGCGGTACGGCAAGGAGCTCGCCGAGGCCCTGCCGGAGGCGGACGGCGTGCTCGGCTTCGACGACTACACGGACATCTCGGACCGCCTGCAAACCATCCTGAGCGGCGGCATCCACGCTTCGCACACGCCCCGTGACCGGCGCAAGCTGCTGCCCATCAGCCCGGCCGAGCGCCAGGAATCGGCCACCTCGGTCGCCCTGCCCGGGCACGGGCCGGCGGACCTCCCCGAGGGCGTCGCCCCCGCATCCGGTCCCCGGGCGCCCCTGCGCCGCCGTCTGGACGGCGCACCGGTCGCCTCGGTGAAGCTGGCCTCCGGCTGTGACCGCCGCTGCTCCTTCTGCGCCATCCCCTCCTTCCGCGGCTCCTTCATCTCACGCCGGCCCAGCGATGTGCTGAACGAGACGCGCTGGCTGGCCGAACAGGGCGTGAAGGAGATCATGCTGGTCTCCGAGAACAACACCTCCTACGGCAAGGACCTTGGAGACATCCGCCTCCTGGAGTCCCTCCTGCCCGAGCTGGCCGAGGTGGACGGCCTCGAGCGTGTCCGC
Source organism: Streptomyces sp. NPDC047022 (assembly GCF_040644155.1). NCBI lineage: Bacteria > Bacillati > Actinomycetota > Actinomycetes > Kitasatosporales > Streptomycetaceae > Streptomyces > Streptomyces sp. NPDC047022. The sequence goes on along the minus strand of NZ_JBEYVV010000049.1, from coordinate 16,055 downwards.
GTCAGCTACCTCCAGCCCGCCGAGATGCGGCCCGGGCTGATCGACGTGCTGACCTCCACCCCCAAGGTCACCCCGTACTTCGACCTGTCCTTCCAGCACTCGGCGCCCGGTGTGCTGCGTGCGATGCGGCGATTCGGTGACACCGACCGCTTCCTGGAGCTGCTGGACACCATCAGAAGCAAGGCCCCCCAGGCCGGTGTGCGCTCCAACTTCATCGTGGGCTTCCCCGGCGAGAGCGAAGCCGACCTGGCCGAGCTGGAGCGCTTCCTGAACGGCGCGCGGCTGGACGCGATCGGCGTCTTCGGCTACTCGGACGAGGAGGGCACCGAGGCCGCGACCTACGACGACAAGCTGGACCAGGACGTCGTCGCCGAGCGGCTGGCCCGGGTCTCCCGGCTGGCCGAGGAACTGGTGTCGCAGCGCGCCGAGGAGCGCGTCGGCGAGACCGTGCACGTGCTCGTGGAGTCCGTGGACGGCGAGGACGGCGCGTACGGCCGCGCCGCTCACCAGGCTCCCGAGACGGACGGGCAGGTCCTGTTCACGACGGGCGCGGGCCTGCGGGTGGGCCGTATGGTCGAGGCGAAGGTGGTCGGTACGGAAGGTGTCGACCTGGTGGCCGAGCCGCTCCAGGGCGCGTTCGGCCGTCCCGAGGAGGCGGGCAGATGACCGGAATCCCGGCATCCGCGGCGGGCGGCTCCTCCGGTGCGCGTGGAGCGGCGCCCGCGAAGGGCGGCTCCGGCGCCTCGGGACTGCCCGGCGGCAGGGCGGCGGCCAAAGGGTCCGCCGGGGCCGCGGAGGCCGCGGCGGCGAGCCAAGGTGATCAGGACGGCGCACGGTCGGCGCGGGGCGGCAAGCTGACCGCAGCGGCGGTCAACCAGGCAAGCGTCTGGAACGTCGCCAACCTCCTGACGATGCTCCGCCTGGTCCTCGTACCGGGCTTCGTCGCGCTGATGCTGGCGGGCGGCGGATACGACCCTGCGTGGCGCTCGCTCGCCTGGGCGGCCTTCGCCGTCGCCATGATCACCGACCTGTTCGACGGGCATCTGGCGCGCACCTACAACCTCGTCACGGACTTCGGGAAGATCGCCGACCCCATCGCCGACAAGGCGATCATGGGCGCGGCCCTGATCTGCCTGTCCTGGCTCGGAGATCTTCCGTGGTGGGTGACCGGGGTGATCCTCGGCCGTGAGCTCGGCGTCACCCTGCTGCGCTTCGTGGTGATCCGCTACGGCGTGATCCCGGCGAGCCGCGGCGGCAAGCTCAAGACGCTCACACAGGGCGTGGCGGTCGGCATGTACGTCCTGGCGCTCACCGGTTGGCTCGCGACCCTGCGGTTCTGGGTGATGGCCGCGGCGATCGTCCTGACCGTCGTCACAGGACTCGACTATGTGAGACAAGCCGTCGTGCTGCGCAGGCGCGGCATCGCGGAGCGCCGGGCCGCCGAGGAGACAGAGCGTTGAACTCCCCGGCCGCCGAGGCGCTGCGACTACTCACGGTGAGGGGCGAGACGCTCGCCGTGGCCGAGTCGCTGACCGGCGGCCTGGTTGCCGCGGAGATCACCGCGGTGCCCGGAGCCTCCCAGACCTTCCGCGGCTCCGTGACCGCCTACGCCACCGATCTCAAGCGGGACGTCCTCGGGGTCGACGGTGCGCTTCTGGACGCTCGCGGGGCGGTGGATCCGCAGGTCGCGGCCCAGATGGCGGCCGGGGTGCGCATGGCGCTCGGCGCCGACTGGGGCCTCGCGACCACCGGTGTGGCCGGTCCCGAACCGCAGGACGGACAGCCGGTCGGCACCGTGTTCGTGGCCGTCCAGGGGCCGCGCGAGGAGGTTTCGGGCGAACTCGGCGGCGGGAAAGTGGTCCGTCTGCGGTTGAACGGTGACCGTGCGGAAATCCGTATGGAGAGTGTACGGAGCGTGCTCGCGCTGCTTCTGAAGGAGCTCGTGGGCGAACAGAGCGAGAATGAGCGGGCACAGGATACGGAACAGAACGGGGGGACTTGATGTTTGCAGCCCTGAGTGAACAGAGCAGCGCTCCCCGCACGGCCGCGGCGCGAGGCGGTACGGTGGGGCGTGAAGGATGCGGTTACGCGGTCCGAGGAGGGAGCCACCGATGATTTTGCTCCGTCGCCTGCTGGGTGACGTGCTGCGTCGGCAGCGCCAGCGCCAGGGCCGTACTCTGCGCGAAGTCTCCTCGTCCGCCCGAGTTTCGCTCGGCTATCTCTCCGAGGTGGAGCGGGGGCAGAAGGAGGCGTCCTCCGAACTGCTCTCCGCGATCTGCGACGCGCTGGACGTACGGATGTCCGAGCTCATGCGGGAAGTGAGCGACGAGCTCGCCCTCGCCGAGCTGGCACAGTCGGCTGCGGCCACCGAACCGGTGCCCGCACCGGTACGTCGCCCGATGCTCAATTCCGTGTCCGTCGCCGGTGTCCCACCGGAACGGGTCACGATCAAGGCGCCCACCGAGGCAGTGGACGTGGTCGCCGCCTGACCCTCACACGCGTGGGCGGGTGAGGCGGCAATCGTACGAGAGCCCCGGCCGGGGCTGCTCCGGGGGACCGGAGGAGCGCGGCCGGGGCTCTCGCGTGCCCGGACCGGCCTTTGCGCCGGTCCTCGTGCGTCACGGGCCGGAGTTGCCCCGTTTGCCGGGGCCGGGTGGTGCCGTCATCGTGGAAGGGCGAGGGGTCGACCCCTTGGGGCTCGGGGCCCGGCGAACGCTTCCGGAGGATGCCGATGTACGTCGTGAAGAGCCCGCTGTCCGACAACGACCTCAAGGCGGTCTCCGAGGCGCTGCAGGGAGCCCTGGTCGATCTGGTGGACCTCTCCCTGGTGGCGAAGCAGGTGCACTGGAACGTGATCGGACCGCGCTTCCGCTCCATCCACCTGCAACTCGACGAAGTCGTGGACAGCGCACGACAGCACTCGGACACGGTGGCGGAGCGGGCCTCGGCCCTGGGCGTCCCGCCGGACGGTCGTGCTGCGACGGTCGCGCAGGGCAGCGGGATCGGCCCTGTGCCGCAGGGCTGGGTGAAGGACACGGACGCGGTGGGCACGCTCGTCTCGGCCCTGGGCGCGGTGATCACGCGCATGCGGGAGCGGGTGGCCTCGACCGCCGAGGCGGATCCGGTCAGCCAGGACCTACTCATCGGCATCACCGCCGACCTGGAGAAGCATCACTGGATGTTCCAGGCGGAGAACGGGTGAGCCGGGCGGGTGGGGAGTGCTGGGCGCCGGCAGGCGGGGCGTTCGCTGCCCGGTGTCTGCGCGGGACGCGCCGCATCCGACAGATGCCTGGGGCATGCGCGGGGTCCGGTGCGCCTGTGTGCCGCTGGTGCGCCCTCCCTGGCGGTGACGGGCCGGTCTAGGGTCTGGTTCCTCGAGTGGGAGGTGACGGCCATGGCGGGGCGCGCGGCGCGCAGGGGGATTGCGCTGGCGCTCGGTGCGCTGTGGTGGTGGGGGGTGCTCCGACTCGTGCTGGCACCCCACGCCGGGGTGCTGGAAGGGGCGGTCGCGACCGGGGGCTGGGGACTGAGTCTGCTGCCGGTGCACTGTGTGCCGAAGAGCCGGGCCGAGGGGGCGGCCGGGTCGGACCAGTGGGCCCTGTCCTGGCGACGGTGGCGTACCGCTCGGGTGCGCGGGAGGGGCGCGCAACCCGGGTGAGGGGCGGGGCGCAGGGGGAGCGGGCGGGACCGGCGTGACCGGGTCCGGGGGTGTTCAGGTGACTCCCGGGGCCGGGAGGGCCCGGCCCGGCCGCGCGTCACCGCCCCGGGCTCACCATGGCATGGCCACCCCTCCGTTCGGCCGGAGGATCTGGCCGGTGGTGAACGACGCGGCGTCGGAAGCCAGATGGAGGACGGCATGGGCGATGTCCTCCGGTTCGCCGACCCGGCCCAGGGGTGACATCCGGGCCATGGACGCCTCTGTCCGCTCCTGTGCCTCCCCGTGCCGAGTGGTCATCGGCGTCCGGATCCAGCCGGGAGCCACGGCGTTGACCCGGATACCGTGCGGTCCGGCCTCGGTTGCCAGGGTCTTCGTCAGCTGCACCACCGCGGCCTTCGTGACGCCGTAACAGAGCAGTCCAGGGCCGCCGGTGTCGATGGCGCCCGAAGCCATGGTGACGATGCTGCCGCGCGTACCGTCCCCGATCATGCGGAGGGCGGCCTCCTGGCAAGCGTGGAGCACGCCCTTGAAGTTGACGGCCAGCACCCGGTCGAGATCTTCGTCGCGCGTCTCCAGCACAGGGCTGCTGTGCATGATCCCGGCGATCGCGGCCATCACGTCCAGGCGGGCGCAGGAGGCGACGGCCTGATGCACCTGTGCCCGGTCGCTCACGTCGAGTTGATGGGTGCGGGCCGTGCCCCCGAGGTCCTTGATCCGGGCCGCGGTCTCGTCCAGGCCCTGTGCGTCGCGGTCGGCGCAGTGCACGATCGCGCCTGCCTGCGCGAGCAGTACGGCGCAGGCGCGGCCGATGCCGCTGGCCGCGCCGGTGACGAATGCGGTGCGTCCGCTGAGGTCGTACGCCGTGACGGGCATGACATCGACGGTACGAGGATTTCTGACGGATCGTCAATTGGTGGTGAGGGGGCGGCTGTCATCACCGCCGGGCCGCCCCCGGGGCCGGAACCGGGGCGGGGGCTGGGCCGGACACGGTCCCCACTGGCAGGCCGGGCACCAATACGTGGGGCGCTCCCGGGAGCCGTCACCCTGGTCCGCCACCCGGACAGGGGTGCCGCAGCGCAGGCAGGGGCGGGGCGCCCGGCCGTACACGAAGAGGTTCTGGTCGCGCCGCCCCGTGGTGTTGCGCGCCGGGCGGTCGCGGTTGGCCTCCAGGAGCCTCTTGGCGAGGGCCGGGAGGCGGGCGGCGTACTCGGCGGGCAGGGCGCCGACGGGCAGCCATGGGGTGGCCCGCAGCAGGAAGCACAGCTCGCTCTTGTAGACATTGCCGATGCCGGCGAGGTTGCGCTGATCCAAGAGCGCCTCACCGAGGGTGCGGCCGGGGTCGCTCAGCAGGTTCTCCAGCGCCCTTTCGGGGTCCCAGTCGGGGCCCAGCAGGTCGGGGCCGAGATGTCCCACGGCGCGGTCCTCCTCGGACGTCCGCAGCAGTTCCAGGACGGGCAGGCGGTAGCCGACCGCCGTGCGGTCGGCCGTTCCGAGGACCGCCCGGATCTGGTGGGCGGGACCGCCGCTCCAGCGCTGTCCCAGCGCGTAGATCTTCCAGGCGCCGTCCATCCTCAGATGGGAGTGCAGCGTGAGCCCGCCCTCGATCCGGGTGAGGAGGTGCTTTCCGCGCGGGGTGACGTCCAGGACGGCGCGGCCGGTCAGGTCGGCCGTGGCGAACGCGGGCACCCGGAGGTCGGACCGGGTCAGCACCTTGCCCGCGAGCGCCTTGTGCAGACGTCCCGCGGCCTGGTGGACGGTGTCGCCTTCGGGCATGGGTCAAGGGTGACACGTCCGGGCCTGCGAGCCTCGTGCCGGCGGCTCACGCGCGGATGCGCAGCCCGCGCGGGGTCGCTATGAAGCCCGCTCCCTCCAGGAGGACGCCGTACGGGGACGAGAGGGCCGAGGCGCCGTTGACGCGCTCCACCGTCACCGTGCCGAGCGAACCCGCGCGCGCGGACTCTCCGAGGGCCCCGACGGCGGCGCGCAGCCGGGAGTCGTCCGTCGGCTCGGCCTCCGGGCCGGACGGCCACGCCAGCAGCGTCTTGCCGCCCCGCTCCATGTAGAGCGCCAGCTCACCGTCGACCAGCACCACCAGCGAGCCGGCCTTGCGCCCCGGCTTGTGTCCCGCCTCCGTCGGCGGCTCGGGCCAGGGGAGTGCGGCGCCGTAGACGTTGGCCGGGTCCGCGGCGGCCAGGACCACGGTCCGAGACGGGCCGGCGGTGCGGGTGCGATGGGGAGGGAGGGCCGGATACGGCCGGCCGTACGTGGTTCCCGAGCCGGGGCCGGAGCCGGGCTCCCCGGCAGGCGAGCCGGAGCGGGAGCCCGAGCGTGGGCCTCCGAACCCGGGAGCGGACAGTAGGTCGTGGCCGTCGCCGGAACCGTCTGCGGAGCCGAACGGGAAGCCGTCACCGAACGGGTCCTCCAGCGCGTCGTGGTCACCGGTGGGTCCGGTGGCCCCGAACGGGTGTGGGGGTGCTCCGGGGAAGCCGTGCGAGAAGCCGTTCCCGGTGCTCGGGCCCGTGCCGGGCAGCGGCTCATTCCGCTCGCGCGCGTTCGCCACCGACCTCAGCCGGTCCACCGCGCCGTCCATCGCGAACTGCGCCGCGCCAAGACCCTCCACCACATAGCCGCGCCTGGCCTGACCGCTGTCCTCGAAGGCGGACAGGACCCGGTACACGGCGGAGAAACCGCCCTCCACGCCCTCCGCCGCCACGGCGCCGCGGGTCACCACTCCGTGCCGGTCCAGAAGCGTCCGCGCCAGGGCATGCGCGCGCACGGTGGGGTCGGCCTCACGGGCGGGAAGCAGCGACCATCGGCCCGCCACCGTCGGCGGCCCCGTACGGGACTGGGGCCGGGCGGCGGCCGTCAGCGAGCCGTACCGTCCGCGCGGCACCGCGCGCTTGGCGCGATGGGCGGTGGAGCCCGCGGTGCGGCCCGAGCCGAGCAGCGACCGCATCGGGGTGAGCGTGTCGTTCGTCAGCCGTCCCGACCAGGCCAGGTCCCAGACCGCGTCGGCCAGCTGGGGATCCGTGACGTCCGGGTGCGTCGTGGCGCGGACCTGGTCGGCGATCTGGCGGAAGAACAGGCCGTAGCCGCCCGACAGGGCCTCCAGCACCGACTGGTGGACGGCGGTCAGTTCCAGGGGGTGCGGGGCGGGGAGCAGCAGAGGGGCCGCGTCCGCCAGATACAGGGAGATCCAGCCGTCCTTGCCGGGCAGCGCGCCCGCGCCCGCCCACACGAGTTCACCGGCCGCCGTCAGCTCGTCCAGCATCCCGGGCGTGTAGTTCGCGACGCGTGACGGCAGGACGAGCTTCTCCAGGGCCGACGCGGGCACGGACGCGCCCTGCAACTGCTCGACAGCGCGCACCAGTCCGTCGGTGCCGCGCAGCCCATGGCCCCCGCCGACGTGCTGCCACTGCGGCAGGAACTGCGCCAGTGCGGCCGGTGCGACGGGCTCCAGCTCATGCCGCAGCGCCGCCAGGGAACGGCGCCGCAGGCGGCGCAGCACCGCCGCGTCGCACCACTCCTGTCCGATCCCCGCGGGATGGAACTCTCCCTGGACGATCCGGCCGGCCGCCGCCAGCCGCTGCAGCGCGCCCTCGGTCACGGCCACCCCGAGACCGAACCGCGCGGCGGCGGTGGCCGAGGTGAAGGGGCCGTGCGTGCGCGCGTACCGCGCGAGGAGGTCGCCCAGCGGGTCCTTGACCGGCTCGGTGAAGGCCTCGGGCACGCCCACCGGCAGGGCGGTGCCCAGCGCGTCACGCAGCCGGCCCGCGTCCTCGACCGCCGCCCAGTGGTCGGCGCCCGCGATACGGACCCTGATCGCCCGCCGGGCGGCGGCCAGCTCCTCCACCCACTGTGGCTCGGCCCCACGCTCCACGAGCTCGGCGCCGGTCAGCGGCCCGAGCAGTCGCAGTACATCGGCGACCGCCTCGACGTCCTTGATGCGCCGGTCCTCGGTGAGCCACTGCAGCTCGCGCTCCAGCTCGGCGAGCACCTCGGCGTCGAGCAGCTCACGCAGCTCCGCCTGGCCCAGCAGTTCCGCCAGCAGCCGGGAATCCAGCGACAGCGCGGCGGCGCGCCGCTCGGCGAGAGGCGAGTCCCCCTCGTAGAGGAACTGCGCGACGTACCCGAACAGGAGCGAGCGGGCGAACGGGGACGGCTCCGGGGTGGTGACCTCGACAAGCCGCACCTTGCGCGACTCGATGTCGCCCATCAGCTCGACGAGACCCGGAACGTCGAAGACGTCCTGGAGGCACTCGCGGACCGCCTCCAGGACGATCGGGAACGAGCCGAACTCACTTGCCACCTGTAGCAGTTGGGCGGCGCGCTGGCGCTGCTGCCACAACGGGGTGCGTTTGCCCGGGTTGCGGCGCGGCAGCAGCAGCGCGCGGGCCGCGCACTCCCGGAACCGGGAGGCGAACAGCGCCGAGCCGCCGACCTGGTCGGTGACGATCTGGTCGACCTCGCCCTTGTCGAAGGCCACATCCGCCGCGCCGACGGGTGCCTGCTCGGAGTCGTACTCCGAGCCCGTCCTCATCGGCTCCTGGTCCAGGAGGTCGAGGCTCATCAGGTCCGCGTCGGGCAGCCGCAGCACGATCCCGTCGTCGGCGTGCATCACCTGGGCGTCCATGCCGTAGCGCTCGGCCAGCCGGGCGCCCAGCGCGAGCGCCCAGGGCGCGTGGACCTGGGCGCCGAACGGGGAGTGCACCACCACCCGCCAGTCGCCCAGCTCGTCCCGGAACCGCTCGACGACGATCGTCCGGTCGTCCGGGACGTGGCCGCAGGCCTCGCGCTGCTCACGCAGATACGACAGCACGTTGTCCGCGGCCCATGTGTCGAGCCCCGCGGCCAGCAGCCTCGGCCGCGCGTCCTGCTCGGGCAGCGAGCCCACCTCGCGCAGGAACGCGCCCACCGCGCGGCCCAGCTCCAGCGGACGGCCCAGCTGGTCACCCTTCCAGAAGGGAAGCCTGCCGGGAACGCCGGGAGCCGGGGAGACGAGGACCCGGTCGCGTGTGATGTCCTCGATCCGCCAGGAACTGGTGCCCAGCGTGAACACGTCCCCGACCCGGGACTCGTACACCATCTCCTCGTCCAGCTCGCCGACCCGCCCCCCGCCCTTCTTCGGGTCGGCCCCGGCGAGGAACACCCCGAACAGCCCGCGGTCGGGAATCGTGCCCCCGGAGGTGACGGCGAGACGCTGGGCGCCAGGGCGGCCCGTGATCGTGCCCGCGACACGGTCCCACACCACGCGCGGGCGCAGCTCGGCGAAGGCGTCCGAGGGGTAGCGGCCCGCGAGCATGTCCAGCACCGCCGTGAACGCCGACTCGGGCAGCGAGGCGAACGGCGCCGCCCGGCGGACCATCGCCAGGAGGTCGTCGAACTGCCAGGTGTCCAGGGCCGTCATGGCGACGAGCTGCTGGGCGAGCACGTCGAGCGGGTTCGCCGGGACCCTCAGGGACTCGATGGACCCGGCGCGCATCCGCTCGGTGACGACCGCGGACTGGACCAGGTCGCCTCGGTACTTGGGGAAGACCACACCGGTGGAGACGGCACCGACCTGGTGCCCCGCGCGGCCCACCCGCTGGAGCCCGGAGGCCACGGACGGCGGGGACTCGACCTGGACGACGAGGTCCACCGCCCCCATGTCGATGCCCAGCTCGAGGCTGGAGGTGGCCACGACGGCGGGCAGCCGGCCAGCCTTCAGATCCTCCTCCACCAGGGCGCGCTGCTCCTTGGAGACCGAGCCGTGGTGGGCGCGGGCGAGCACCGGGGGCGCGCCCTGGGCCGCCCCCGAGCCCCCCATCAGCTCGGCGGGAGCGTGGTGTTCCGCCAGAGTCTCGCCGGTGGCCCGCTCGTACGCGATCTCGTTGAGCCGGTTGCACAGACGCTCCGCGAGACGCCGGGAGTTGGCGAAGACGATCGTGGAACGATGGGCCTGGACGAGATCGGCGATGCGCTCCTCGACGTGCGGCCAGATGGACGGGCGCTCCGCACCCCCGTCCGAGTCGGCGACCGGGGAGCCGCCCAGCTCGCCGAGATCCTCCACCGGGACGACGACGGAGAGGTCGAACTCCTTGCCGGACTCGGGCTGGACGATCTCCACCTTGCGGCGAGGGGAGAGAAAGCGGGCCACCTCGTCCACGGGGCGCACCGTGGCGGACAGGCCGATGCGGCGCGCGGGCCTGGGCAGCAGTTCGTCGAGCCGCTCCAGGGACAGCGCCAGATGCGCGCCCCGCTTGGTGCCCGCCACCGCGTGCACCTCGTCCAGGATCACCGTCTCCACGCCCGCCAGCGCGTCGCGCGTGGCCGATGTCAGCATCAGGAACAGCGACTCGGGAGTCGTGATCAGGATGTCCGGCGGGCGGGTGGCCAGGGCGCGGCGCTCGGGAGCCGGGGTGTCGCCGGAGCGGATGCCCACCTTCACCTCCGGCTCGGGCAGCCCGAGCCGGACCGACTCGTGGCGGATGCCCGTGAGCGGACTGCGCAGATTGCGCTCCACATCGACCGCGAGCGCCTTCAGCGGGGACACGTACAGCACCCGGCAGCGCTTCTTGGGGTCGGCGGGCGGCGGAGCGGACGCCAGCTGGTCGAGCGCGGCCAGGAACGCGGCCAGCGTCTTGCCGGACCCGGTCGGCGCGACCACCAGCACGTCCGAACCCTCGGCGATGGCGCGCCACGCCCCGGCCTGGGCCGCGGTGGGCGCGGAGAACGCCCCCGTGAACCAGCCGCGGGTCGCGGGGGAGAAGCCGTCGAGGGCTCGGTGTGCGGGACTGACCATGCGTCCATCCTGCACCCAGCCACTGACAACACATCCGACCTGCGTGGATGCCGGGCAAGGCGGTCACACGGCCCTCCGGTCCGCCGAAGACCGTGACGCAGAATGGGGGCATGGCGGGTTCAGGGGAGCGGGCGAGGCACTGGCGGTACGAGGACCTGCCGGGCGTCGACCTGCTGCGGGCCCGCTACATCCGCAAGACCTTCGTACGGCACACCCACGAGCACTTCGTGATCGCGGCCATCGCCGACGGCGTCGAGGTCTTCCATCACGGCGGCGCCGACCAGTACGCGGGACCGGGCTCGCTGGCCCTGGTCAACCCCGACACCCCGCACACGGGCCGGGCCGACGGGCCCGAGGGCTGGCGGTACGGGGCCGTCTACCCGTCGCCGGAACTGGTGGCCGAGATCGCCGCCGAGACCACGGCCATCCGCGGCACCCCCGGCTTCACCGGCCCGGTGCTGGAGGACCCGTACGCGGCCGGTCTCGTCCACGAGGTGCTGCGGGCCGCGGACGAGGGCAACGCGCTCGCCGCCGACACACTGCTGCGCGTCATCGTGACCCGGCTGCTGAGGCTCAACGGCGGCCGGATGCCGCGGCGTGCCGTGCGTACCGCGGGCTCCGTCACCGCCGCACGCGCGCGTGCCGTGCTCGAGGAGCGGATGGCCGGGCCCCCCAGCCTGGAGCGGCTCGCGGCCGACCTCGGCACCAGCCCGTTCGCGCTGCTGCGGGCCTTCCGAGGCACCTACGGCATGCCGCCGCACACCTGGCTGACGGACGCGCGCGTCCGCCGGGCCCGGCGTCTTCTGGACGCGGGTGTCACGCCGGCCGAGGCGGCCGTGACCGTCGGCTTCACCGACCAGCCGCACCTCAACCGCCACTTCGCCCGCATCGTGGGCGTGCCGCCGGGCGCGTATCAGCGTGAACGTCCGAGCGGCAGTCCGCGCACGCCTGGGCGCAAGAACGTACAAGACCCCGAGGACGGCCCGCTTCTACCCTCCGGGGCATGGCAGAACGGACCGCGACCGCGGACACAGGGAACGCAGGGAACATAGAAAGGCACGACGGCGGAAAACCGGACGCCGCCGTCGTCCGGGACGCCCTCGGCGTCGGGGTCGCCGTAGGGCTGTCCGGTTTCGCGTTCGGGGTGACCGCGGCGGGTGGGGGGCTCACGCTGCCGCAGACCTGCGCACTCAGCCTTCTGGTGTTCACCGGTGCCTCGCAGTTCGCGCTCGTGGGCGCCCTCGCGGCGGGCGGCAACCCGCTCACGGCCGCCGCGGGCGCCTTCTTCCTGGGCGTGCGGAACGCGTTCTACGGGCTGCGTCTGTCGCAGTTGCTGGCGCTCCCGCGCGCGGTGCGTCCGCTCGCCGCCCAGTGGGTCATCGACGAGACCACCGCCGTCGCGCTCGCCCAGCCGACCCGGCGCGGCGTCCGCATCGGCTTCACCGTCACCGGGCTCACCCTCTATGCGCTGTGGAATCTGACCACGCTCCTGGGCGCTGTGGGCGCGCAGGCCGTCGGCGACACGAACGCATGGGGCCTGGACGCCGCCGGGCCCGCGGTCTTCCTCGCGCTGCTGGCACCGATGCTCAAGGCCGCCACGGAGCGCGCCGTGGCGGGCGCCGCGGTGGTACTGGGGCTCGGCCTGCTCCCGGTACTGCCCGCCGGGGTTCCTGTGCTGGCGGCGGCACTGACCGCTCCGCTCGCCCTGTGGGTCCAGGGCCGCCGTCGCGGCGGCGCGGGCGCGGATGAGGCCGGGGCCGCGGAGACGGGTGCCGCCGACGTACGGGCGGAGACGGGCGCCGTCGGCGTACGGAACGACGTACTGCACGGACGGGATGACGTACCGCACGGACAGGACGGACCCAACGACGTCCTGCACGGACAGGGGGAACAGGGTTGAACGTCTGGATCGCCATCGGTGTGACGGCCGTGGGCTGCTATGCCGTCAAGCTCCTGGGCCTGCTGGTCCCCGCCGGGATCCTGGAGCGGCCCTTCGTCCGGCGGCTCGCGGCCCTGCTGCCAGTGGCCCTCCTGGCCGCCCTCACGGCCGAGCAGACCTTCGCCGACGGCCGGGCCCTGGTGCTCGACGCGAGGGCCGCGGGGCTCGCCGCCGCTGCCGTCGCGCTGCTTCTGCGCGCACCCTTCCTGGTCGTGGTCGCCGCCGCGGTCGTGGTGACGGCGGGAGTACGGGCGATGACGGGCTGGGCATGAGGGCCGCACCACGGGATGGGCCCGGGCGCGGCCTGTTGCCCGCGGTCTCCCGCCTTCAGCCGATCGGGCGCCCGTACGCCCGCAGGGTGCGCAGCGCCTCGATGGTCACCATGGGCCGGCATTCCAGCGCGGTGCCAGGAGCCCATTGGCGCCACCGGATCGGCCAGCCGCCGTCCTCCCGCTGGTCGGCCGCGAGGTGGTCGAGGGAGCGTGCCATCTCTGCGTCGGTGAACCACGCGCGCGCGAGGGAGCCCGGGGTACGCGCGAAGTCGTACGGGAAGTGATGCTCACCCGGGGCGTACCCGGGTGCCACCGGACAGGCATCCGGGCGGTCCGGGTCGAGGACCGCGAGCCGCTGCTCGCGCACCATGCGCCCCAGCCGGTCGGCGGCTGCCTCCGCGCGCGAGCGGTCGGGGGCCGAGTCCAGGAACGCCACGGCCGCCTCGATCTCGTAGGGATGCGAGGCCTGAAGGCGTTCGACCGTCTGCCAGCAGAAGTCGGTGGCCCGGAACAGCCACGCGTGCCACACCTCGTTCCGGTGCAGCAGGCCCACGACGGGACCCGTGGCGAGGAGGTCGCTCGGCGGGTCGTCCACCACCGGCACGAAGGGAGCCGCCGGATAGCCGCGCTGGGAGGGGTGGATCGCCGGAAGGGCGCCGTCCGGCGTCGACACGGCGGTCAGATAGCGGCACACCCGCTCCGCCCGCTGTCCGCCGCAGCGCCCGATCGAGTCCAGGACGCGCAGTGCGTGCGCGGTGTGCAGGGGCTGGCTGACCGGGCCGCGCAGATCGGGTTCGAGGGCGTGACCGTATCCGTCGTCGGTGTTGCGGTAGGCGGCCAGCGCGGTCTCCACCGGGTCGGCTTCGCCGTCCAGGAAGTGGTACGCGAAGCGCCGCTGCTCCAGCACGCGCGCGGTGAGCCAGACGAAGTGCTCGGCGCGGGACAGCGGGGAGGACGCGGGGGGCGTCGTGGGCAGTGGGGATGCTGCGGGTTCGGCCATGGATCAGACCGTAGGACGGAAAGCGGCCCCTGCGAGCGGCCATCGCCCGGGCCCACTCTCAGGGGCTGGATACTGGAGTCATGCGGTTGACGGTCTTCTGGCAGCGGATGGCGGATCACTTCGGTGAGGCGTACGCCGACACCTTCGCGCGCGATCATGTGATGGCCGAGCTCGGCGGGCGCACGGTGCATCAGGCGCTGGACGGCGGCTGGGAGGCCAAGGACGTGTGGCGTGCCGTGTGCACGGCCATGAACGTTCCGCACGAAAGGCGCTGAAGGGCCGCGAAGAGAGGCCGGCCGTCCCAGGATGCCGGCGAGGTGGGTGAGACTTGCTCCGTGGCCCCGACAGACGAGACCGCGCAGGTCCCCCACCAGGAATCACCGCTCGGCACGACGCCGCCCGCCCGTCCCCCGGGCGGTGACGGTGCTCTGCCGGGCGCCCGCATGCCGCGCTGGCTGCCGCGTGCCATGGTGCTGGCCCTCGCGCTCATCGCCGTGTTCCAGCTAGGCAGCTGGGCGTTCCACCAGGTCACCGGACTGTTGATCAATATCTTGATCGCGTTCTTCCTGGCGCTCGCCATAGAACCCGCGGTGAGCTGGATGGCGGCGCACGGCCTGCGCCGCGGGCTGGCGACGTTCCTGGTGTTCCTGGGGTTGACGATCGCGGTGGCCGGGTTCGTGACCTTGCTCGGCTCGATGCTCGCGGGCCAGATCATCAAGATGGTCGAGGGATTCCCCAACTACCTTGATTCCGTCGTCAACTGGATCAATGCGACGTTCCACACAGAGCTGAGGCGTGTGGACGTGCAGGACAGCCTGGTCCACTCGGACTGGCTCAGACGGTACGTCCAGAACAGCGCAACCGGCGTCCTGGACGTCTCCGCCCAGGTCCTGGGCGGCCTCTTCCAGCTGCTGACGATCGCGCTGTTCTCGTTCTACTTCGCCGCCGACGGGCCCCGGCTGCGGCGCGCGCTGTGCTCCGTGCTGCCGCCCGCCCGGCAGGCCGAGGTGCTGCGTGCCTGGGAGATCGCCGTCGACAAGACGGGTGGCTACCTCTACTCGCGCGGTCTGATGGCGCTGATCTCGGGCATCGCGCACTACGTCCTGCTCGAGGCGCTGGGCATCCCCTACGCACCCGTGCTCGCGGTCTGGGTCGGCCTGGTCTCACAGTTCATCCCCACCATCGGCACCTACCTCGCGGGCGCCCTGCCGATGCTGATCGCCTTCACCGTGGCCCCCTGGTACGCGGTGTGGGTGCTGGTCTTCGTCGTGGTCTACCAGCAGTTCGAGAACTACATGCTGCAGCCCAAGCTGACCGCCAGGTCCGTGGACATCCACCCCGCGGTCGCCTTCGGGTCGGTGATCGCGGGCACGGCTCTGCTCGGTGCGGTCGGCGCGCTGATCTCCATCCCCGCGGTCGCCACGCTGCAGGCGTTCCTGGGCGCTTACGTGAAGCGGTACGACGTCACGGACGACCCCCGTGTCCATGGGCACCGCAGGCGGGACCTGGACGGCCCCGGCGGGCGCCTGCGCCGGCTGCTGCGGGCCGAGGACTCCTCCTGAGGGGCGCCACGTCGGGCGGAGCGCCGGGCGGAGCGCGCTCGGGTCACAGGCCGTGGGCGATGGGGTGGAGCGGCTCGTAGAGGGGGAGTTCGGCGCCGCTGGGGAGCCGGATCGCCGTCAGCCTGCCCCAGCGCTGTTCGCTGACCGGCCGGGTGATCTCGACGCCCCGCGCACGGAATTCACCGAGCTGGGCATCGAGGTCGTCGCACATCAGGAAGAACTCGTGCCGGGGCGGGCCGTCGGCCGGGTGCACGGCCACCTCGGCCGGAGGCAGCTTGAAGATGAGCCAGCCGCCGCCTGCGTCGACGCCCGGGAAGCCGAGGACGTCACGGATGAAGGCGCGGTCCGCCTCGGCGTCCTGGCTGTAGAGGATGACATGCGCACCGCTGATCATGGCCGGCTCCTGCCCGTCGACGTGCTGGCGGTCCTGTCACCAGCTTGCCAGTTCGATCAGCGGCGGGCTGTCGCGATGAGCCGTCCCGGCGAGGTGTGTCCGGGCGGGCCCCCAGCCCCGGTGTCAGTCATGCCTGACGGCCCACCCGTCCCACATCAGTGCCAACACCGCCGGCAGCCCCGCGAACGTTCCGACGGCGGCGGGCATCTGGATCTCGTCGGGAGGCTTCTGCGTCGCGGCGGGGGTCCGGCTGTCGTCGGCTCCCGCTGTCCTGTGCCTCGGACCTTGAGCGTGTGCCATCGCAGTTCGAGTGGTCCGGGTTACTTCCCGTGCGGCGCGTTCGCTGACATGGGAGTGCGCCACGAGGCGCTACGCAATCGAGTGGAGGTGAAAGGCCTTCTCCGCCGGGCCGTCGCAGCGGCCTGGTGAAGCTGGGGGCAGCCTGATCC
>NZ_JBEYVV010000048.1:0-32411 GCF_040644155.1 Streptomyces sp. NPDC047022 | reverse complement strand
TCTGGACCACTCCACGATCGGCCGGGTGTTAAAAAAACGGAACTGCGTCCTCACGTGAAGAAGTGCTGGACCATCCCGCCCGCCGCGAATGCGGCCTTCGCCGCGGCGATGGAGGACGTCCTGGCGGTCTACCGCCGCCCCCTCGATCCGGCGCGTCCGGTGGTGTGCATGGACGAGAAGCCGTACCAGCTGCTCGGCCACGTCCGCGATCCGCTTCCCGCGCGGCCGGGCCGTGACCGGCGCGAGGACAACGAGTACGTCCGCTCGGGGACCTGCTCGATCTTCTGCTGGGTCGAGCCGCTGCGCGGATGGCGGCGCGTGGACGCCCGGCCCCGCCGGACCAGGGTCGACTGGGCGCACCAGGTCGAGCACCTGCTGACCGTGGACTATCCCGACGCCGCCACGGTCGTGCTGGTGATGGACAACCTCAACACCCACACCACCGCCTCGCTCTACGAGGCGTTCGACCCGCAGAAGGCCTTCACGCTGGCCCAGCGCCTGGAGATCCACCACACCCCCAAACACGGATCCTGGCTCAACATCGCCGAGATCGAGCTCTCCGCCCTCACCCGCCAGTGCCTGGACCGCCGCATCGGCGACCTCGCCGTGCTCAACACCGAACTCGCCGCCTGGCAGCAGCACACCAACAACAACCAGCGCCAAGTCGACTGGCACTTCACCACCGACGACGCACGCGTGAAACTGCGCCACCTCTACCCAACCACACAGCAAAATTAAGCCGCGACAATCTACTAGATAGGCGGGCTTCACCGACGCGAGGACGGTGCTCTCGCGACGAGGCTGAGTGCCATGACGAACATCGACATGAACCCCGCAACTGCCACTGCCACTGCCACTGCCACCACGACCGCGATCGACACCACGACCGGAGCCGGAACCGGGATCAGCATCCTCAAGGCAGCCCCTGGCGCGGCGGCGCCTCACGACAAGGTCTCGAAGAAGAACAAGGGCACGAAGAAGAGCAAGGCCCGGCGGCGCGCCGCCCAGGCACTGGCCTACTTCTCCCTGGTCTTCACCGGGCTCCTCGTCCTGGCCGAACCATGGCTGCTGATCCCGGTCCTCGCCCTGGTTCTGGCGATCTCCCTCTGGGACTGACCGGGCTGCTTCGGCACACATCACGGTCCCACCGGTCCGCGGCCGGCGCAGCCACGCGGTGAGCCGCCGGACGGGCTCACCGCGTGAAGGGTGTCCGGGTGTCACAGCCGCAGGGGCACCTCCCGGTGACCGTTGATGATGAGGCTCATCGTGGGTTCGAGCTCCTCGGGCCGCACGGCGAGGGCCAGGTCCGGGAAGCGGTCGAAGAGGGCGGGGAGCGCGACGCGCGCTTCGGCGCGGGCGAGGGGAGCGCCGAGGCAGAAGTGCGCGCCGTGCCCGAACTGGAGATGCTGCTTGTCCTTGCGCAGGACATCGAACTCGCCCGCGGTGTCGCCGTGCAGGCCCGGATGACGGCCCGCAGCGCCGTAGGAGGCGAGGATCGCCTCACCCTGGCGGATCACGATCCCCTCCGGCAGGGAGATGTCCTCGACGGCGTACCGAAGGGGCAGATGGCTGACGGGGCCGAGGCAGCGCAGGGTCTCCTCGATCACGTCGTCCCATGAGGCGCGACCCTCACGGACGTGCGCCAACTGCTCGGGGTGCGTGAGCAGCGCGGTCACCGCCTGGTCCAGCAGGTTGACGGTCGTCTCGTAACCGGCGCTGATGACCAGGAGCAGGGTGTCCAGGAGTTCCTGCTCGGTGAGAACGGAACCGTCGCCCTCCTCGTCGCGCACATCGATGAGCGCCGAGGTGAGGTCCTCCCCGGGCGTGGTCCGCTTCGACGCGACCAGACCGGTGAGGATGCCGTACAGGGCCACGGTGTTCTCACGGGCCTCCTCGGTGCTCAGCGTGGTGTCGAAGACGGCGTCCGCCACGGTGCGGAAGCGGGGCCACACCTCTTCGGGCAGACCCATGAGATCGCCGATGACCTGGATCGGCAGGGGGAACGCGAGGGCCTCACGCAGGTCGACGGTCTCGCCGGACGGGGTCGTGGCCATCCGGTCGAGGATCCGGGCCGTGATCTGCTCGATGCGCGGTGTCATCGCGGCGGTGCGCCTGGCGGTGAACGCCTTGCTGACCAGACGCCTCAGCCGCCGGTGCTCGTCCCCGTACGCGGTGAACATGTTCTGCGTGTTGACCCACAGGACCAGCGGCCACTTCTCGGCGATCTCGCCGCTGATGAACTGCGGCCAGTGCTGGCCGGCATCCTTGGAGACCCGGGGGTCGTTCAGGAGGCTCTTGAGGACGGCCGGGTCGGGGACCGACCAGACGGTCACGCCGAGGATGTCCACCAGCATGGCGGGACCGGCGGCCAGCAGCGCCGCTTCCTCCTGCGGACGGGCACGGCCGGTGGGATCGAGAACGAGAGGCAGGGTGTGCAGGGAGCGGTTCATGTCGGACCTTCCTAGGTCAGGGGGAGGCGCGGCGTTGGAGGGAAGTGGACGGGCAGGCCCGTCAGGGAACGGTGGAACGGGCCCGGGCGATAGGTGAGCTGGTCGGCGGGGACGGCGAGTTCCATCTCGGGGAGGGCGTCCACGATCTGTTCGATGGCCGTCTGGGCGATGAGGTACGACAGGGGCTGCGCGGGACAGGCATGGGGCCCGCCGCCCCACGTCAGGTGGGAGCGGTTTCCCGGACGCTGGGCGGAGACGACCGCGGGATCGTTGTTGCAGGCGGCCATGCTGATGAAGACGGCCTGATGAGCGGGGAGGAAGACGCCGTCGATCTCCACCGGGTTCGGTGGGTAGGACGCGCAGTAGTTGGCGATCGGGGGGTCGACGGAGAGCAGTTCGTCAAGGGCGTCGCGCACGCTGAGGCTACCCCGCAGCACATCGCCGGAATACCGCTCATCGCTGAGGATCAGCCGCAGCGTGTTCGCGATGAGGTTCTGCTCGGGCTCGATCCCGGCGCCGAAGAGGGTGATGAGCTGATGCACCAACTCCGTGTCGTCCAGCCGTGCCGGGTGCAGCAGCAGTCCGGTGGTGATGTCCGGGCCGGGATGGCGGCGCTTGAAGCCGACGAGTTCGCCGAGCGCCTCGATGATCATGGCATTGCCCGCATCGGCGTCCACCAGGTCGAACAGCGCGGCCACCCCGGCGGCCACACGCCGGCCGATCTCCGGCGGGCAGCCGAGGATCGCGCCCAGCACCTGGAAGGCCAGCGGCTGTGCGTACTGCGTCAGGAGGTCCGCCTGGCCCGTCTCGCACATCTCGTTGATCAGCGGCAGGGCGATCCGCTCGACCAGGGCGTGCAGTTCGTGCCGGGGCAGATGGCCGAGGGCGGACAGGTTCACCGCGCGGTAGCGGGCGTGGGCGGACCCCGAGGTGCGCAGCGCGTTGGGCCGGTACTCCAGCATCGGCAGGACCGGGCAGTGCGGGGGGACGCCCCGCTGCCAGACCCGCGGGTCTGCTGGGAACCGTACGGGGTCGTGGAGGATGCGGACCGCGGTGTGGTAGCCGATCACCAGCGTGGCGGGCACCTCGGGGTCGAGGAGGACCGGGGCCAGTGTCTCGTGCCGCTCCCTCATCTGTGCGTAGCAGCCGTAGGGGTCGGCCGCGAACTGGGGTGTGTACAGCGGGAAGGGCGTCTGGCCGGTGTGCGCGTGGTGACCGGCCGGCGATGTCGCCCGCGGCATATTCACGACAGTTGCTCCAGTCGGCTTGCTCGGTGGAGGTATTCGGCGAACGCGATCAGCGCGTGGATGCACGACGCTTCGTCGCGCGCGTCGCAGGAGGTGAGCACCACGTCGTCGTCGAGGGCGAGGGCCCCGCGGATCTCGTCGAGGTCGTACCGGGGAGCGCCTTCGAACTGGTTGACGGCGATGCCGAAGGGCAGGCCGCGTTCCTCGAAGAGCCCGAGGACCGTGTCGGAGTCCTGCAGCCGACGGGTGTCGACGAGGATCAGCGCGCCGAGCGCTCCGTTGAAGAGGTGCTCCCAGAAAGGGGTGAACCGGCTCTGTCCGGGGGTGCCGAACAGATAGAGGGCCAGGCTCGGGCTGAGGGTGCGGCGGCCGAAGTCGAAGGCGACCGTCGTCTCCGTCTTGCGGGGCAGTCCGGCGAGGTCGTCGATACCGGCGCTGGCTTGAGTGATCGGCTCCTCCGTTGTCAGCGGGGGGATTTCCGACACGCTGCTCACCAGCGTCGTCTTGCCCGCCCCGAAGTGGCCGGCGACGAGGATCTTCGCGGACCGGGTCACGGTGCCGGGGAGATAGAGGTGCTCAGACGAGAGCACGGAGTCCATTGAGCACTTCCTCAAGAACGCTGATGCCCGGCTGCTCTGCCGGTGCCGGGGTGTCGAGGTGGCCGGTGTCGAGGAGTCCGGACACGACGATGAGGGCGACGGTGGGGGGCAGATCGAGGAGCGCGGCGATCTCGGCGATCACCAGGGGCCCCTGGCAGACCCGCAGAACCCGCCGGGCTTCCACATCGAGTCCGTAGGGCGAGCGGTCCAGGGCGCGAACCAGGGTCGTCAGGGTGAGGCCGTCGCGGGACGGAGACGAGTGTCCTCGGGTCCGGACATACGCCCGGACCATGTCAGGGTCGCGCCGTGGCCCTCTCATGGCCGGCCGCTGCTCTCGCCGCCGGGCCCCCCGGCTTCATGTCGCGTCGGGCTGGAGAGTTCCGTACCGAGGCGCTCGGTCAGGCCGTTCATCCGGTAGGTGAGGACTTCCGCGTCCACCGTGTCGGTCGCCGAGACGGCCAGCAGGGCGTTGTGGCCGACCCTTTTGACGAAGAGGAGCCCCTCGTCGAACTCGCCGACGACCTGGCGCAATCCGTTGGCCGAGCCGCCGGTGTACGGGGCGAGCGCCACTCCGATCGCGTGGAAGCCGCTGGCCGACGCGGCGATGGCGTCGGCAGTGTCCCGGTCCACCGGCTCCGAGTAGCCGAGGGCGAGGCCGTCCGTGGCCAGCAGCACGGCGTAGCGGACGCCGGGCATGCCCGAAAGGTCTCCGAGCATCCAGCCGAGCCTGTTCGCGTGCGTCGTCATGAGTCGGGATGCCTTTCTTCACGGTCGGCGCGGGCGTCGTCCCAGCCGGTCCGGGCGTCGTCCCAGGCGGCAGAGGCGTCGTCGCGGCTCTGGCGTACGTCGTCGCGGCCCTGGCGTACGTCCTCGCGGCCGATGCGGGCGTCCGTGTCCTGGGCGTGTTCGTGCGGCGGGAGCGCCGCGGAGCGGGCCTGCCTGCTCGCCTGCTGCCAGGCACCGATGACCGACGGCCGGGCGGGCTCGGTGCTCGTACGGCGCGCGGCCGGAACCTGCTGCCGGCCGGCGGGTCTGCGCCGTGTGCGCGTCGGCAGCCCGTTCGGTGTCAGCGCGGGCCCCGGCGGCTCGGGAGTTTCGGTGCGCACGGGCGGCGGGGCGGGTTCCGGTGCGGACGCGGCGGTGGTGAGATGGTCCTCGGGCAGGAAAACCGAGGCGCACATGCCGCCGTAGCGGTTGGAATCCGTGAGTACCACCTTGATGCCGTAGCGGCGGGCGAGGAGCGCGATCACCGGGAAGCCCGCCCTCGGATGCGCCTCCATGGCAAGGATGTCGATCTCCTCACGGCCGTCCAGGATGCGCCTCGCGCGCTCCAGTTCCTCCTCGCTCATGCGCTTGCCGGCGTCGTCGATGAGGAGGGTGACTCCGTGGTGTCCGTGCTGGGCGCTCACTTCCACATGGGTCTGGGGCGGCGAATAGCGGGCGGCGTTGTCGAGCAGATGGCTCAGGATGAGCTTCACGGGACCGACCATGCGGGCGGTCACCGCCCGGTCCGACGCGTAGGGGCGGATGCGCGCGTAGTCGGAGATCGCTCCTTGGGCGGCCCCGACGACGTCGGTGAGTGTGCTGGTCGGCCACCTCTGTCCGAGCAGTCCTCCAGCGAGCACGACATAGGACTGCGCCTGGTGAAGCATCTGCTGGACACCGTGGTCGATCCTGGTCAGCGTCCCGAAGACGGCACTGTCGTGGTGGCGGCGCAGGGCCTGGGCGATGTCGCTGCTCACGTTGATGCCGGTGCTCACCATGGCGGTGGCGAAGGACTTGACCGCCGACTTCGCCGACTCGCGTGCCTCGGCTTCGACCTGGCCACGGGTCGAGGCGGCCGTCTCGACCCCTATGCGGTGCAGATCGGCGACATACCGTTCGCCGAGCACACGGAGGTTCTCCACGAAGGCGGAACCCGCGAGGCAGTCCGCGACCGCGAACTCGCGTGAGGTGGGATGCGGTTGCCGCAGTGAGCCCGCGATCTCCCCGAGGCCCTGGGATATCAGCATGGCCAGGGCCGTGTTCTGGGCGTTGGCCATCTCCTGCCAGTGCGCGGCCTGCGCCCGGCGCCTGGTGGCGAGCCGGGCCAGGTACGCGGCCGTCCCCAGGGCGAGAACGAGCGCGGCGGCCAGACCTGATAACGCCGCGACGGCTGTTTCGTGTCTCATCGGTTCTTTCATGGGGTCGAAGGGACAACGACGGAGCACGGGACCGGTGATGCGGGCGACCGCCGGGCCGACAACAGCTGAGCGCATGCCAAGGCGGACCGCCTCGGGACACGGGGGTCGCCGATCGGCCGCCTGGAGCTTCGATCCCCCGATCGTGTCCACAGGACCGTCGCGGTCTTCGACGTCCCCTCACGGCCGGCGAACTACCCAGGTAGAGCCGTACAGCGTGCGGGCGATCGAATGTGCCACCTTCGATCCGCTTCGACAAGCAAACGCGATCATAGCAAGGAGAGGAGCGACCGAAGTCGCCAACTTCCTTTTGCCACAAGCTTGTTGAGTGAGCAATCAACAGCGACGGACCATCGCATCCGCACAGCCGGACGACAGCGCTTCCACGGGGCGGCTCCCCCGGCGCCTCTGTTCCTCCCGGGGCTACCGCACGGTAATACGTCACCTCTAGGCTGCCGCCAACTCGACTACGGCGAAGGGGAATTGACCCAATGCGCGCGATGAGAAGAGCGGCGAGACGGCTGGCGGCACTCGCAGGCGCCGGCCTGATGCTGATGGCGTTGCCGGGCAACGCCCGGGCGGCGGGCACCACCCGTACGGCGGCACCCACGTACTCCAACGTGACCGCGATCGGCACGCACAACGCGTACGACAAGTCCAAGTACACGTACTTCGCGCAGGCCCTCGACTCGGGTGCCTCGCTGCTCGAACTGGATGTCTACGTCGACACCATCACCAAGCGCTGGCGGGTCAGCCACAGCAACCCGTGGGGCGACGACAACAACTGCGAGAACGCGAAGACCCCGGGCGATCTCTACAGCAAGGCCCGCGATCAGGACCTCGGCAGCTGCCTGGACAACATCGCCGCCTGGCACCAGCTGCACCCCGACCACCGGCCGATCGTCTTCAAGGTGGAGATGAAGGTCGGCTTCTACGGCAAGGGCGGTCTCGGTCCCGACCAGTTCGACGCGCTGGTGGCCTCGAAGCTCGGCAACATCGTCTACAAGCCGTCCGACCTGCTCGGCTCCACGTACCCGACGCTCGACGCCGCCGCGAAGGCGAACGCCTGGCCCTCCCGGGACGCCCTCAAGGGCAAGGTCATGTTCGAACTCATCCCCGGCACGGTCGAGATGAAGAACCCCTTCGACCACTACTGGACCGACCAGGAGTACGGCGAGCATCTGCGCGACCTCTACGCCGCCGGGAACATCTCCAGGGCCGAGGCGTTCCCCGCCGTCCTCGGCGCCGCCTCCGGTGACCCGCGCACCAGCCGCTACGACGCCTCCATACGGCCTTGGTTCGTGTTCTTCGACGGGGACGCCGCGACGTACGTCAACAACGGCTACGACACGTCCTGGTACGACACCGGTCACTACATCCTGATCATGACGGGCGCGGACGGGGTGTCGCCCGCGATCTCCTCCACGAACCCCACGGACGCCGAAGTGGCCTCCAGGCTCTCGCTGTTGGCCTCGCGACACGCCAGCCTGATCACCTCCGACTGGTCGGCGAAGTCGCCGTCGGTTCTAAGTTCGGTGACCGCCCGGGGCTGAGCAGCACTCTTTAGGGGCATATCGCCTTTGAAAAGGTGATACAGGCATACGTCCCTGTCCCCCACGAGCACCTCTCAGGGAGCCCCCCATGCTGCACGGCATCGATGTCAGCGCGTACCAGTCGTCCTCGTACGACACGAGCGGCCTCTCCTTCGTCTTCATCAAGGCGACGGAGGGGCGTTCGTATGTGAACCCCAAACTCACCGCCCAGATCAAGACCGCCCGGGACGCCGGCTGCGTGGTCGGCTTCTACCACTTCCTGTGGCCGGGCAACATCGCAGACCAGGCCGAGTACTTCGTGTCCAGGACCCCGGAGAGGACGGGCGATCTGCTGGCCGTGGACTGGGAGACGACCGGGGACGGCACGCACGCGAGCAACGCCGAGAAGGACAGCTTCATCCGCAGGGTGAAGCAGCTCAAGCCCGGCAACCGCGTGCTGCTCTACACCAACCGCAACTTCTGGCTGACCATCGACACCACGTCCTACGCCGGGGACGGTCTGTGGATCGCCGACTACGTCACGGCGGGCCAGCCCCGCATCAAGGCGGCCTGGCGCTTCCACCAGTACACCTCCGACCCCGTGGACGAGGACGTCGCGAACTTCGCGAGCAAGACCGCACTGCGGGAGTGGGCCGGAGGATGAGCCGCGAAGGGGTGCACCTTCCCTCCGGGAGGTGCACCCCTTCGCGTCCGCCTCACTTGCTCAGGTACGTCCAGAACTCGTCGAACGACAGAACCTTGTCGCCGTTGAGGTCGCGGGTCTTGATGACGGCCTCGGCGACCGCGTCGGTCACGTTCCAGTCGCCACCCTGCGCGAGGGCCGACTTGAACTCGGCGGCGGTGATGAACCCGTCACCGTCCGCATCGATCCGCTCGAACTGCTTGCGTGCTTCCTCGATGTCCGCCACCGATCCGCCCCTTTTGTCTCGCTTGAATCTGTCTTGCTGTCGTACTGACGCAGGTCAGATTAGCCGGTGCGAGGGTCAGCGGTAGACGCCCGTGTGGCCCAGCGAGTAGCGGCCGGGCTGGGGGTAGACGGCGAGACCGTGCGGTCCGGTGCCCACCTTGATGCGGGCGAGTTCCCGGCCGGTGCGGGTGTCGACCGCGTACACCTCCGAGTTGTAGCGTCCGGACAGCCACAGCACGGTGCCGTCCGTGGAGACGCCGCCCATGTCGGGGCTGCCGCCGCCGGGCAGCCGCCATTTCGCGGTCAGCCGGTTCTCCTTGAAGTCGAAGACGGAGATGGTGCCCTCGCCCCGGTTGGAGATGTACATCACGCGGGAGTCGCGACTGACGTAGAGTCCGTGCGCGCCCTTGCCGGTGTACAGGAGCGTCGGCTGGGCGAAGGTGTCGCCTTCGAGGATCCACACGCCGTCGGCCACCATGTCCGCGATGTAGAACCGCCGCCCGTCCGGGGACATCTTCACGTCCTGCGGCATGGCGCCCCTGACCGGCAGCGTCTGCTCGCCGATCACCTTCATCTTCTCGGTGTCGACCTTCAGCAGTTGACCGCTGAACTCGCAGGAGACGATGAAGTAGCGGCCGTCGACCGAGAAGTCGGCGTGGTTGACGCCGCCGCAGTTGGCCGGGAGGGCCTTGACCAGCTTCATGGTGTGCGCGTCGCGGAAGACGAGCTGGTGGTCTCTGGAGGCCATCACGACCGCGTACTTGCCGTTGGGCGTGAAGTACAGGTTGTACGGGTCGTGCACGGCGACCGGCTTGCCCGCCTTGCCGGTCATCGGGTCGATGGGGGTCAGGGAGTTGCCGAGGTCGTTGTTGACCCACAGCGTCCTCAGGTCCCAGGAGGGCACGACGTGCTGCGGCTGGCGGCCGACCGGGATCGTGTCGATGACCTTGTACGTCGCCGGGTCGATGACGGTCACGGTGTTGGAGATGGTGTTGGGGACGTACACGCGATCGGGGAAGTTTTTGACCACCGGGGAGAGCTGCCCTGGACGGTCGGCGGTGTAGATGTCCTTGGGGTCGAGCACGGGCGGCATGCCCGGCAGGGTCTGCACGGCTCTTTGCTGCTGGGTCGTGTCGGCGGGCGCCTTGGTCGCCGGGGGCTCGGCCTTGTGGGAGGTCGCGCCGGTGCATCCGGCGAGGGCGGTGAGCGCGGCACCGGCGATCAGTACGCGCGTGAGGGTCGTGGGGTACATCAGGTCAGCAGCTCCGTGGTGGTCACCGCGGTCAGGCCGCGGCGGTCGAGTTCGTGCAGAAGGGCGGGGAAGGCGGTGACCGTGTCCGCGTACCCGAAGTGCAGGCTCACGACGGAGCCGCCCCGGGCCTCGGCGACGACCTTGCGGGTGACGGCGGCGGCGCCCGGTGAGGTGTAGTCGAGCGAGTCGACGTCGTACGACAGGACGTGCGGGTAGCCCGTGCGGCGGGCCAGGCGTTCGACCAGCGGGGTGGCGCGCGGGGCCCGGGAGGGCCGGAACCAGGTGCCGATGGACCCGGTCAGCCGCCGCAGCCGGTCGGCGCACGCCTGGATCTCCGCGAGCGCGTCCTTCTCGGACATGGTGTTGATGCCGAGGTGACGCTGGGTGTGGTTGCCGAGGTCGTGTCCGCCGTCGAGGATGCGGCGGGCGATGTCGGGGTACTGGTCCAGCCAGCTCCCGACCGCGAGCACGGTGACCTTCGCGCCCGCCTGCTCGGCCGTGCCGAGGATCGACCGGGCGAAGCGGGGGTCACCCTGGCCGTGGAAGGTGAGCGCGACGCGGGCGCGGTCGCGCGGGCCGTGATCGATCTGACCGGGCCGGTCCGGGTAGGCCCGGGGCTGGGCGGCTTCGCTCGGGGAGGCCGCGGGGTGACCGGTCGCCCGCCGCGGTCGCTCTTGCCGGCCGGTGCCCCCGCCGGAGGAGCATGCGGCGGTGAACGCACCGGCGGACACGGCGAGTCCCGCGCCCGTGCGCAGCGCGGTGCGACGGTCGGGCACCGTGGACGCGGGGCCCGTTTCACGGTCCGGGGAAGAGGGAGGGACAGTCGTGCTCACTCTCCCATTTAAGGGGGGTTCGGCGCGAAACCCGGCGATTGAGCGCATGCCCGGAAGGGTGCGTCGTTCTGGTCATACACGGGCAAAGTCCGGCTCTTCGCCATATGGTGACGGCGACGTCAGCGGTCGGCCACCCGCATCTCGAACCAGGTGGTCTTGCCGCGCGGCAGCAGATCAACGCCCCAGCGGTCGGCGAGCTTGTCCACGAGGTACAGCCCCCGGCCGCTCACGTCCAGTTCCTGCACCGGCATCAGGCAGGGCAGCCCGCGGGACGGGTCGCGGACCTCCACGCGGATCCAGCCCCGGCGGCGGCGCATGCGCAGCCCGAACGTGCGCGCCCCCGTGTGCTGCACGGCGTTGCCGACGAGTTCGGACACGAGCAGAACCGCGTCCTCGGTCATCCTCGGACCGAGCCCCCAGTGGCGCAGAACCACGACCTGGGTGAGCCGGCGTGCCGTGGCCGCGGATTCCGGCAGGGACGGCAGTGACGCCTCCGCCTCCGCGGGATTCCCGAACAACTCCAGTGCTTCGAGCGCCCGTTCGTCCTCGATCGCCGGTGACCAGCGTGCCGCGGTCGCACCCCTGTGCCGCCGCGGCTGTTCGATACCCTCCAGCCCCGCCATGCCCCCCATCATGGCCGTCCACCGTGACGCCCGTGGGCGTTACGACGGAATACACCCCTCGGAAGCATGCATCCGACGCGATGCGCCCGGCATGTGCCAGATGCAGGTCGAACTTGCCGAGAACCCAACTGACCTGCGTGTTCAGGCCAGTTGGGTTCGGTCGCCCAACATCCCTCGGCATAAGGTGCTTAAGCTCGCCTTAAGGCCGGGATAAACCGCTCGGTCGGGGGACGCGAACTCGGCTTGTCCGTATGGACGATGACGGACTGACAGGACTGTCAGGACCGTCAGGCTCAGACGAACTTCGCCTTGCCCGGACCTTCCTCCACGAAGCTGCGCATCCCGCGCTCGCGGTCCTCGGTCGCGAACAGGCCCGCGAACCAGTTCCGTTCCACCGCGAGACCCGTCTCGATGTCCGTCTCGAGGCCGGTGTCGATGGCCTCCTTGGCGGCGCGCAGCGCGATGGCGGGACCCTGGGCGAGCTTCGCCGCCCAGGCGTGCGCCTCGGTGTACACGTCCTCGGCGGGCACCACCCGGTCCACCAGGCCCAGGGTCAGCGCCTCGTCCGCCTTGACCATGCGGCCCGTGAAGATGAGGTCCTTGGCCTTGGACGCCCCGATGAGGCGCGCCAGCCGCTGGGTGCCGCCCGCGCCGGGGATCAGGCCGAGCAGGATCTCCGGCTGGCCCAGCTTGGCGTTCTCGGCGGCGATGCGGAAGTCCGCGCACAGCGCGAGCTCGCAGCCACCTCCCAGGGCGTAACCCGTGACGGCGGCGACCACCGGCTTGGGGATGCGGGCGACGGCCGAGAAGGAGTCCTGGAGGGCGCGCGAGCGCAGGACCATCGCCGCGTGGTCCATGCGCTGCATCTCCTTGATGTCAGCGCCCGCCGCGAAGACCTTCTCCCCGCCGTAGAGGACCACGGCGCGTACGTCCTCGCGGCGCGTGGCCTCCTCGGCGAGTTCCCTGATCCGGTCCTGGGTGGCTACGTCCAGCGCGTTCATGGGCGGACGGTCCAGGCGGATGGTGCCCACACCCTCGGCGACTTCGAGATGCACAGTCACAGTCATGCAGGAAGGTTAACGGGCACTAACGGGACCGGACCCGGTGTGCTCGCTCACAGCGACACACCGGGTCCGGTCCCGTGTCCTCCACCGGGGTGCCCCAGGGGGTGCCCCGTGCGGTGCTACTTGATCCACTCGTCCCAGGGCATGTTCCAGCCGTTGAGCCCGTTGTCGGGAGCGACCGTCTTGTCGTGGGCGTTCTTCACGACGACGACGTCACCGATCATCGAGTTGTCGTAGAACCAGGCGGCGGGCGCCGACTTGTCGTATCCGCCGCGCACATCGCGCAGACCGACACAGCCGTGGCTCGCGTTGTAGTTGCCGAAGGCGTCGCCGCCCCAGTAGTTGCCGTGGATGAAGGTGCCGGTGTCGGTCAGGCGCTGGGCGTGCGGCACGTCCTTGATGTCGTACTCGCCGCCGTAGCCGACGGTCTCGCCGTTCATCCGGGTCACTTCGAGGCGCTCGCTGATGACCATCTGGCCGTTCCAGGTGTCGTATCCCGGCTTGCCGGTGGTGGCCGGAAGGGTCTTGAACACCTTTCCGTCGCGCATGACCACCATCTTGTCGGTCTTGGCGTCGACGGTGGAGACCTGGCTGCGCCCGATGGTGAAGTGGACCGTCCTGACCTGCTTGCCGTAGACACCGGGGCGTCCCTCGACGCCGTCGAGGTTGATGTCCACGGTGACCTTGGTGCCGGCCTTCCAGTACTGCTCGGGCCTGAAGTCGAGGCGGTCGTTGCCGAACCAGTGGCCGCGGACGTCCACGGCCGGCTCGGTCTTGATGCTGATGGCCTTCTGGACATCGGCCGGGTGCGTGATGCCCCGGTCGAAGCGGATCGAGAACGGCATGCCCACGCCGACCGTGGTGCCGTCGTCGGGCTCGTAGGTGCCGGTGAAGCTGTTGTGCGGTGTGAGCGTGGTGAAAGAGGAGTCCTCGGCGGAGGTCAGGCCCGCGGAGTCCTTGGCGACCGCGTGGACCTTGTACGCGGTGGCCGAGGCGAGGTGCGTCGAGGGCGTCCAGGCGGTGCCCCCGCCGGATATCGTCCCCGGCACCTGACGGCCCTTGGCGTCCTCGACCTTCACCTCGGTCAGCTTGCCCTTGGCCGCCGTCACTTTCAGGATTCCGCTGGTGTCCACGGCCTTGGCCCCGTTCTTCGGGGCGATCGTGACGACGGCCTGCGACTGCTTGCTGCCCGTCTGCTCATCGCTCTTGCCGTTGCCGCCGGCGCTCCCCGAACCGGAACCGCCGCCCCCGCCGCATGCGGTGGCGGTCAGCAGCAGGGCACCGAATATCAGTGCCGACAGCCCCTTGCGCCTGCGACCCGCCCTGCGGCTCACACCAACCGACGCCCCCGATATCGGTCGCCCGTTCACGTTGCTCTTTCTCCCCTCGCACGGCCTGACCAGGCCCGCACCCCAGCGCGACCCGCGCGCTCATGGCGCAAGATTAATCTCACGCCCGGGCTCGATGACTCCCCCCGATTGTCACCGTTCAGTCCCAAATCCATACCGCGCGCAGGCGCACGGAGAGGACAGGGGTGCGCCCCCCGCGTGCCCCGGCCTCCCTTCGGGCGACACGCCCTACCGCACCGCGCCGCCCGCCTTCCAGGCGCTCCAGCCCATGTTCCATCCGCCGAGCCCGTTGTCGGGAGCGACCTTCTTGTCCTTGCTGTGGACGACCTCGATGACGTCGCCGACGAGACTGCGCTCGTAGAACCAGCCCGCCGGGGTCCGGGAGTCCCCGCCCTTGACGTCCCGCAGCCCCACGCAGCCGTGGCTGACGTTGACGTGCCCAGGGGCGTAGGGGGCCCAGTAGTTACCGTGCACGAAGGTCCCGGAGTCGGTCAGGCGCATGGCGTGCGGGACATCCGCGATGTCGTACTCGCCGCCGAACCCGACCGTATGACTGTCCATGCGGGTGACCTCGAGCATCTCCATCACCACCATCTTGCCGTTGTACGTGGTGGTCTTCGGACCGCCCGCGGTGATCGGCACCGTGGCGATGAGCTTGCCGCCCCGGCGGACCTGCATCATGTGCGCGGCTGCGTCGACGAGCGAGGTCTGGCTGCGGCCGACGGTGAACGACATGTCCTTGTACTGGAGTCCGTACACCCCGGGCGCGCCCTCCACGTCCCGCAGCCGCAGCCCGACGGTGACCCTCGTGCCGGGCTTCCAGTAGTGCTCGGGCCTGAAGTCGAGGCGGTCGTTGCCGAACCAGTGGGGGCGGATCTCGACCGCCGGCCGGGCGGTCACGCGGATCGCGCGCTCGACGGCGGCCCGGTCCTCGATCGCCCGGTTGAACTGTACGGAGACGATCATTCCGGTGCCCACGGTCGTGTTGTTCTCGGGGGTGAGGTACCCGATGAACCGCTGTCCGGGGACGAAGGTGGTGAAGGTGGCGTGGCGGGCCGTGCGGCGGCCCTCGCCGTCGTGGGCCACAGCGTTGACGGTGTACTTGGCGGCGAGGGCGAGGCGACGGCTCTCGGGCACCCAGACCTTGCCGTTGGGAGAGAGATGACCGGGCACCGGCCAGTCCTGTCCGTCCTGCGACATGACAACGGTCACCGACTCCAGCCGGCCGGTCGGCACGAGGACCCTCAACCGCCGGTCGGCGTACACGCCCTTGCTGCCGTCGCCGGGGAAGACACGGATGACATCGCCGGGCACGGGCGGTGAGCCGGGCTTGTCGTCGGATGATCCGTGGGAGGTGCAGCCGGCCAGGAGGGCCGCCCAGGTCAGTACCGCGGCCAGTGCGGTCAGCGCGGCCCTTGCGCGCCGCGCGCGCGTGTGTACGTGCATCACGACGATCACAACGACCCAGCCCCTCCTGGGGAAACGTGAGTGCGAGCCACGCTCTGGGCAGAACAGTGGAAAGGACGACACGACGGGGGAGCCGCGCCCGTGAGCCGCAGGGGCGCCCCGAAGGCGGACAGGCCAGGAATGAGCGGGGCACCGTGCGCTCTTTTCCGTGTCGTCCCGACGAGCCGCGGGAGGCCGAAGCGTGTCGAGCGCAGCCGAGCAGAAGGCAGTGCAGGAGGCAGTGCAGGAGACGGAGCAGAAGGCGGTACGGGAGGCGGTACAGGAGGAGCGGGCGGACGAGGGACGGTCCGCGCGCCCGGCCGACCTGCCGCACGGCGACCGGCCCCAGATCCCCTCCGCGCCGGTGTGGCCGGGTGCGCCCACCCCGCTCGGGGCACGCTTTCGCGCGGGCCCGGACGCAACGGTGGGCACCAACTTCGCGCTGTGGGCGGGCGGCGCGGAGGCGGTGGAGCTGTGCCTGTTCGACGGGCGGGGCGCCGACAGCCGCGAGACCCGGGTCCGGCTCACCGAACTGACGCACGAGATCTGGCACGGCTTCGTGCCCGGCGTGATGCCCGGGCAGCGGTACGGATTCCGGGTGCACGGCCGCTGGGACCCGTGGACAGGGGCGCGCTGGAACCCGGCGAAGCTGCTCCTGGACCCGTACGCGCGGGCCGTGGACGGCGACTTCCGCCTGCCGCCGGAGGTGTACGGGCATGTGCGGGACTGGCCGCAGCAGCATGTCGCGGACACCGTGCGCGACGAGCGGGACTCGGCACCCCACGTCCCCAAGGGCGTGGTCGTGCACGATGACGACGACTGGGCCGACGACCACCGCCCGAAGACGCCCTGGGCGGACTCGGTCATCTACGAGCTGCATGTGCGCGGTTTCACCCGGCTGCACCCCGGCATACCCGAGGAACTGCGCGGCACCTACGCGGGCCTCGCGCACCCGGCGGCGATCGAGCACCTGGTGAAGCTGGGCGTGACGGCGGTGGAGCTGCTGCCGGTGCACCAGTTCGCGCACGAGGACCACCTGCTCAGCCGAGGCCTGCGCAACTACTGGGGCTACAACTCGATCGGCTACTTCGCCCCGCACGCGGCCTACGCCTCCTCCGGTACGACGGGTCAGCAGGTCGGCGAGTTCAAGCGGATGGTACGGGCCCTGCACTCGGCCGGGATCGAGGTGATCCTCGACGTCGTCTACAACCACACGGCGGAGGCGGGGGAACTCGGCCCGATGCTGTCCCTCAAGGGCATCGACAACCGCGGCTACTACCGTCTCCAGCCGGACGCCCGCCGGTACGCGGACTACACGGGCTGCGGCAACACGCTGCACGTGGTGCAGCCGCACGTGCTGCGGCTGATCACCGACTCGCTGCGCTACTGGGTGACCGAGATGGGCGTGGACGGCTTCCGCTTCGATCTGGCGGCGGCCCTGGCGAGGTCCATGCACGACGTCGACATGCTGTCCCCGTTCCTGGCGGTGATCGCCCAGGACCCGGTGCTGCGCCGGGTCAAGCTGATCGCGGAGCCCTGGGACGTGGGCTCGGGCGGCTACCAGGTCGGGGCGTTCCCCCCGCTGTGGACGGAGTGGAACGACCGCTACCGGGGTGCCGTACGGGACTTCTGGCGGGGTGCGCTGCCGGACGTACGGGACCTCGGCTACCGCCTGTCGGGCTCGAGCGACCTGTACGCCTGGGGCGGCCGGCGGCCGTACGCCTCGGTCAATTTCGTGACGGCGCACGACGGTTTCACCCTGCGCGACCTGGTGTCCTACGAGCGCAAGCACAACGAGGCCAACGGCGAGGGCAACCGTGACGGGTCCGACGACAACCGGTCCTGGAACTGCGGCACGGAAGGGGAGACGGACGACGCGCGCGTTCGGGCCCTGCGCCGGCGCCAGCTGCGGAACCTGCTGACGACCCTCCTGCTGTCGACGGGGGTCCCGATGCTGGTGGCCGGGGACGAGATGGGCCGAACCCAGCACGGCAACAACAACGCCTACTGCCAGGACAACGAGATCGGCTGGGTGGACTGGACCCTGCTCGCAGAGCCGGGCTGGCGGGCGCTGTTCGACCTGACGTCCCGTGTGATCGCGCTGCGCCACCGACATCCGGTGCTGCGCCGCCGTGCGTTCTTCTCCGGGCGGGCGCATTCGGCGGACGGCCTCAGGGACCTCGCGTGGTTCACGGCACGCGGGGAGGAGATGACGGAACGCGACTGGTACGCGCCCGCGGCCACGCTGGGCATGTACCTCTCCGGCCGGGACATACCGGGCCGGGACGCGCGCGGAGCGCCGGTGGTGGACGACAGCTTCCTCGCGGTGCTGCACGCCGGGGACCGGCCGGAGGGCTTCGTCCTGCCGGGGCCGCCGTGGGCGGAGCACTACGAGGTCGTCGTCGACACCTCGCGGGAGGAGCAGGGGCGGGCGCCGGGGACGGTCCACCGGGCGGGGACGGCGCTGACGGTGGAGGGGCGGTCGGTGCTGCTGCTGAGGGTGAAAGCGTGAACCACCGCCCGGACCGAGCCGGCGAAGAGGAGTCCCCTGCGACCGCGTCCACGTGCCGGCCCTCTCGTCCGGCTGTTTGAACGCGCAGGTCGTAGGACCAAGGGCGGATCCGGAGGGGGCCAAAACTCGGTGGGCACTGTCAGTGCCGGTCCGTAGGCTCGCTTCGATGCCCAGACAACGTGTAACTCCCAAGGACCGTTCCACCGTACGGACCCTGCTGCGCTTGTGGCCGTATGTGCGGCCCGTGCGGGCGCGGCTGCTGACCGCCGCGTTCGTCGCCACCGTCGCGTCGTGCGTCGGCCTGGTGATCCCGCTGGTCCTGAAGTGGATGGTGGACGGGCCGGTGGCACGGCGGGATCCGGCCGGTGTGTGGACCGGCGCGCTGTATCTGCTGCTGCTCGGGATCGCCGAGGCGCTGCTGTTCGGCATACGGCGCTGGCTCGTGGCCCGGCCGCTATCCCGGGTGGAGGCGGACATGCGGGCGGATCTGTACCGGCATCTGCAGCGGCTGCCGGTCGCCTTCCACGACCGCTGGCCGTCGGGGCAGCTGCTGTCGCGGGGCACCACCGATCTGATGCTGCTGCGCATGTTCCTCGCGTTCCCGCTGACGTTCCTGCTGGTCAACGGGGTGACGATTCTTATCGGCGTCATCATCATGCTGGGGCAGGACTGGACGCTGGGGCTGGTCGTCCTGGGGCCCGCCGTGCCGGTGATGTGGCTCTGCGTCGTCTTCGAGGGCCGGTACGCCGAGGTGGCACGGCTCGCCCAGGACCAGGTCGGGGACCTGACGACGGTCGTCGAGGAGAGCGTCCTCGGGATCCGGATCATCAAGGGGTTCGGGCGTCACCGCAGCCAGGCGCGGGCCTTCAAGGAGCTGTCGCGGAAGTTGCGCGCCACCGAACTGCGCAAGGCCCGGCTGCTGGCGGCCATCTGGGCCGTGATCGTGACGCTGCCCGAGGTGGCGATCGGGGCGGCGCTGGTGCTGGGCGCCGTACAGGTGGCGGACGGTGACCTGTCGACGGGCACGCTGGTCGCGTTCCTGAGCACGGCGCTCGCGCTGCGCTGGCCCGTCGACTCGATCGGCTTCCTGCTGGCGATGACCCAGGAGGCGGCGACCGCGACCGAGCGCTACTTCGAGGTGATGGACGCGGAGCCGGAGGACCCCGGGACCACCGGGACGGCGGCCGACGCGGCCGAGGACACACACGGCGGTCTGCGCTTCGAGGGCGTCACCTTCCACTACCCCGACGCCCCGCCCGGTTCCCCGCCCGTCCTCGACCGCGTCGACCTCCATATCCGCCCCGGCGAGTCCATGGCCCTGGTCGGCGCGACCGGGAGCGGCAAGACCACGCTCACGGCGCTGGTCCCCCGGTTGCACGAGGTGTCCTCGGGGCGCATCACCGTGGACGGGCGGGACATCACGGCGATGTCCCGCGAGGAACTGCGGTCCAGGGTGGCGGTCGCCTTCGAGGAGCCCACCCTGTTCTCGGCGAGCGTCGCGGAGAACGTGCTCATGGGCGCCGGCGAGGACGCGGGCGAGCCGGAGCTGGAGCGGGCGCTCACCGTCGCGCAGGCCGCCTTCGCGCACACGCTGCCGCAGGGCACGCGGACCGAGGTCGGCGAGCAGGGGCTGAGCCTGTCCGGCGGCCAGCGCCAGCGGCTGGCCCTGGCCCGTGCCGTCGTCGGCCGGCCCGGGTTCCTCGTCCTCGACGACCCGCTGTCGGCGCTGGACGTGCACACCGAGGCGGCCGTGGAGGCCGCGCTGCGGCGGGTCCTCACGGAGACCACCGCGCTCATCGTGGCCCACCGGTCCTCCACCGTGCTGCTCGCCGACCGGGTCGCCCTGCTGTCCGGCGGCCGTATCGCGGCCGTGGGCACCCACCACGAACTGCTGCGCACCAACGCCGAATACGCCCATTTGATGTCCGGGGAACCGTCCGGGGAAGCATCTGGGAGCGCACTCGCGGGTGCGTCGAAGGATGCGTCCAGGAATGCGTCCAGGAATGCGCCCGGGAACGCGCCCGGGAACGCGCCCGGGAAGAAGGAGGACGACCGATGAGTGCCCCTGCCCCCTCCTCCGCCTCGTCCACCTCCAGCGCTCCGGGCGACGCGGACGAATTCCCCCGCCCGCACGACACCGTCGGCACCGCCCACCCCGCCGACCCCTTCGACGACGATGTCCTGCCCGCGCCGCCCGGCGCCACGGCCGCCCTGCTGCGCTCGCTGCTCGCCCCGATGAGGTCCCGGGTCGTCCTCACCACTCTTCTGCTGCTGGTTCAGCAGGCGGCCGTGCAGGCGGGCCCGCTGCTCGTGGCGTACGCCATCGACCGGGCCGTACCGGCGCTGCGCGACCACGACCGTGGTCCGCTGATCGCGGTGGGCGTGGCCTACGGCGTGTGCGCGCTGCTCTCCGGCTCTCTCCAGTACGCGTTCATCGATGCCTCCGCACGCGTCAACCAGGACGTGCTGCTCGACCTGCGCGGCCGGATCTTCCGGCACGCACAGGCGCTGAGCGTCGACTTCCACGAGCGGTACACCTCGGGCCGGCTGATCTCACGCTCCACCACGGACGTGGAGTCCCTGCGGGAACTGCTCAGCGAGGGCCTCCAGGAACTGGTCACGGTCATCCTGTCGTTCGCGTACATCTCGGCGATGCTGCTCTGGCTGGACGCGGGCCTCGGCACGGTGGCGGTGGCCTCGTTCGTGCCGCTGTACCTCCTGATCCGGCTCTACCAGCGGCGGGCGGGACGCGTGTACAGGTCGCGGTCCACGGCGATCGCGGCCGTGATCGTGAAGTTCGTGGAGACGATGAACGGCATCCGGCCGGTGCGCACCTTCCGCCGGGAGGCCGCGAACGAGACAGTCTTCCGGGGCCTGAACCGGCGGCACGAACGCACCAACGGCGACGCGCTCCTGGAGATGGCCCGCTATGTGGTCGGCTCGCGGCTGGTCGCCAACACGGCGGTCGCGGTGATCGTGCTCTGGGGCGCCTACCGGGTGGCCTCCGGCTCGCTGGAGCTGGGGGTGCTGGCGGCGGCGGTGCTGTATCTGCGCCGGCTGTACGACCCGATCGACCGGCTGGGCATGTTCCTCAACTCGTACCAGTCGGCGGCGGCCTCACTGGAGAAGATCGCCGGACTGCTGGCCCAGACCCCGTCGGTCCCCGAGCCGTCGTCGCCGAAGCCGCTGCCCGAGCCGAAGGACGAGCACCCCGGCCGCGAGGTCGTCTTCGATGACGTCCGCTTCGCGTACCGCACGGGCGGCGAAGTGCTGCCCCGGTTCTCGCTGACGCTGCCCGCCGGGCAGACGGTGGCGGTGGTCGGCGCGACGGGCGCGGGCAAGTCGACCCTGGCCAAGCTGCTCGCCCGCTTCTACGACCCCTCCGGCGGGCGGGTCCTGCTCGACGGTGTGGACCTGCGCGACCTGTCCGTGCCCGAGCTGCGGCGCGGCGTGGTGATGGTCACTCAGGAGGCGTTCCTGTTCTCCGGCACGGTCGCCGAGAACATCGCGATCGGCCGCCCCGACGCCACCCGGGAGGAGATCGAGCAGGCGGCCAAGGCGATCGGCGCCCACGACTTCATCAGCGCGCTGCCCGACGGCTACGACACGGACGTACGCAAACGCGGCGGACGCATCTCCGCCGGGCAGCGCCAGCTCGTGGCTTTCGCCCGCGCCTTGCTCGCCGATCCTGCGGTCCTGATCCTGGACGAGGCGACCAGTTCCCTGGACATCCCTGGTGAACGGGCCGTGCAGCGGGCGATGGTGACGGTGCTGCGGGGCCGTACGGCCGTCGTGATCGCCCACCGGCTGTCGACCGTGGAGATCGCGGACCGGGTGCTGGTCATGGCGGACGGCCGCGTCGTGGAGGACGGAAGCCCGGCCGAACTGATCGCGGGCACGGGACGGTTCGCCGATCTGCACAGGGCGTGGCGCGACAGTCTCGTGTGAGTGAGCCGGGGCGTGTGCCCCGGATCCGCTGCGGTGGCCGGATCCGGGGCCTCCCGGTCCCTACGGGAGGCACTCGAACATTCGGCGAACAGTCCATATAGCGGACATGACTATCCACCCAACGAACGATTTCGGTCAACTTATTGACGCGGTCCTGACAGTGGGCGTGATCCCCTGACACGCTTCCCACGGCCCCTCCACAGCAACCCCACAGCTTGACCGCTGTGTCGTGGGCTGTTCCTTCACGCACGTGATTTCGCGTTCCTCCTGCTCTGCCCGGACGGCCACCTTCCGCCCGGGTCTCCCCACGGCCGCGCACCCCGCGGCCACGCAGCAAGGAGTCAGTGTTGAGAAGCAGTTCCTCTCGCAGACGCACCTCCCACGCCCCCGCCCACCGCGCCTCGGCCGTCGCCCTCGTCGGCGTCTCGGCCCTGCTGGCCGCCGCCGTCCAGTCGGGCGCGGCGAGCGCCGCCCCGGCCGCACCCGCCGGGAACATGAACCCCGCCCACATGGCGCTGAAGCTCTCCCCCTCGCAGCGCGCCGAACTGATCCGCGACGCCGACGCGGCGAAGGCGGACACCGCCCGGGCGATCGACCTCGGCCCGCAGGAAAAGCTGGTCGTCCGTGATGTCGTCAAGGACGCCGACGGCACCGTCCACACCCGCTACGAGCGCACCTACGCCGGCCTCCCGGTGCTCGGCGGCGACCTGATCGTGGACACGTCCAAGTCCGGGGCGACCGAGCAGGTCATCAAGGCCAGCCAGGCCACCATCAAGGTCGGCTCGCTCACACCCGCGGTCACCGCCTCCAAGGCGGAGCAGCTGGCGCTGTCCGTCGCCAAGGCCGCGGGCTCGAAGCAGGCCGGGGCCGAGCGCGCGCCCCGCAAGGTGATCTGGGCGGTCGGCGCCAAGGCCGTTCTCGCGTACGAGACGGTGATCGGCGGGTTCCAGGACGACGACACCCCGAACGCGCTGCACGTCATCTCCGACGCCACCACCGGCAAGCAGCTCTTCCGCTACCAGGGCATCGAGA
This sequence comes from Streptomyces sp. NPDC047022, assembly GCF_040644155.1. NCBI lineage: Bacteria > Bacillati > Actinomycetota > Actinomycetes > Kitasatosporales > Streptomycetaceae > Streptomyces > Streptomyces sp. NPDC047022. The sequence continues at coordinate 9,416 of NZ_JBEYVV010000048.1, read as the reverse complement.
CCGGCGTCGGCAACACCCAGTACAGCGGGCAGGTCACGCTGACCACCACGCAGTCGGGTTCGACGTACACGCTGAACGACGGCTCACGCGGCGGCCACAAGACGTACAACCTGAACCACGGCTCGTCCGGCACCGGCACGCTGTTCTCGCAGTCGAACGACACCTGGGGCAACGGCACGACGTCCAACGCCGCCACCGCGGGCGCCGACGCGCACTACGGCGCGCAGGAGACGTGGGACTTCTACAAGAACATGTTCGGCCGCTCGGGCATCAAGAACGACGGCAAGGCGGCCTACTCGCGAGTCCACTACGGCAACTCGTACGTGAACGCGTTCTGGGACGACAGCTGCTTCTGCATGACGTACGGCGACGGCTCGGGCAACAACGACCCGCTGACCGCGCTGGACGTGGCGGGCCACGAGATGAGCCACGGCGTCACCTCCAACACCGCGGGCCTCGACTACACCGGGGAGTCCGGCGGCCTCAACGAGGCGACCTCCGACATCATGGGCACCGGCGTCGAGTTCTACGCGAACAACTCGTCGGACGTCGGCGACTACCTCATCGGCGAGAAGATCAACATCAACGGTGACGGCACCCCGCTGCGCTACATGGACAAGCCCAGCAAGGACGGGGCGTCCAAGGACAGCTGGTACTCCGGGCTCGGAGGGCTCGACGTCCACTACTCGTCGGGTCCCGCGAACCACTTCTTCTACCTGCTGAGCGAGGGCAGCGGCACCAAGGTCATCAACGGCGTGACCTACAACAGCCCGACCTCGGACGGCCTGCCGGTCACGGGCATCGGCCGCGACAAGGCGCTGCAGATCTGGTACCGGGCGCTCACCACCAAGTTCACCTCGACCACCAACTACGCGGCGGCCCGCACCGGGACGCTCGCGGCGGCGGGCGAGCTGTACGGCACCTCCAGCACCGAGTACAAGGCGGTGCAGGACGCGTGGGCGGCGATCGCGGTCGGATCGCGCTCCGGTGGCGGCGGCGGGGGCGGGGGCGGAGGCACGGTGTTCGAGAGCAACACCAAGGTCACGATCCCGGACAACGGGCCCGCGGTCACCTCGTCCATCTCCGTGACCGGGCGCAGCGGCAACGCGCCCAGCAACCTCCAGGTCACCCCGAACATCACGCACACCTGGCGCGGTGACCTGGTGATCGATCTGATCGGCCCGTCCGGCACCGCCTACCGGCTGAAGAACTTCAGCTCGTCGGACTCGGCGGACAACGTGACCGATACCTACACGGTCAACGCCTCCTCCGAAACGGCCAACGGGACCTGGAAGCTGAAGGTCCAGGACAAGGCGGCACAGGACGTCGGGACCATCAACGGATGGAAGCTGACGTTCCCGTAAACGGAACCTGAACTGCCGTCAGGAACCGTCGAGCGAGAGGGCGCCGTGCCGGGAGGCCACCCTTCCGGTACGGCGCCTTTTGCGACATCCGGGAACGATCTTGGCTCACGCTTGACCGGCACAGTGGCCCACGCCACAAGCATTTCCGTTCATCCGATGGTCGATTTTGAGTCAAGGTCGCTTCAGGGTCATGACATGTACGCGACGCTGATGTCACTCTTCCACCGCACGGCTCACCCGCACCGCAACTTCACACCTACCGTGCGGCCTCCCCACGTCGCATGGCAGCCCCCCATAAGGAGCTTGCGTGACTCCCCTCTACGCGCGTCACAAGCGCACCACTCTGGCCATCGCCACCGCTGTCGCGGCCGGAGCCCTGCTCGCCACCGGACTGACCACCGGTGTCGCAAGCGCCCACCCGGCCTCCGCTGCCGGAAAGGACAGCCGGCACCTCGCGGGGGCCCCTCTCGCGCTGTCCGCCGGCGCGCGCGCCTCCCTCATCAAGGAAGCCGAGACGACGGCGACCGAGACCGCCCGGAAGATAGGCCTGGGCGTCAAGGAGAAGCTGGTCGTCAAGGACGTCGTCAAGGACGCCGACGGAACCGTCCACACCCGCTACGAGCGCACCTACGCCGGCCTTCCGGTCCTCGGCGGCGACCTGGTCGTCCACGAGTCCGAGTCCGGCAAGACCGAGGGCGTGACCAGAGCGACGAACGAGGCCATCAAGGTGGCCTCGCTCAAGCCGGGGATCACCGTCGCCAAGGCCGAGAAGGCGGCTGTGTCCGCCGCGAAGACCCTCGGCTCCGCCAAGTCCTCCTCGGACGGCGCGCGCAAGGTGATCTGGGCGGGCTCCGGCAAGCCGGTCCTCGCCTTCGAGACCGTCGTCGGCGGCTTCCAGGACGACGGCACGCCGAGCCGGCTGCACGTCATCACCGACGCCGCCACCGGCAAGAAGCTCTTCCAGCACCAGGACGTGGAGACCGCCACGACCGGCACCGGCAACAGCCTCTACTCCGGCACCGTCAGCCTGAACACCTACAAGAGCGGCTCCAGCTACCAGCTGTACGACACCACACGCGGCGGCCACAAGACGTACAACAAGTCGCACAGCTCCAGCACGTCCAAAGGCACCCTGTTCACCGACTCGGACAACACCTGGGGCACCGGGAAGGCGTCCAGCTCCTCCGCCGACCAGACCGCGGCCGTCGACGCCGCCTACGGCGCGCAGGAGACCTGGGACTTCTACAAGAACACGTTCGGCCGCTCCGGCATCAAGGACGACGGCACGGCCGCGTACTCCCGCGTGCACTACGGCAACTCGTACGAGAACGCGTTCTGGGACGACGACTGCTTCTGCATGACGTACGGCGACGGCAGCGGCAACACCCACCCGCTGACCTCCCTGGACGTGGCCGGCCACGAGATGAGCCACGGAGTCACCGCCAACACGGCCGGCCTGGACTACTCGGGCGAGTCCGGCGGCCTCAACGAGGCGACCTCCGACATCATGGGCACCGGCGTGGAGTTCTACGCCAACAACAGCTCCGACAAGGGCGACTACCTCATCGGCGAGACGATCGACCTCAACGGTGACGGCACGCCGCTGCGCTACATGGACAAGCCCAGCAAGGACGGCGGCTCCGCCGACAACTGGTCCTCCGGCGTCGGCGACCTCGATGTGCACTACTCGTCGGGTGTGGCGAACCACTTCTTCTACCTGCTGTCCGAGGGCAGCGGCTCGAAGACCATCAACGGGGTCAGCTACGACTCCCCGACGTACAACAACTCGAAGGTCACCGGGATCGGGCGCGACAAGGCGCTGCAGATCTGGTACAAGGCGCTGACCACGTACTTCACGTCGACGACCAACTACAAGTCGGCGCGTACGGGGACCCTTTCGGCGGCCAAGGACCTGTACGGGTCAAGCAGCACCGAGTACAAGACGGTGGCCGCGGTCTGGTCGGCGGTCAACGTCAGCTAGGGCCTCTCGTCTGGATCAGACCGGGCTCGCGGGGTCTGGTGCCGCGACGGGTGCGTGGGGATCCTGCGCGGTTCCCCGCGCCCCTGTCGGGCACACTCCGGTGCCTCGTCACCCGCAGGTGCGCGGGGAGTTTTCGCGCAGTTCCCCGCGCCCCTGTCACAAGCGCAGCGGCCCCCGGCGGGAAAGTTCCGCCGGGGGTCCGCCTAGTCTGTGGGCATGTCCTTCACGTACGAGGAAGTCGGCGCGACCCGCGAGGCCGGGCAGTGCCCCGAGGGCTACCACTCCCTGCACGTGCGCACCCGGATCGGTGAGGGTGACGAGGTGTTCCGGCGTGCCGCCGACGCCGTTCTGACCTGGGAAATGCACCGCGCCGTGGGCGTCGGCGTCACAACGCAGAAGGACAGGGCGGAACCGGGAGCCGATGTCACCGTCACCCTTGCGGGGGTGATCAAGGCACCTTGCCGGGTGGTGTGGACGGTGGACGAGCGCCGACGGGCGGGATGCGCCTACGGCACGCTCACCGGCCACCCCGAGTGCGGCGAGGAGGCGTTCGTCGTGGACCGCACCGGGGACGGCACGGTCTGGCTGACGGTCACGGCCTTCAGCCGCCCGGCCAAGTGGTACACGAAGGCGGGCGGCGCGGCGGCGCGGGGGTTCCAGCACGCGTATGCGCGGCGCTGCGGAACCGCGCTGCGCAAGCTGTGCGCCGATCTGGAGATGTGACCGCGCCGTAGGACGGTGACCGGTCCTCCGAAGGGAGGACTCCCTCCGGAGGACCGCGGACAGCGCACGCAGTTCCCAGTGCCGCCGCTAGCGCAGCAGCACCCCTGCCCCCTCCGCCGAGCCGTCCGGCGGCGCGGCCACCAGGCCCGGTTCCGCTCCCGAGGCGAGGAGCGGATGGCTGGGCAGGATGCGGACGGTGTAGCCGTAGGGTCCCGTGCGGTCGAGGGCGAGCGGGCCCTCGTAGAGCCAGCGGCCCTCGAGGTCGGGGCCGCTGACGGGTTTCAGCGGGACCGTCGTCGCGTCCGCGATGCGGTCGTCCGCGTCTACCCGGCCGGAGACGGCCTGGACCTCGACATCGTCCGGGGCGAGGTCACCCAGGCCGACCCGCACCCGCAGGCCCAGTGTGGTGCCGAGTTCCGCCCGGGCCGTGGTGGCGGAGGTCTCGACATGGTCGACCGTCACGCCGTGCCAGGCGCCCCGCACCCGGGCCTTCCAGTCGGCCAGCGTCCGTGCGGCCACCGGGGTCATCGCGCGATGCGCGTGCGCGGCCGGGGTGTAGAGGCGCTCGACGTACTCGCGGACCATGCGGCCCGCCAGCACCTTCGGGCCGAGCAGGGTGAGCGTCTGGCGGACCATCTCGATCCAGCGGTCCGGCAGCCCGCTGGAGCCCCGCTCGTAGAAGCGTGGTGCCACCCGCTGTTCCAGCAGGTCGTACAGCGCCGCCGCCTCCAGGTCGTCGCGCCGGTCCTCGTCGGTGCCCACGCCGTCGGCGGTGGGGATCGCCCAGCCGAAGTCGGGCTGGAACCATTCGTCCCACCAGCCGTCCAGGACGGACAGGTTGAGGCAGCCGTTGAGGGCGGCCTTCATGCCGCTGGTCCCGCAGGCCTCCAGCGGGCGCAGGGGGTTGTTCAGCCAGACGTCGCAGCCGGGGTAGAGCTTCTGTGCCATCGCCATGCCGTAGTCGGGGAGGAACACGACGCGGTGGCGCACGCGCGGGTCGTCCGCGAACCGGACCAGCTCCTGGATCAGCCGCTTGCCGCCGTCGTCGGCCGGGTGGGCCTTTCCGGCCACCACGATCTGGAGGGGTCGCTCGGGGTGGAGCAGCAGCTCCATCAGCCGGTCCCGGTCGCGCAGCATCAGCGTCAGTCGTTTGTACGACGGTACGCGCCGGGCGAAGCCGATCGTGAGGACGTCCGGGTCCAGCACCCCGTCGATCCAGCCGAGTTCGGCGGCGCCCGCACCGCGCTGACGCCAGGAGGCGTACAGCCGTTCGCGCACCTCCAGGACCAGCTGCTCGCGCAGCACCCGGCGCAGATCCCAGATCTCCTGGTCGGCGATGTTCCTGATGGAGTCCCAGCGGTCGGAGCCGCCCACCGACAGGGCCTCCTCGGTGCGCCCCGCGCCGATCTGCCGGGCGCCGAGGCGGAACACCTCGGGTGCCACCCAGGTCGGCGCGTGTACGCCGTTGGTGACGGAGGTGATCGGCACCTCGTCGGGGTCGAAGCCGGGCCACAGTCCGGAGAACATCTCCCGGCTGACATTGCCGTGCAGCAGGGACACGCCGTTGGCGCGCTGGCCGAGCCTGAGGCCCATCACGGCCATGTTGAACAGGTTGGGCTCTCCGCCCGGGTACGTCTCCATCCCGAGCCGCAGGACGCGCCCCACGTCGAGGCTCGCCAGCTCCGCGTCCGGGCCGAAGTGGCGGGCCACCAGTTCCCGGTCGAAGCGGTCGATGCCTGCCGGGACGGGGGTGTGGGTGGTGAAGACCGTACCGGCCCGCACCGCCTCCAGGGCGGAGTCGAAGTCGAGACCGGTGGCGCACAGCTCGGCGATCCGTTCCAGGCCGAGGAAGCCCGCGTGTCCCTCGTTGGTGTGAAACACCTCCGGCTCGGGGTGCCCGGTCAGCCGGCAGTACGTACGCACCGCGCGCACCCCGCCGATGCCGAGCAGCATCTCCTGCTTCAGCCGGTGCTCGCTGCCGCCGCCGTACAGCCGGTCGGTGACGCTGCGCTCGCCGAGGTCGTTCTCCTCCACGTCGGAGTCGAGCATGAGCAACGGCACCCTGCCCACCTGCGCCAGCCAGATGCGGGCCTTGAGCCGGCGTCCGCCGGGCAGGGCGAGGGAGAGCCGGGCAGGGGTGCCGTCCGGCTCGCGCAGGGGCGCCAGGGGGAGTTCGTTCGGGTCGAGCACCGGATAGTGCTCCTGCTGCCAGCCGTCCCGGGAAAGGGTCTGCCGGAAGTAGCCGTGGCGGTACAGCAGCCCCACGCCGATCAGCGGGACACCGAGGTCGCTCGCCGCCTTCAGATGGTCTCCGGCGAGGATGCCGAGGCCGCCGGAGTACTGCGGCAGCGCGGCCGTGATGCCGAACTCGGGTGAGAAGTAGGCGATCGCGGCGGGGAGGCCGAAGTCGGTGGCACGCGACTGGTACCAGCGGTCGCCGCTCATATAGTCGGCCAGATCGTCGGCGGCAGCGGCGAGTCGCCGCAGGAAGCGGCGGTCCTCGGCCAGTTCCGCGAGCCGGGCGGGCGGCACGCTGCCCAGCAGCCGCACCGGGTCGCCGCCCGAGGCGGCCCAGCGCCCGGCGTCGACGGACTGGAAGAGGTCTCGGGTCTCCGCATGCCACGACCAGCGCAGATTGCGTGCCAGGTCGCTCAGCGGGTGAAGGGCTTCGGGGAGGACGGGACGTACGGTGAACCTGCGGATGGCCTTCACGAGTTCCACCTTCACGGAGGACGTACGCGGAGTGTCACCCCCGACGGTACGCCGCCGGACTCGCCCACCGTCGGGTTTGTCCACATCCGGGGGTGTGATGACCCTCCCTTGGAGGCACCGCCCCCGGACCCCCGCCGTCCCGGCCTGAACAGCCTCGTCCTCAATCGCCGGACGGGCTGTCGGGCCCAGGTGCCCATTCTTGGAGCCCCGGCGGATCCGTCCGAAATACTACGCAACCTTTACATGGCGGTCATAGCCGGTATGGCCGATTCCGCCCTCCCGGGTGACCTTGTGGGGGTTCGCGGCGCACGAGAGGCTGCCCGGAGGCGTACCGGCCGGTGGGGAGCGCGGGGAGGGGCCGGCTCCGGCCGTGCAAGGCCGGGTCGAGGAGGGGGATTCGAGCCATGGCACGGATGAGACGCCTGTGCGCACGCTGGGCCACCTGTCTCACCACCGCGTGGGCGGTCGTGGCGCTCTCGGTCACAGGTCCGCCCGCCCGGGCCGCCGAGGAGGGGACGGTGCTCGGCGCCGGGGCACCGGGCTCCGTCAACGGCAGCTACATCGTCACCCTCAAAACGGGGGCGAGGGCCTCGTCGGCCCTCGGCACGGAGTTCGCCGAGCAGTACAGGGTGAAAATAAGCCATGTCTACGGCAGTGCGCTCAACGGCTACGCGGTGCGGACGACCTCACAGCGGGCCCGGCGTCTCGCGGCGGACTCCCGTGTCGCCTCGGTGGTCCAGGACAGCAGGGTCGTGCTGGACCGCGTCCAGAGGGACCCGCCCTCGTGGGGCCTGGACCGCATCGACCAGCGCGGACTGCCGCTCGACCACGGCTACACCTGGTCGGGGAACGCGGGTGCGGGCGTGACTGTGTACGTCATCGACTCCGGAATCCGTGTCTCGCACAAGGACTTCGGGGGCCGCGCGAGCTACGGCTGGGACTTCGTGGACGGCGACAGGACCGCCACGGACCGCAATGGCCACGGCACACACGTGGCCGGAACCATCGCGGGAACCACGTACGGCGTCGCCAAGCGGGCCGAGGTGGTCTCCGTGCGCGTCCTGGACGACCGCGGCGCGGGCACCACCGCCCAGGTCATAGCGGGCATCGACTGGGTGACCCGGCACGCCAGAAAGCCCGCCGTGGCGAATCTGAGCCTGGGCGGCCACGCCGACGCGCAACTGGACGCGGCCGTCCGCGCCTCCATCGCCTCCGGCGTCACCTACGTGGTCGCCGCGGGCAACGGCGGGCTCCCAGCCGGTCTCTACTCCCCCGCCCGCGTCGCCCCGGCCATCACGGTCGGCGCCTGCGCCCGCGACGACTCCCGGGCTGCCTTCTCCAACTGGGGCGCGGACGTCGACCTGTTCGCCCCCGGGGTGGGGATCACCTCGGACTCCGCCGCGAGCGACACCGGCACGGCGACCCTCTCGGGAACGTCGATGGCGGCGCCGCACGCCGCCGGCGCCGCCGCCCTCTACCTCGGCGACCACCCCAAGGCGACCCCGGCGCAGGTGAGTCGGGCACTCGTGCGGCAGGCCGTGACCGGAAGGCTCCGGGACGCGGGCGCCGGGTCGCCCAACAGGCTGCTGTACGTGGGCGGTTCCTGACCTCGTCCCGTGCCCGTTCGATCCGGCCCGGCCGGGCACGCGTGTCGCGCGTACGGACCGCACATGCGTAAACAAGAATTAACCGGACACGCGTAACGTTACCGGCCTGGGCCCGACAGGGCCTCGCCCGCCAGCGGGTGGGGCCGGTCCTTTGAGACGTTCCGTACGCGGCCGGTCTTGAAGGTAGACATACGCGTGAGTAGTTAACAAAGTGCCGGAATGCCCACCCGCACTTGGTGGGCAGGCTCCTCCGGTAACCCCCTCCGGCTCAACTCCCGACACCCCGATCCGCCACCCACGTTGACGCGGACAGGAGCGGCCATGCCCCCGACGCACCACTCGCCTGCACACCTGGCAACCGGCACCGGCACCTCACCCGAACGGGAGTCCGACACCGCGACCCCCGCCCCGCGGAAGCCGTCCGCGGGCCCACGTCCCGCCCCGCCCGCCGCGACGGGAGCGGCGGTCGGCCGTATCCCCGTTCTGGACGTGCACCCCCTCGTCCTTCAAGGCCGCCGCCCGGCCAAAGCGGTGGCCGGCGAGGAGTTCGAGATCTCCGCCACGGTGTTCCGCGAGGGCCACGACGCCGTCGCCGCGAACGTCGTCCTCACCGATCCACAGGGCCGCCCCGGCCCCTGGACCCCGATGCGCGAACTCGCCCCCGGAACGGACCGCTGGGGCGCCACCGTGAGCGCGCCCTTCGAGGGCCGGTGGACCTACGCCGTTCAGGCTTGGGGCGATCCGGTCGGCACCTGGCGCCACCACGCGGAGATCAAGATCCCGGCGGGGATCGACACGGAACTGGTCCTCGCGGAGGGCGCGGACCTGTACGAGCGCGCGGCGGCAGGTGTCCCCGAGGACGAGAGCGAGGGCGGCCGTGACGTCCTGCTCGCCGCGGTGGACGCGCTGCGCGACACCGGCCGCCCCGCATCGTCCCGTCTGGCGGCGGGGTTGGCGCCTGAGGTGGGGGTGGTGCTGGCGCGTTGGCCGTTGCGTGAGGGGGTGTCGTCGTCGGTGGTGTTGCCGTTG
>NZ_JBEYVV010000047.1:0-34024 GCF_040644155.1 Streptomyces sp. NPDC047022 | reverse complement strand
AGAAGGTCGCGTGCACATGGTTGCGGCGCAGCACGTCGAGGATGCGCGGCGTCCAGACGGGGTCGGGGCCGTCGTCGAAGGTGAGAGCGATGGTGTGATCCTGGGGCCGTGCGGTGTGCACGGCCCCGGCGGCGTTCGCGATCACCGGGCCGCCGTGGCTCACCTGGGCGGGCACCGCCTCGCTGTGTCCGCCGGCACCGGTCACGTCGTCCGATGTGATTCCGAACATGTGGTGGGTGTAGCCCTGCAGCAGGAGGGCCGTCGACAAGGTCACCGCGAGCACGCTCAGCATCAGCCAATGGGTGCGGGGGGTGATCTGGCGGCTGCGGCGGTGGGCGGGAACAGTACGGCTGCGGCGATCGGTCACGTCAGGGCCTTGGGTCACTTCACGGGCTTGTGGGACGTCCCGCGGGCACGCCCATGGAGGGGCGGGGTCGGGGTGGCGGTGGCCGTCGGGGAGATGGCCCTGGTGGGCGCCGCGGTGGACCCGGACGTGGCCGCGGGGACGGTCGAGGCCACCGGCCGGACGGTCGCACCGGGGGTCGTCCGCCGCCCTGCCGGACCGGAGTTCTCGTACGTCGCCGTGGGGCCCGCGCTCGCCGTCGAGTGGCCGGTGCCGGGCGGGGAGCCGGGAGCGGTCGCCCGGGACGTGGCCGTATGGTCGGCACCCGCCTGCGGGACGAACGGGGCGCTGATGCCGGGGCCGCCCAGCATGGTGCTGACCAGCAGGGCGACGTAGCCGCCGACGGGGATCACCAGCAGACGCGCCGCGCGCTGCACGAGGCGCTGACGTCGCCCCGAGGAGTCCACGAAGACCGGCCGCGCCGACTCGCTCTCCGGCGAATCCGGGCCCGGCCCGGATTCCGGTACCGGCATGAAAGGGTTGGGCTGCGTCTCGGTCTCCGGGGCCGGCATGAGGACGTCGCCGTGGGCGGCGTCCCACGCCGTCGGGTGGGGCTGCGCCCACTGCGTGAACCGCACCGGGTCCCAGGGCAGCGTGGCCGTGTCGCCGCCGTACCCCTCGTGGCCGTGGACCTCGCTGCCGTATCCGTTGCCTTCGTACCCCTCGTGGCCGTAGGCATACGCGTACCCGGCACCACCGTACGGATCGTCTCCGTACGCTCCGCCGCTTCCGTTCGTCCACTGCACGAGTCGTGTCCCCTGTCCCGGCCGGCCGACGCGGCCGCCCGCATGGACAGAGCGCGGCGGGCCGGAACTGTTACACCTCACGCACAACTCACGCCTCCGACAGCCACTTCACCACCGCGTCTCCGCACTCGGCCGTGTGCGCGCAGAACGCCCTCAGTTCCTGGTGCGCCGCCGCGAAGACGCCCCTCGTCTCGGGCTCCGCGATCACGCCACCTATCGCGGCGGCAGTTCGTCCCGGGCGGTCTCCCACAGCGCCTCGAAGTCGGCCGCCGCGAGGAACCCCGCCACCCGGCGGGCCTGGGCCGCCGTCAGTACCGGGAGCGACGTGCTGTGCCGGTCGGCACGGAACACCGGCAGACCGCCGAGCACCACCTGGGTCCGGGGACGGCTCAGGACAAGGGGACACGGAGAAGCTCCGGCGTAGATGCGCTCCTGGTCCCGGCAGCGCCGGACGGTCTCCGCGTCGCCCTCGAAAAGTCGTTCAAGCCAGGTCGCGCTGTTGCGCAGTGCCGGGGGCGGCACCGCGCGCAGACGGAGGTACGCACTCATGCCAGAAGGAGCACACCGCGGCGCCTGGGCGTCACGCGGGGCAGGCAGAACCGGGGTACGGATCGGGCGCCGCCGGTCCCATGGGGGTGTCTCGGGGCCGGGACCCCGTTCAGTGGTCGGGGCCCCGGCCCCGGCCCTCTCCGTGCCGCCCGCGGGGGGAGTCACGAACGGCACGGAGAGAGGTCCGGGGTGGGCTGGGGCGCCGGCGCGGGCGGAGGGTCCTCCTTGGCCTGCCCGGCAGCGGACCCGGCATTTCCCCAGCGCACGGGCCGCACGAAACGTCACCCGCCCGGACCGCACCGGCGGGCAGGCGGCGGCCAGGGGGGCGAGAAGCACAAGTAGCGCTCATCGTGCCCATAGGGGCGCGCCCATACCGCGGGCTTCGGCGGGGTGTGTGGAGTTCATGGTGACTCCCAGCCGTTCACCGGCATCGGACGGTTCACAGACTCAGCACGACGGCGGCAGCGATTCCGCCGAGGCCCAGGGCAAAGGCACCCTCGGCCCAGCCGCCGGCACCCCAGCGGAAGAACCGGTCAACGGCCAGCCGGCCGGGACCGGTCATGGCGACGGCCAAGGCGACCACAGCGATACAGACGCCGTACTCCACGCCGCCGCGGGTTTCCCACAGACCATGGGCACCGGTCACGGTGGCCATGGCATTGATCATCACGCCGATCAGGGCAGCGGCCGCGAGCGGGGTGAGCAGTCCTGCGGCCAGACCGAGGCCGCCGAGGAATTCGGACAGTCCGCCGACCAGGGCGAAGACCCTTCCGGGGTGGTATCCAAGTGCTGCGAATCCATTACCGGTTGCCGTCAGGCCCTTTCCCCCGAAAAGCCCGAACAGCTTCTGAGCGCCGTGACCGGCCATCAGCAGTCCGAAGGTCAGCCTGATCAGCAGAAGCCCCCAGTCGGAGGCGGACGACCCTGGCGTCACGGTGTGCCGCGCTTCCGGTTCCGTGGGAGCCGAAGCCCGGTGCATATAGATCTTTGTAGCCATGGCATGCTCCGGTGAGCATTTGAATCGAGGCGCTTCCTCGGCCCGGCGGGGCCCGCTCGCCGAGCCCCCGATCGACGGCGAGCACCCACGCCACCTCGCTGACGGAGGCTTCCGGGCCGCAGGCTCTGCGCCGGCTCACCGCTCGCAGGCGGTTCGGGGTTCCGAGGGGCCTTGAGCCACGCCGTCCGCGCGGAGTTCGACGCAGCACGCGTCGGGTCGCGGAGCGAGCACCGCTGTGGTCTTGTCGCTTCCCAGGCCGTGCAGATAGCCGGCCAGGAAAGCCTGGTTGACAGCGCAGACCAGTTCCGGGGCCTTGGCCGCCAAGGGGTGGAAGGGGCAGTTGCGCAGCCGCAGCAGGGTGGGTGCGGCACGCTCCGGCTCGTAGCCGAACTTCTGGAGTGTGTCGGCGGCCAGGCTGAGCCCCTGCTCGGCACCGAGCCGACCGGGACGTGCCTGTTCCCGCTCGGCGCTGCCCAGGGCCTCCCCGCGCCGATACGCCACGCGGAGCGCGGTGTCGCGGGCCGATTCGCCCCTGGCCTCGGTCACCACGGCCTCGGTCAGGACGTCGGCGAGCATTCCGTAGCGGCGCTCGGGGATGCTCACCGCGATTGCCTCGGCCACCAGCTCGTAGACCTTGGGCCTGCGGCCGACCTTGTGGATCATCCCTGCGGGGGATTCGTAGTGCGCTTGGAGCAGGCCGACCGCCACCATCTTGTCCAGGTGGAACGCGGCCAGCTTGCGGGAGATCCCGAGGCTTGCGGCCACCTCCTCGCGCGTGACCGGCCGCCGCTCCTGCCGGACGAAGTCGAACATGCGGCGGCGCAGATCGTCGCCCAGGGCGGCGAGAGTGGTCAACGAGGCGTGATCCAGTCCCACGGATCCATCATATCGCTAATAAAGCCGGGCGAAATCGCCAAAAGACTATTTCTCTGGTCAAAAGCACCCGAGTACCCGCGGCCGGGCACCGGGCCCCGCTATTTCCGCCCGGTAACGACTTCACCAAGCTTCCTTGAAATCGGAACCACGCGGGTTGTTAGGCAAGCCTTACCTCCCCTAGCTTCTGGCGTGTTCCCGCACGTCAGACCAGGAAGTTCCACATGTCCAGCGCGAATATCGCTCTGCTCGGCGCCATCGCAGGCTTCACCATCTACCTCGGCCTCCCCATCGGCCGCCTGCGCAGGCCCACGCCCCGTCTCAAGGCGGGTCTGAACGCCGTGGCCATCGGCATCCTGGTCTTCCTCGTGTGGGACGTTCTGGCCCACGCCTGGGAGCCTGTCGACGAGTCCCTGAGCAAGCACGAGTGGGGCACGGTCGCCTCCGGGGGTGCCACCCTGGCCGCCGGCCTGACGATCGGGCTGGCGGGTCTGGTGCACTACGACGCCTGGATCACCCGCCGCCGGACCACCGCCGCACGCCCCGCCGGGCCCGGTGCCGCCGCCACGGCCGAGCTGGCCCCCCGGACCCGCAGCCAGGCCGGCTCGCTCGCCCTGATGATCGCCACCGGCATCGGCCTGCACAACTTCGCCGAGGGCCTGGCCATCGGCAACTCCGCCGCGAAGGGCGAGCTCTCCCTCGCCCTTCTGCTGATCGTCGGATTCGGCCTGCACAACGCCACCGAAGGCTTCGGCATCGTCGCCCCCCTGGCCGCAGAGGGCGAACGCCCGTCCTGGCTCACCCTGCTGTGGCTCGGCTTGATCGGCGGCGGCCCCACCTTCGCCGGCACGCTCGTCGGCCAGCACCTCGTCAACGACACCCTCTCGATCGCCTTCCTCGGCCTCGCCGCCGGTTCGATCCTCTACGTGGTCATCGAACTTCTGGCGGTGGCACGCAGGTCCGGGCTGAAGACGCTGACCACCTGGTGCATCCTGATCGGCCTGCTGCTCGGGTTCGCCACGGACGCCGTCGTCACGGCCGCGGGCGCCTGAACCGTCCAGCAGGACGAGGGGCACCATAAAGACCCGCCATCGTGGATGGCTGCCCCCGGCCGAGGCTCGTGCCGTACGTGCCGGAGCAGAGGTCAGCCACTGTCGGCGAAGCGGACCTGCGGTCGAATTTAGCCTCGCCATATGTTGAAACCCCAGGTCAGCGGCGTCACGCGGTTGATCCCCTCCAGATCTGTGCCCACGACCACAGCGAGCGGGGTGGACATGGGCTCATACTGAGCCATGACAAAGCCTGCGGCACCGAAGCGTCACCTGCCCACCAGCCCCTTCAAGGCCCCGGTCACACCGGCTCCCAAGCACTTCGCCATGGGCGACTTGGTCACACATGACACCTACGGCCTCGGCCGGGTGATCGGCATCGAGGACGGAATCGCGGCGCTCGTGGATTTCGGCGCGGAACAGATGCGGATCTTGAGCCCGTACGCCAAGATGACCAAGTTGTAGGACCGCCGTGCCCGGTCATGGCACGCCAGGCCCCTTCAGGGGCCTGTAACGAAAGCGAGACCTCTCATCGACTCGACATCACTGTTCTCCGCTCCGGAATGGCAACCCCGCCGTCCCACTGCGGCATCGCCGCCTCCGGCGACAAACCCCTTCCAGGCCCCGGACTTCGGGGAGGACGACTTCCTGCCCGAGGATGCGCAGGAGCCCGTCCCGGGCACGCGTCCGGCGCGCCCCAAGGCGGCTTAGCTCCAGGGTGACGGCGGCTTCGACAGCTGACCGCGGGCCGGCTCCGGTACCGCGGTGAGGAGTGAGGCCGTCTCCGTTCGCCGGGCCCTCCCCGTAGGCCGGCCACCCATGAACCCAGGTGACCGCCCTGCGCACAGCCATGCCCCCCGGCGGGGAACCACGGTGAAGGCGGCCCGTCCGGCGAAGCCGGATATCGCGCCAAGTGGGCGATGCATCGCTTCGGCGGCGCTCAGGCCGTGACGCCCTCGATCGCCACGGGAAGGTGACGGGGGCCGCGCAACACCGCGTTGGCCCGGTACGGCGGCGGGTCTTCGAGCAGCCGGGAGAACTTGACCCGGCGGAACAGTTCGGGGACGGCCAGATGGAGTTCTATACGGGCCAGGGGGGCGCCGAAGCAGTAGTGGATGCCGGTGTAGAAGCCCAGGTGCTCGTTGTCCTTGCGGTCGGGATCGAACCGGTCAGGGTCCTTGAAGCGCTTGGGATCGCGGTTGGCCGCGGCCAGCATGAGCCAGACCGGCGAGCCCTTTGGGATCGTGGTGCCGGCGACGTCGATGTCGGCCAGGGCGGTGGTCCACGGGACGAACTGCACCGGGGGTTCGTACCGCAGCAATTCCTCGATCAGCGGGACGGCCAGCTCCGGCTCCTTCTGGAACCGGTCAAGGATGTCGGGGTGGCGCAGCAGGGTCAGGGTCGTATTGGTGATCGCGTTGACGGTGGTCTCGTGGCCGGCGACCAGGAGCAGCACCGCGGTGGCCTCCAGGTCTTGCGGTGTCATGTCGGGGGCGAGCGCGCTGAGAATCCCGGGGCCGGGGTGGCGGCGCTTGGTCTCGATCAGGTCGGACAGGTAGGCGCCCAGGTCCTGGCGCGCCTGCTGTCCCTTTTTCTGGCCCTCCTCGCCGGCTTGTGGATCGAGTGACGACGCCAGGGCATCGGCCCAGCCGTGGAAACGCGGTTCGTCCTCGCGCGGCACGCCGAGCACCTTGCAGATGGCGGTGACGGGCAGGGGGTAGGCGAAGTCCTCGACGATGTCGACCTGGTCCTTGCCTTCGAAGGCGTCGAGCAGCTCGGTGACGGTCTTGGCCAGGTCACCGCGCAGGCCGTCGAGGAATCTGGGGCTGTGCGGGGGACCGAACGGCCGGTTGATGGTGTCGCGCAGCTGGTCGTGCACCGGCGGGTCGGTGAAGATGAAGCTCGGCGGCAGCCCTGTGTCCTCCGCGTCCGCCGTGCGGGCGTAGCCCGGCGGGCGGTTGCGCGTGTCGTTGCTCAACCGCGGGTCGTTGGCCAGGTTCCGCACCTCGTAGTAGGTGCTCACCAGGTAGGTGCCGTCGTCCTCCCGCCTGACCGGTGTCTTGCGCAGTTCCGCGTAGAGCGGGTACGGATCGGCTCGATTGGCGTAATCGACGATCTGTGCGGAGATGGGGCCGGGCGTCATGGCGTCTCCTCGGGGCTCTGAGCGGTACAGGGCCGGTGATCAGGCATGAGACGGAACGACGAACTCGACGCGCCGCTCGCTCGGTGAGTGACCCGTCAGCGTGACCGTGGCCCCGTGGGTGGGCAGATGAGGGTCGGGGAAGGCCGGGTCGATCGGCTGCAGCGTCTCGGTCCGGCGGTCGACCAGGCGGTACTCCGACGGGAACGGCGCGGCGGATGCGATCTGCTCGTGGTAGAACCCCAGCCACTTGCCTCCGTCGAAGGATGCCGCGGCGATGACGCGGCCCCGGTACCCGTACACCGCGACGAACCGCTCCTCGGCGAGCGTCCCCTGGGCGACGACCATCTGGTCGCCGAGGGAGGGAACCCCGACCGACTTGATGTTGACACCGAACTGGGAGGACCAGAACATCGGCAGCCACAGGTGCGGACGGCGCTCGGGAACCGCGCAGGTCATGTTGTGGGCGGCGATCTCGGCCTGCTCGACCGCGTTGCCCCAGTGCTCCAGCGACAGGAACTGGTAGTCGAACAGCGGGTGGGTGCTGCGTGCGACATCACCGGCGGCGTAGATGTCGTCGGTGACGATGCCATTGACGTCGAACACCCGGCATCCGGCGTCGCACGCGATCCCGCGGGGACCCGCGGCCAGCCCCGACCCGGCGAGCCATTCGGTGTTCCGGACGGCGCCCAGCGAGACGACCGCCACCTCCACGTCCAGTGCCGAACCGTCGGACAGATGGGCGCGCCTGAGTCGTCCCCGGTCGTCGCCCTCGAGGGCGGTGACGCTGATGCCGCAGCGCAGGTCGACTCCGTGCTTGCGCTGCAGCCCGTCCGCGACCGCGCCGATCACTCCGCCGAGTGCGCCCACCAGCGGGGCCGGCCCGCGTTCGGCGACGGTGACCTCAAGACCCAATTCACGGCAGGCGGAGGCGACTTCGGAGCCCGTGAAACCGGCGCCGATCACCAGCACCCGGGACACGCCCCCGGCCAGCTTCCGCTGCAGGCGTACGGAGTCGTCGCGGGTACGCAGCGCGAACACCCCGTCCAGCGCGGCCTCTTCCGGGTTGAACCAGGGCCGCGCTCTGGTCCCGGTGGTGATCAGGAGGCGGTCGTAGGGGACGGTGTCGCCGTTCGCCAGGCGTACCCGCTTGGCGTCCCGGTCCAGACCCGCGGCGGCGACGCCCAGGCGCCATTCGGCGTCGATGTCGCGTCGCCGCGGCAGCGCGGTGTCCTCGGGCCGCGCCCGCCCTAGCAGCGCCTGCTTGGACAACGGCGGCCGGTCGTAGGGCTCATACGGCTCGTCGCCGATCATGGTCAGCGATCTGGTGAAGCCCCTGTCGCGCAAGGTCTCCGCCGCACGCAGACCGGCGAGCGAGGCACCGACGACGACGATGCGGCCCTGGCGTCGCAGGGCCTCGGTGCCCGTGTCAGCCGGCATGGGGCTCCACCCGCTTCGTCGGCTCATCGGAGTAGTCGGCAAGGATGGCCTGGACCGGGCAGGCGGCAGCAGCCTTTTCCACCCGTTCACGCTGTGCCTCGTCGAAGCGAGGGGAGAACAGCAGCGCTTCGTCGCCGTGCAGGGCGAAGACGTCCGGGGCGAGGAAGACGCACTGGGCGTATCCCTGGCACCGGTTGAGATCGACGACAAGCCTCATCTGGATCCCGCTCCCTGTTCAGGCCGCGGGCGCCGCGAACCCCACTGCCCTGGTGCTCGGTCCATACGATCGGTCGGCATGCCTCATCCTCAGGATCGACTCCTTCAGATCGGCTCGCAAACCGGGAGCGGGGCTTGCCCGAGCAGCCGGGAAACACGAGGGCCTCCTGAGTGCCGGGCGTGGATGTCGCAATCCACACCGGAACCCAGAAGGCCCTCACCTCTTCAAGCACCCGGCACGCGCGACCCGGGTCACCGAGGTCGCCGAGGACACCGATCAGAAGGAGGCGTACACGCCGACCTGGTTGTACTGGCCGAGGGCTCCCAGGGCCTCGCTCTTGAACGCGCCGGCCTGAGCCAGGACATCCGAGTCGCTGACCGCCGTCGGCCCGGCGACGATGCCGGCGTGCGGGGCGAGGCCGCCGGAGACGCCGTCGAGCTCAGCGTCCGAGATCTCAACGGTCTGAATCTGGGGAGCGGAATTCATGGTGGGACTTCCCTTCGTATGAATGTGCTGCAAGGGGAGCGGCTCAAGTGGGATCGATCGACGAGCCGCAGCTGCAGGCGTATGGCATCCAGTTCCGGGAACCTTCGCGCGACCCCGACAGCGCAACGGATGCAATCACGGGCCACGCCGAGAATCCAGCCAAGTCAGCTGTCCACCCGGGCAGTCAAAGGTGCGGCCTTTGCATCCGTGCAGACCCGAACACGATTTGGGGGCAGCTTCTCTACAAGCCATATGGACACGAGGGTGGTTGGAGTCGTTGCAATGAGTACTCGACTTGACATTCCGCCCCGGTCGAGTGCTTTCCGGCGCGTTCTTGTGCAGATCCCACGACCCCTGTGCCGCGGCTGGGTATTCGATGTGCAGATTCGGGGCCGGGGCGTTCGGGAGGCGCTGCGTGCCCTGTCGGCGTCGGCGACCGACCGCCGGCCGGAGCGCAGGCTCGGTCGTGTCAGCCGGTCCAGCGGCCCGAGGTGAACGTCACCGCGAGCACCACCATCAGCGGAGTCACCACGCCGACGTACGCCTCCTTCACCCATGTGCGCCGCAGGCTCCAGTGGGCCAGACCGGTCCACAGCGGCCACCACAGCAGGGTCGCGCGAGGGACGGACTGGTACCAGTACGACGTCCCCAGGGCCCAGAGGCTGAGCCCGATGTACACGGCTTCCGGCCAGCGACGGCGGAGCAGGAGGAAGGAGAGCAGCAGGACTCCGGCCGCCATCGCGGCCAGTTCGAGCTGGAACTCCCAGGCGTACCCGGGGCTCTGGAGGTGGTCGAAGGCGTTGCGCCAGGTGTTGTCGAACGCTTCGGCGGGCGTGTGGAAGTCGCGGTACCAGCCGCGTTCCTCCGCGTGCTTCCAGGCCATCCAGTCGCCGGTGTTCACCCGCAGGTAGGCGGTGTAGGCCGCGGCGGGCACGGCGGGCACGGCACACCAGGGAAGGGAGCGCCACAGGCCGCGCCCTCGGTGCCCGTCCCGGGCCAGTACGCATTCGACCGCGATCGCGGCGGCCAGGAACAGGCCGCTGATCCGGGTGGTGGTGGCCAAGGCGGCGAGAACGCCCGCGACCGGCCAGTCGCGGTTCTTCGCCGCGAGCCAGGCCGGCAGCGCGAACGCGAGGAAGAGGGACTCCGTGTATCCGGCCGCCAGGAACACGGCGGCGGGCGACAGCAGCAGGAAGCTCGTGGCCCGTCGGCCCGCCAGAGCGCTGTCGGGTCGGTCCAGTCCGGCGATCCTGCCCAGGGCTACGACGGCCACCGCCCCGCTCACCAGGGAGATCAGCAGACCGGCCACGGCCCAGTCGGTGATGAGGGTGTGCACCGCGCGCAGCAGGAGGGGAAAACCGGGGAAGAAGGCCACCCGGTTGTCGGACGCGGGGTCGATTCCCGGGAAGGGGCCGAAGTAGCCGTACTGGGCTATGTGCTGGTAGTGCACCCAGTCCCATTGCTCCCAGCGGGACAGCCATGAGGCGGGTGCCCTGGTGTCGGATCCGGCGGGGGACAGCCAGGCGGTGCAGTACGCGACGAGCCACAGCCCCAGGCGCGTGAACAGGTAGAGCCGGAGCACCCCGAGGTCCGTGGGGGGCAGCCGGTCCAGCAGTCGCCGCGGACCGGAGGCGCCGGTGGGGTTTCGTGCGGGAGACGGATCCCGTGCGAGAGCGTGGGGTGCCGGACGCGTGGCCGGCTGCTTGTCCAGGGGCAGGGTCGTGGTCATCGGGCATCCATTCCTGGCGCCGTGGGTTACGGGACGCCGAGTTCGAAGAGGGCGTAGCCCGCGTATGAGCCGGATGCCAGGGCCGCGATGCCGAGCAGCGTGGCGTCGGCTCGAGCGAACCTGGGTTACTACGTTTGTCCC
Organism: Streptomyces sp. NPDC047022; assembly: GCF_040644155.1. Taxonomy (NCBI): domain Bacteria; kingdom Bacillati; phylum Actinomycetota; class Actinomycetes; order Kitasatosporales; family Streptomycetaceae; genus Streptomyces; species Streptomyces sp. NPDC047022. Next base: position 23,254 of record NZ_JBEYVV010000047.1, on the reverse strand, counting down.
TTTTTGCGATCTGGTGCGAAGCAGGCTGAAGACACGCGGGGCGCGGGTGCGCACGGGTGTGACGGCGTGATGAGCGAGGAGGGAGCGGTCTACGGGGCGTTCGCCGCGGTCGCCGTACTCGAAGGCGGAGGCGAGGTCGCGGGTGGCGACGCGCCGACCGTGCTCCCCGGTGGCGTCCCGGTGGCCGTGGACGAACTCCCGGTCGTGACCGGTGGCGTGGAGGTGGTCGGTGGCGTGGTGGCGGGGGGAGCGGAGCCGGTGGTGGCGTCCGGGACCGCGGGCAAGCTCGTGGACACATCGGGCGTCACGGGCGGGACGGAGGGCGACGGGTTCGTCGCGGGCTGTGGGCCGGGGTGGCTCGGCTCGGCCGGGGACGCGTGGCCGGGCAGCAGGAACAGCCCGACACCCAGGCCGGCGACGGCCAGGACGGAGCCGACGGCCTTCTGCGCGGCCCGCCGGCGACGGCGGACACGCACCCCTGCCCAGACACGTTCCCGGTGCTTCGGCTCGAACGGTGCGGGCGCCTCGGTGTCGCGCATCATGTGCGCCAGCTGCCGCTCGAAGTGATCCATGTGGTTCTCCTTCACCGCACCGGCTCGTTCAACTCGGCCAGGAGCTGCCTCAGCCGCGCCACACCCCGTGAGGCATGGGACCGGGCCGTGCCCACCGGGCACCTGAGCGCCTCCGCCACCTGCCGCTCGGGCAGGTCCTGGTAGTAGCGCAGCACCACCGCCACTCTCTGCTTCGGCGACAACTGGGCCAGCGCGGCCTCCAGCCGGGAACGCTCCGCCACGTCCGCGGACACATCGCAGGCCAGGGCCCCTTCGGGCAGCTGCTCCACGGGGCGCTCCCCCCACCAGCGCCGCTGTCTCGAGCGTGCCGCCGCGCGCACCATCACCTTGCGGACATACGGCTCCGGTGCGTCGTCCGCGACCTTGGGCCAGACGAACCAGAGCTTCACCAAGGACTCCTGCAACAGGTCCTCGGCCTGGTGCCGGTCGCCTCCGACGAGCAGACGGGCCAGGTGGACCAGCGCCGACCAGCGGGCAGCCACGAACTCGTCGAACTCACGGGCTCGGCCCTGCTCCATCCGCACTGTCCCTGTTCTCGCCGGTCGTCTACACCCCTTAAAAGGCGTTGGAACACGGCTCACGCTGCACTTGCGGCAAGTGATCCGGGTCACGGGGAGCCACGCGGGCGAACGCTGCCTGCCGCGGCACCAGGGTCTTTCGTTTGGATCAGGCCGGATCAGGGAGCGGGGTCCGATCCAAACGAGAGGCCCTAGGCTGGCAGCCATGTTCGTACTCGAACTCACCTACACCGCCCCTGTCGAGCGCCTCGACGCCCTCATGGCGGATCACGTGGCATGGCTGGACAAGCAGTACGAGGCCGGGGTTTTCATCGCCTCGGGGCGGAAGGTACCGCGCGACGGCGGGGTGATCGTCGCCGTCGGCGAAGACCGCGCGGCCATCGAGGCCCTCGTGGCGACCGATCCGTTCGCGGTCGAGAAGGTGGCCGACTACCGGATCGTCGAGTTCCTCGCGACCAGGACGAGCCCGGGCCTGAACGCCTACCGCCAGCGGCTCCCGGGAACCTGACCGGCTCGGGGCCGTGCCGGCCGCAGTCCTCAGCGAGTGGCCGTGGCCGGCACGGACCCGGTATGTCCTGGCCTGTTGGAGTAGTGGAACGTGACCACGTCGCCCCAGTGCACAGACGTCCGGTCGGCGGTCAGCGTGGACTTCTCGCCGACGGACGTCTGCGCCGACGCCGCGGCCTGCGGGAGCGCTGCCGCGGCGGGCAGGGAAAGGGCCGCCGCGGCCACGGCCGCGGCGAGGACGACCCGCCTGGGGGAGGGAAGTTGTTTATACATGCTGCGACTGTGATGCAGTGTGGATGCAGCAGCACCCACGGGAAGGTGCCTCCCGGATGTCGGGGAGTGGAACACCTGTGCCCACATGCCGCTGGGGCCCCTCTTCGCCCGGATGAGCCGAACCCGGGCCCCGCCCGGGCGAAGAGGGGCGTGGCTCAGGTCCTGACCGTCAGGTAGGCCCAGCCGCCCCACGTGCTGAGGTTGGTGTTGTCCGAAGTGCTGTGCGTGTACTCGGAGCGCACCCGGAACTTCTGGTTGACCGCGTTGGTGAGGGTCAGCTGCACCGCCGCGACGCTGTGCGAGTCGAGGTGGTAGCAGCCCGTGGTGGAGAGCGTGTGCCAGGCGCTGCTGTAGTACTCCTGGACCTGGAAGTTCACGCACTGGCCGGACTTGCCGGGCGTCACGGTCGCGCCCACCACCGGCTTGGCGGTGTGGTGGTAGACGCGGTACGTGATGCCGCTGTACGTGGTGCTCGTGTAGTAGCCGCTCAGCGACTCGGCGACCTTCGCCTGGTCGTAGGCGGTGTGGCTCGCCGTGGCCGGGGCGTACTGGTAGTCGCCCGCGAAGGACGCCGTGAACGCCGTGTTGTGGCTGAGCTTGTAGGTGGCCGTCAGATTGCCGTGGCTGTCCACGGTGCCGGTCTTGACCAGCGTCTTGGTGCCGCCGTAGGGCTGCGCGTAGATCGAGACCGTACGGCCGTTGTACGTCGTGCCCAGGTGGGCGGTGGCCGTGGCCGTGGCACCGTACGCGTACGAGGACGCGTCGGTCGTGAGAGACAGGGCCGTCGCGGCACGGGACACCTGGACGATCGCGGACGCGGTGGCCGCCTGGTGGGAGGCGTCGCCCGCGTAGCCGATCGTGTAGGTGACGGTGCCGCCGATGGTCGGCGTGTCCTTGATGGTGACGGTGCCGTCGGGGGCCAGGGGCGCGGTCCACTTGACGGGCGTGGTCGTGTGGGCGGCGTCCGTGCGGGTCACGGTGACCGTCTCACCGCTGTCGTACGGCGCGTCGCTCAGGGTGCCGCCGAACGTCAGCGCGCTGCCGCGCGTCGCGGTCTTCGGGGCCTTCAGGGTCAGGGCCGGGGCGTACGGGGAGACCTTCGCGAACACGTCGGCGGACGCCGGCTGGTGGGTGACGTCGCCCTCGTACGACAGGTGGTACGTGAACTGCCCGGCCGTGTGCGGGGCGTCCTCGACGGTGAACTCGGTGGTGGCCGGGTCCACCGTGACCGGCGGGAGCTGCGTCGTCTGCTGGGTGTCCTCGTTCGTCCTGGACACCTGGACCGTGGTGCCCTGGGGGAGGCTGCCGAGGCCGAACTGCGTCATCAGCGAGCCGGTGAAGGCCACCGAACCGGGTGTCGCCGCCGTGAAGTCCGGGTACGGGATGGAGGTCGACAGCCTCGTCAGGTTCAGCGTCATCGAGGTCTGCGCCGCGCCGTGGGTCGCGTCGCCGGCGTACGACACCTGGTAGGTGTACGCGCCCTCCTGCGGCCGGGTGTCACTGATGGAGAACGAGCCGTCCTTGCCCACCGTGGCATCGGGCAGCGGCGTGCCGTCGCGGGTGACCGCGAGCGCGGCTCCGGCCGGGACGATGCCCTTGGTGCTCAGCGATCCGGTGATCGTGTACTGCTGGGTGGGGTACGCGGTCCGCGGGTAGGCCAGGGAGAGCTGGGTGTCGGTGTGGTTGGGCGCGTTCAGCACGTTGAGCGTGTAGCTCCCCGGCGTACCCGACGTGTCCTGCGTGACGGCGTAGAGCGTGGCGCTGTCGGCGCCCCACTGGAGACCGTCGGCGGCCACGGTGGTGCCGGACGGGAAGGCTATGTGGTTCTCGGCCAGGTTGGAGCCCCCGTAGAAGTACAGGCCGGCAGCCGAGGCCGGGTTGCTCCCGACGGCGATCGAACCGTCGGCGCCGAGCGCGAGCGAGTCGGGGGCGGAGTTCAGTCCGCCGGTGTAGTAGACGGGCGGGCCGGCGTCCATGAGGTCCGAGGTCCGCAAGGCCACTAGCGCGGCCTGCTTCGGACCCGCGAACAGCGCCTTGCTGCCGTCGCCCGCGACCTGGAGCCCGCTGGCCGTACCGACATAGACCCCCATGTCCGCCTTGGGCGACGCCGTCCCCGAGGAGACGTCGAAGGTGGCCACCCGGCTGATGCTCTGACCCGGTTCCTGGGCCACGAGCACTCCGCCGCCCGTCGCGAGCAGCGGTGCGCCGCGCCAGGAGGACATCGAGGGCTGGGGTGTCGCCGCCGGCTCGGAGGCGGCCGGGTCCACCGAGCCGATGGCTCCCTTGCCCGAGTCCGTGTACGCGTACCAGACCTTGCCGCCCGCCACGGCGACGGACACCGGAGCGCTGCCGGTGCCGGTAGTCCAGCGGGCGGACTCGGTGAGCTTCGCCGTGTCGATGGCGGCGACGGCGTCGCCGTCCGCGAGGGCCGCGTAGAGCGTGCCGCCGTCGGCGGACAGCGCCAGACCCGTGGCGCCGGGCTCGTCCGCGAGGGTGGTGACGGGGTTGCCCGACAGGTCGGTCACCACGATGCCGCTCGAACCGGCGCCCTGGCTGAAGAAGATGTGCTGGTGAGCGGTGTCGACCAGCATGTGCGCGAAGTGGGACAGCGGCAGTGCCGCCGTGCTGTCGGCCCAGGCGGCGGAGCCGGTGAGACCGACGGTCGCAGTGGTCAGCCCCGCGACGAGCGATATCGCCGCCGAGAGCGAGACCTGCTTGAGGCGCATGGCGCTCCTGAGAAGAAGTTGAACAAGCAAGCGGACAATAGCGCTCCCCTGTGACAGGGCCGCACCCACGGGGGTCTCTTCACTGATCCGCCGGTCACACACGCGAGTTGCCGCCCCCGACCCGTGCTCCTACGGTCGTCACACGGGCACGACGGCTCTCGTGAGGGGCGCAGCAGCTCATGGTCACTGTCAGTGATGCCTTTTACCGCATCCTCCGTCATCACCGGGTCACCGCGGTGTTCGGGAACCCCGGGTCCAACGAGTTGCCCTTCCTGACCGGGCTGCCCCGGGACATGCCCTACTACATGGCCCTCCAAGAGGGCGCCGCCATCGCGATGGCGGACGGCTACGCGCAGGCCTCGGGAACCGTCGGCTTCGTGAACCTGCACGCCGCGTCCGGCACCGGCAACGCGATGGGCTGTATGACCAACGCGGCGAGCTGCCACACACCGATGGTCGTCATGGCGGGCCAGCAGGCACGCCGCTATGTCCCCGTCCAGGCCATGCTCACCAACGTCGACCCGGTCAAACTGTGCGACCCGCTGGTGAAGTGGTCGGGCGAACCGCTGCGTCCGCAGGACGGCCCCGCGCTGCTCTCCAAGGGCCTGATGCTCGCCTCCTCCGCCCCCGGTGGCGTGGTGTACCTGTCGGTCCCGCTGGACGACTGGGAGGAGCCCGCCGACGAGGCCGCGCTCGCCCATCTCCTGGACCGTACGGTGGACGCGGCCCCCGTGTCCCCGCAGCAGGCCCTGGACGTGATGGTCGACGCGCTGGAGCACGCCACCGCACCGGCACTGATCCTGGGGCCGGGCACGGACACCGAGGCCGGGTACCGGGCCGCCGTCACCCTGGCGGAGCACGCCCACCTGCCCGTCTGGTTCGCGCCGAGCGCGCCTCGGGCCCCCTTCCCCACCCGCCATCCCTGCTACCAGGGCCAGCTTCCCTCGGCCGCCGGGGCGGTCGCTCAGGCGCTCGCCGGGTACGACGTCGTGGTGTCCTTCGGAGCCCCGGTCTTCCGCTATCACGCGCCGAGCTCCGGGGACTTCCTGCCGCCCGGGGTCAGCCTGTACGGGGTGACCGACGACCCCGACGAGGCCGCCCGTGCCCCGTTCGGGCGCATCATCGTCGGCGATCCGTCCAATGCACTGGTCCGCGTCGCCAAGGCGGTGCCCCACACCAGCCGCCCCCGCCCGACGTCACGCGCCCTTGCCGAGGCGGACACCGGCGGGCCCGCGTTCACCGCGGAGGCCATCCTCGACGCGATCGACCGGGGCAAGAGCGACAACGCGGTGATCGCGCTGGAGTGGACGTCGGTCGACATGCTGCGCGACCGGCTCACCCTCACCCAGCCGAGGTCGCTCTTCTACCCCGCCGCCGGCGGTCTCGGCTGGGGCCTTCCCGCCGCCGTCGGACTGCAACTCGGCTGTCCGCAGCGGCCCGTCGTCGCCCTGATCGGGGACGGCGCGATGCAGTACACCCCGGCCGCCCTGTGGAGCGCCGTCCGTTACCAGGTGCCGGTGACCTTCGTGGTCTGCGTCAACACCAAGTACCACGCCCTTCAGGAGTTCTCCGAGGTGCTGCACGTCCCCGAGGGCGACTACCTGGACATCGCCGGCATCGACGTCCTGCATCTGGCGCGGGGCTACGGCATGGAGGCGTATCGCGCGGAGACCCTGCACGACCTCACGGAGGCCGTCCGCAAGGGCATGACCGCGGAGGTGCCCCGCCTGATCGAGGTCCGCCAGCGCTGACGCCGCGCTGCATCGGGCCCGGTTCCCGCCGCCCGCGTCACCTCACCGCGCCCGGCCGCCGGGGCCCCGCCGACACGTGTGTGCCCTCGGGTGAGGCCGCGCCCGGGGCGAGCCGCGTCACCGCCCGGGCCGGGCGGCCCGGTGCGCGCCCGGAGCCCCGGCCGTGCCCGTACCCATATCCGTAGCCGTAGGGCGCGTTGTGTGCCTCGACCGCGTTCAGCACCGCGCCCAGTACGGGGACGCCCGTGCGTCCGAGGGCGGTCAGGGCCTGGGCGACCTCGCTACGGCCCGTGCGTCCGGCGCGTGCCACGAGCAGAAAGCCGTCGACGGCCCCCGCCATGGCCACGGTGTCGGCGAACGGGAGCACCGGCGGGGTGTCCACCACGACATGGTCGAACTCCTCGGCGAGCGCCCGCAGCAGGGACCGGAACCGCGCGCCGCCGAGGAGCCGCGCCGGGTCGGGGGGAAGCGGCCCGCTGGTGAGCACGGCGAACGAGCCGTCCGATCGCAGCAGTTCGCGCGGCCCGGCGCCGGCCACCAGGGCCTCGGTGAGTCCCGTGTCCCGGGCCAGGCCGAGTGTCCGGGCGACGGACGGGCGGCGCAGGTCGCCGTCGACCAGGCACACCCTGGCCCCCTGTTCGGCGAGCGTGGCCGCCAGGTTGAGCGACACGCTGCTGCGGCCCTCGCCGGGCAGGGGGCTGGTGACGGCGATGACCTTCGGCCGCCGGTCCACCTGCACGAACCGCAGATTGACCCGCAGTCCCCGGAAGCCCTCCGCGCGAGGACCGTTCGCGTCGTCGTCCAGGCAGACCGGATGCCGCTCCGCCCTCGGGTCCCGCGCGATGCCCGCGAGCACGGAGGGGCCGCCGGCCGCCGACAGGCACTCGGCGAGGGACGCGGTGTCCCGCAGAGGCATCCGCAGTCTCTCGGCTGCGAGTGCCAGTCCCGTACCCACGAGCAGGCTCACCGCGAGCGCGAGCGCGGTGTCGGCGGTGACGTCCGGGGAGACGGGCGCGGAGGGGACCGTCGCGGGCTGCAGGACGGTGAGCCGCACGGGGGAGGAGGTCCGGCCGCCGGTGCGCTCCATGCGCGCGACCACACGGGCGAACCGGTCGGCGACCGCGTTGCCGATCAGCGCCGCCCGTACCGCCCGGCTGTCGACGGCGCTCAGCCGGACCAGCACCGTGCCGCCGGGTGCCTCGGCCGTGATCCGCTCCGCCAGTTGCGCCCTGGTCATGGGCAGCCGGAGGGAGTCCACCACCGGGCCCGTCACCGCCGGACCGGTCGCCGCCTCGACGTAGGAGTGCACCCGCTCCCGGACGAACGCGTCCTGCTGCACGAGCTGGTGGACGTCGCCGCCGTCCTGGACCGACACGAACAAGGTGACGGTCGCCCGGTACACGGGAGGGGTGAGAGCGCTGTCCAGAAGACCCGTCCCGGTGCCCAGTACGGTCACCAGGGCGATGACGCGCCATCGACGGGAGAGGACTCTCAGGTGGTCACGGAATGCCAAGGCTGTCCCCGATCGGCGAGTGCGTTCGCATTCACCCTAGGGTCGCGGTGACGTGTTTCCCCGGCGTGATGTTTATACGGGCTTTCAATGCACCCCAACGGGGCCACGGGCGGTGTCCTCACTTCGGCACTCGCCCGCTTCAGGAACTCGCCTGCTTCAAGAACTCGCCCGCTTCGGCATCCGCGCGCTTCGGTAGTCGCTCACTTCGCGCGAGCCCGGATCACCCGGGCCGGATTTCCCGCCACGACCGCATCCGCGGGAACGTCCTTGGTCACGACACTTCCGGCCCCGACCGCGGCTCCACGCCCGATGGTCACGCCCGGAAGAACGGTCACCCGGGCACCGAGGAAAACGACAGCCGGGCGGAAAATGCGATTGTTCAAGGCGACTCCTTCCGCCACTTCCGTCACCGCGGAGCGCGGGAACCTACAGGGACTGACGGACGAGTGACCGGCCCGGCCCTTCCGGCTCTGACGCGCGGACGCACGGCTGCCAAAACCACGGCTGCGCTCAATTTGCAGCATATGCTATGCCACTACATACACGATTCACTGCAAATAAATGGGTTGTGCGGTATGTCATTGACGGAGAAATCAGCGGCGCCCTCGGACCCGGCCACCCGGACACCGAGTCAAGGTCATGTTCCCTCCCGCGTCTGCCTGTTGATCGGCCAGCTCGGCCTGGGCGGCGCCGAGAAACAGCTCGTCCTGCTCGCCCGGGGACTGAGCGCCCGCGGTATCCGGACCCATCTGCTGGTCATGTTCGACAAGGGGGCGGGAAAGGAGAAGCTCCGGGGCTCCGGCGTCACCCTGGTGGAACTCGGTTTTCACCGCAGGCCCTTGAAGTGGTGGTCGCCCTTCGCCAACCTCTGGGCCTTCCTCCGCTGTGTGGCCTTCCTCCGCAAGGAGAGACCGCAGGTTCTCCAGGCCTTCCTGTTCCACTCCTATGTGATGGCCGCCCCCGCCGCCCGGCTGGCCCGTGTACCGCTGCTCCTGGCGGGGCGCAGGAGTCTCGGCTTCTACAAGGCGGGCAACCGGGCGGCACTCGCCCTGGAACGGATCGCCACCCGGTGGACCCACTTCCTGGTCGCCAACGCTTCCGCGATCGCGGACGAGGTGCGGCGGGACGAGAGGGTGCCGGCGGCCAAGATCTCCGTCATCCCCAATGGGATGCGCCCGGAGGAATTCGAGCTCGCCGAACCCGCTGCCCTCGACACCTCGCTGCCCGTGGTGCTGTGCGTCGCCAACCTCAAGGTGCACAAGGGGCATCGCCACCTTCTGGAGGCCTGTGCGGCACTGCGGCGCGGGGGAGACCCGTGCACCCTCGTCCTGATCGGCGACGGCCCCGAACGGGCCGGGTTGCAGCGGATGGCCCGCCGCCTGGACCTCGACGTCCGGTTCCTCGGTGCCCGTACCGATGTGGCCGGCTATCTGGCCAGGGCCGACGCGGTGGTCCTGCCCTCCCTGTCCGAGGGGTCGAGCAACGCCGTCGCGGAGGCCATGGCGGCGGGCCGTCCGGTGGTGGCCACCGCCGTGGGCGGCACCCCGGAACTGCTCGGGGACCGCGGCATCCTGGTTCCCCCCGCGGACCCGGCCGCCCTCGCCGAGGGGCTCCGTCAGGTGCTCGGTGACCGGGAAATGGCCGCCGCCCTGGGGCGTACGGCGCGGGAGTGGGCCATGGACAACCTCACGGCCGACGTCATGGTGGACCGGTATGTCGCCCTCTACCGGCGGCTGCTGGCGGACCGGAGCACGGCGTGAAGGAGTGACGGGAGGACGCGCGACACGTGACTGACCGAAGACCGCAGTTCGTCTGGATGATGACGGTCCGCGCGAGCACCCTCGGCATGGGCGTGCTCGCCAGTGTCATCGTGGCCAGAGCACTGCCCCCCGAGGGCCGCGGGACCTACTACATGGCCGTCAGCGTCGCCATGGCCGCGCTCTCGCTGGGCCATCTGTCCGTCGAGCAGGCCCAGACGGCCATGTGGCCGGAGAAGGGACGACGGACGCCCCTCGGCTCCAACAGCGTGCCGCTCGGGCTGTGCGTCGGAGCCGTCGCCGCCGCGGTGGCGCTCGGGGCGGTCCTGCTGTTCCAGGGGTACGGCCACCTCCCGGACTTCCGGCTCGTGTCGGCGGCCTGCGCGGGCGTGCCCCTGGGCATGGGAGCGCAGTACGCGACCACCATCAACCTCCTGCGCGACCGCAGCCATGTCGCCGGATGGGCACTGCTGACGACCGCCGTCGTCCAGTGCCTGTGCCTGATCGGCTTCGGGCTGACCGGACTGCTCACCGTCTGGATGGTGGTGACCGTGTGGGCCGCCTCGAACGGAGTCTCCCTGGCCGTGCTGACCGCCGCCGGCGGGGTGGCGACGAGACGGCCCGACCTGCGCCTGGCCAGGACGACCTGCCTCAAGGGGCTGCGGTTCCACACCGGTTCGGCCGCCGCGTACCTGCTGCTGCGCTCGGACGTCTTCCTGCTCAATGCCCTGGCCGGACCGCGGGAGGTCGGCATCTACACGCTCGCGGTGACCCTGGCGGACCTGAGCCGTCTGGCCGTCGATGTGTTCTCGCAGGTCACGCTGTCCGCCCAGTTCGACGGCGAGGTGAGCGAGTCGGTGAGGGTCACCGTACGGATCGTGCGGTTCACGATGCTCCTGGGCATCGCGTCCGCGGTGGCGACGGTGGCCGCCGTGTCGGCGGTGATCACCCCGCTGTACGGACAGGCGTACGCGTCCGCGGCCACCCTCGTCGCCCTGCTGGTCCCCGGGGTCCTGCTGCTGTCCGCGGCACGGCCGCTGTCCGCCTTCCTGCTGCGCCAGGGGTCTTCGCGCCTGGTCGTGCTCCCCTCGCTGATCGCCCTGGTGGTGAACGCCGGACTGAACGTCGTGGTGATCCCCGTCTGGGGCGCGGTCGGCAGCGCCCTCGCCTCCACCGTCGCGTACGGGACGCTGGTCGCGTTCCAGGTGACGTACTTCAGCCGGGTCAGCGGACTGCGCTGGACGTGTCTGCTCCCGACGAGCGCCGAGACGGCGCGTGTCACCACGGAGGTGAGGCACCGGGCCAGGGCACTGCGCTTCGGCGGGGCGTCATGACGCCCCGCCCGGGCAGCCGACCGTTCGCCTCCCCGAGTCCCGGCCCGGGGGTCTCAACCCCGCGCGAACACGAACTCGTTGCAGCCGATTCCTCCCTTGCAGGTCTTAAGGTGGCGCAGCGCGAAGTCGCGCTCGCGGCAGAAGGTGAAGACCTCTTCGGGCGCCGCGACCTGGAAGGGATAGCCGCCCACCCAGTCCACGAGGTCGTGCTTGCGCGACATGCCGCGGGGCCGGGGAACGGGCCTGCCCGCGCTGCCCTGGACACGGCCCACGAACTGGTGTGCCGCCTTCAGCGGGTAGTGCCGTCCGAGATAGAGCATGCTTCCGGCGAGCAGCAGTTGGCGTCCCAGCGAGCCAGACATGTTGTAACGGCGTTTCACCGCGGTCCACATCCGGCTCTCCAGGCCCTGGTCGTTGTAGATCGAGACATACAGCGTTCCACCGGGGGCGACCAGGCCGCAGGTGGCCTCCACCGCGGCCCAGAGGTCGCCGGTGTGGTGCAGGACGCCCCAGGAGTAGACGATGTCGGCACGTTCCAGCCGCGCCACGAACGCCGCGTCGAGGATCGAGGCGCGCTGGATGCTCCAGTCGCTGTCCGGGGCGAACTCCCGACGGACCCTTCCGGCCGCCCGCACCGAGTCGGGGTCGTAGTCGAAGGACCGTACGCGGGCGCCCATGCGCAGGGCGGCGAGGGAGAACAGTCCGCTTCCGCAGCCGACGTCCAGGAAGGAACGCCCGGTCAGATCGCTGGTTCCGAGGGCCGCCTCCAGCGACGTGCGGGCGTCGGCGATGCGTTCCTCGTCGATCAGGGTCCCGAACCGGAGCCAGTTCCGGCCGAAGGCGAAGCGGCGGCCCTGGCTGATCTCGGTCTCGCAGTCGATCATGCGGCTTTCCTTACGTAGCTGGAAGGAGGGTCGGGGGATCCGCGTCGTGGAGAACCGTCTTCCGGCGCTCTGTCCGGGCCAGCAGACAGCCCAGACAGACCCAGAAGGGCGTGGTGACGATCAGGTCCGCGAGGATGTTGGCGAAGAGCAGACCGGCTGCGTAGGACACGCACAGTGCCTGGAGGACGGCGTGGTCCGGCGCGCAACGGCGGGCGAGACCGCGCCACAGCAGGGCCAGCAGCAGCGCGAGGGTCACCAGTCCGGCCTCGGCGGCCAGCCTCAGGTAGTCGTTGTGGGTGTTGATGTAGATGCCCAGGTCGGGCGAGTTCCGGGCGTGTTCGGGGAACAGCGCGTACCCGATGCCGCGCAGGGGATGGTCGAGGGCCACCCGCACGGCCAGCAGTGCCGCCCGCTTGCGTACCTCGGTGTTCGCGGTCAGCTCGGTCTGCGTCCTGCCGCCCGTCAGATTGCCTTCCACCGAGTCGAGGGTTCCCGGGAGCACCACCGTGACGGCGAGGAGTGCCAGCACGATCAGCGCCTTGTCCCGCAGCGGACGGCCGACGAGCAGCACGCAGGCCAGCCCCGCCGCGGCCATCACGAAGGCCCCTCGGGACCGGGTCTCCACGACCGCGAAGGCACAGACCGCGGCGGGCGGGATCCACAGCCAGGAGCGGCCGAACCGTGCCAGCCCGACGGCGGCGACGAGAGGAAGCGCGAGCGCGGCTCCCAGGTAGTTCGGGTTCAGGCCGAGACCGGTCAGACGGTCGGCGGCGTACTCCCCGCGAACCAGGAGGAGCGCCGCGAGAGCCGCCCCCGCTCCGGCCACCGCCTGCGCGACGCGCCGGGGGTCGGGGGGCACGAGGACGGACGCCGCGAGCAGCCCGAGGCCCACCAGCAGAAGGCCGCACGCCTTCCACCCGTGCTCGACGTGGAAGGGCTCCGCCGGCAGCAGCCGACTCACCGTGACCGCCGCGGCGGTGAGCAGGATCAGCAGAAGATCCAGCCGCAGCCGTGGCGCGCTCAACGCGGCACGGAACAGCAGCAGGACCACCGCACCCAGCACCACCGCGGGCAGTGTCGTGCTCCGCTGCCCGCTCGCGGCGAGGGCCGGGACCAGCCCGAGCACCGTGAGCAGGGCCAGGTCCGGCCGGGCCCACGTCACGAGCGCGAATCCGGCCGCCCCCACCGCGGCGGCCGTCGCGAGGCCGTGGAACAGGGCCAGGTGCACGGCCACCGGCCCCGCGGCCAGCACCGCCACGCGGCCGGTCACGGTGGCGGAGAGCGATTTCATGTGCGTCCTACCGGTGAGCAAACCCGTCCTCCCGTGGGCGTCCTGCGCGTGCGCCTCTCAACCCAGGTGCGGCAGCGGCCGTCCGGCCGCCGCCGGGGGCGGGGACAAAGGCCCGCCCCGCTGGTCGACGAACCTGCGGTGCCACAGCTCGAACTGCATCAGCGCCCAGATCCGCCGCGCGTGGTTCGCCCCCGCCTCGTGCTCCCTCAGCAGGGTCCGTACCGCCTCCGGCCGGAAGAGTCCGCGATCCCGCGCCGTACCGTCGGTGAGCACGTCCCAGGCCACGTCCCTCAGCTCCGTGCGCAGCCAGCGGGCCAGCGGCACCCCGAAGCCCTGCTTCGGCCGGTACAGCACCTCATGCGGGAGCCAGTCCCGCAGCGCCTTCTTGAGCAGATACTTGGTGGTGCCCCGGCGCACCTTCAGCTGGGCGGGCAGACCGGCCGCCCACTCCATCACGTGGTGGTCCAGGAACGGTGAACGCGCCTCCAGCGAGTGCGCCATGGTGCTGATGTCCACCTTCACCAGCAGGTCGCCGGGGAGGTAGGTGTTCACGTCCACGTCCATCAGCTGATTGACCCGGCTGACCGCCCTCGCCCCGCGGAACGCCTCGTCCAGCAGCTCGTAGCTGTCGATCCCGGCCGTCTCCTTGCGCAGCCACGGCGTGTAGAGCTGCTGCTTCTGCTCCGGGGAGAAGTACGACATCATCCGGGCGTAGCGGCGTTGCGGGGTCTCGCCGAGCACGCTCAGGACCAGACCCGCCCTGCGCCGGTGCGAGAGCGCCGGGGCGGCGGCGAGGAGGGAGCGGCCCAGTCGTGCGAGGGGCCGTCGCGCGGCCGGGGGGAGCCGGACGTGTTCCATACGGGCCATCTGGGCGTAGCGCGTGTAGCCGCCGAAGGACTCGTCGCCGCCGTCGCCGTTCAGGGCGACCGTGACGTGCCGGCGGCTCAGCTGGGCGACGTAGAACGAGGGGATCGCCGACGAGTCGGCGAAGGGCTCGTCGAAGTACCAGGCGAGGGTGGGCAGGACGTCCAGCGCGGACGCCCCCACGACGAACTCGTGATGGTCGGTGCCGTACCGACGAGCCACGGCCCGCGCATGCGTCCGCTCGTCGAACGCGGCGTCCTCGAAACCGACGCAGAACGTCTTCACGGGCTGTGCGGAGGTCCGGGCCATCGCCGCGACGACGGCGGAGGAGTCGATGCCGCCGGACAGGAAGGCTCCCAGGGGCCGGTCCGCCACCATACGCAGCCGCGTGGCCTCCAGCAGAAGCTCCCGGGTCCGCCGCGCCGCCTCCTCCTCGCTGACTGTGTCAGCGGCCGGGGAGGAATCCAGCGTCCAGTAGCGGCGCACGCGCGTCCGGCCGCCGCGCCAGGTGAGCAGACAGCCGGGCGGCAGTTTGCGGACACCGCTGAGGATCGACCACGGGGCGGGCACGTACTGGTAGGTGAGGTAGTGGTGGAGGGCCACCAGATCGACCTCGCCACGGCCCGGGGCGATCGTGGCGAGCGCCTTGAGTTCGGAGGCGAAGGCGAGGGTTCCGTCGGCGTCCCGGTAGTACAGGGGCTTCTTGCCGACACGGTCACGCGCGAGCAGCAGGCGTTCCGCTCCCGCGTCCCAGAGGGCGAACGCGAACATGCCCCGCAGATGGCGGACCAGGTCCTCGCCGTGCTCCTCGTAGAGGTGGACGAGGCACTCGCCGTCGCCGTCGGTGCGGAACCGGTGGCCGCGAGCGCGCAACTCCTCGCGCAGCTGCGCGTAGTTGTAGATCTCGCCGTTGAACACCGCGACCACGCTGCGGTCCTCGTTGAAGACCGGCTGGTCGGACCCGTCGACGTCGATGACGGCCAGCCTCCGCATGCCGAGGGCGACATGCTCCCCGGTGTGGAACCCCTCACCGTCCGGGCCCCGGTGGGCGATGACGGCGCACATCTGTCTGACGGCCGCCGGATCCGGGGACGCCGTCGACACCATGCCCGCTACGCCGCACATCGGCTCTCCCTGGGTGTGATGCGGAATGTGAGTGTTTCGCGGAACGCCTTCCCGAAAGCCACCGTAGTGGTGCGATTGGCGCATATCAGGCAACGCGCAGAGGGGTGGTGCCATCGAGTGTGCGGGGGCGGGTGCCATCGGGTGACGGCCGGAAACGGGCCGGACACGGGCTCCGGATGCGCCTACCGCCGGAGTCCGGGGCACGTGCCGGCGGGGTGCACCGTGACCCGCATAGGGCGGGACAGTTGCTGGCGCGGCACGGTGGGCGTCTGGGCGGAGGGCGGTTCCAGCAGGTTCAGGGTCAGCGCCCGGCTGTGGCCCGCGGGCACCTCGACGTCGAGCGTGTACACCGGGTGCCCCCGTTCGGTGTTCCGCGCCCCGACGACGCGCTTGCCGTCGAGGGTCGCGCCGGCCAGCGCCGCTCCCTTGGTGGCGTAGTAGGAGACCAGCAGCCGGTTGTCGCCCGCGCGGGTCCGATAGGCGGGCTCGTCCAGCCGGTCGGTGACGTAGGCGGGAAGGCCCTTGGACGGGGCGCGGTTGGTGAGGACCACCTTGACGGTGACCTCACGGCCGTCGGGGGTGCAGCGGCCCGCGGACCACTCAAGGCCCCGGTCGAGGTAGTAGTCCAGCTTGGTGCCGGCCGCGTTGTTGACCACCAGTCCCGCGTACGGCGCCGGACCCTGCGGCACGGAGCCGCCGACCGGACGCGCGGCCAGCTCCCGCTGCTCCTGCGCATGGGCACTCCAGGCGGCCATCCGTCCGTCGCGCAGCACCTTGTACAGCCCGAGGAGCAGGGCGGGCCGGCGCCGGGAGTCCTGGGCGGCGGTCAGCAGCCGTCCGGCGGCGGCGCGGGCCACGTCCAGCAGGAACGCCTTGCGCTGTACGGAGTTCCGGTATTTCGCGTAGGCGGTGCGCTCGGTGAGGTCCACGACGTCGGCCGCGGTGACGAGGGTGCCGTCGCTCATGCGCGCCGGTCCGGCGGCGGCCAGCAGCGTGGACAGCACGCCGGGGTCCAGTGACAGTACGCCGTCGACGCGCTCCCCGCTCTTCGCGAGCCAGGCGGCGGACCAGATGCGCGCGGCGTAGGGGAAGTGGGGGCTCATGTTGGAGTTGGGCCAGGTGTTCACCGGATCGTCCAGCGCGTACATGGAGGCGTACTCCGCGCCCAGGCTGACCTTGGGGTGCACCGCCGCCATGTCGGTGTCCCGGCCGAACTCCTTCAGCCTCAGCGCGCCCTTGTCGGCGGTCAGCACGGCATAGGCACCGGGCATTCCGCCGGTGCCGCGCGACTCCGCCGAGTTCTGGAAGACGACGAGGTAGCGCCGCGCCCCGTCACCGCCCAGCATCGGGGGCAACAGGCGTGCCCCGACCGCGGCGTTCTCCATCGCCGGGGCCATCCGGTCAAGACCGGCGACCAGTTGGCCCCGGACCCGGTCCACGGCGGCGAGCCAGGTGTGCCGCGGCAGCCGGTCCGCCTCCGTCCGGGCCAGTCCCATCTGGCGCGCGGCGCGTTCGAGGTCCGGGGCGGACCTGCCCAGCTCGGAGACGTCGAGGTGGCTGCCGTGCCCGGCGGAGTCGAGACGGCCGACGGTGCGCACCACGGGCGGCAGGGCCTTCCCGGCCAGCCGGTCGAGGACCCCGGCCGCCCCGCGTACGGTCTCGAAGACGCCGCCCGGGCCGGGCAGCCACGCCGCCGCGGCCCAGAGCGGGCCCTCGGTGAGCCAGTGGGCGCGTTCGGCGTGTTCCGCCGCGGATCGGGCCGCGCCTTCGGCGAGCGCCCCTCGGCGGGACGCGGGCCCGCCCGCCGCGGTCGCCCGGGCCGGAGAGGCGGACGCCGTTAGCGAGCCGCGCAGCGCCTTAAGGTCGTCCTTGGCCGCCATGAGTTCACCGCGGGCCCACAGAGCGCTGATGACGAGCCAGCCGAACGCGGTCAGGGCGACGCCGGCGAAGGCCCACAGCAGCAGCCGGGTACGACGACGGCGATCGCGAGGCCGGTCGTGCCGTTGATCACGTCGCTGATCACGGTGATCACGCCGCACCAGAGCGCGGAGGGTGGACAGGGCGCGGCGTCCCGGGAGCGTGCGGGTGGTCCACGGCATGGGGCTCGGCTTCCTCCTGGGGTCACTGACCACGGAAGAAATCCAATAAGTACGGATGATTGTGAACAGACCCGGCTCGCCCGTACGCGCCTCGGACGGCGCAGCCCCGGCACTCGTTCGGCCCTGGCGAATCCCCCCGGGAACCCGTGCAGGAGCATCACAGGGACTGCACACAGTCTTGGGAATGCCCCGTTAGCGTTGCAGCCCGCTCGATCCCATGTGCGAACACTTCAGGAAGACCTCCATGGACTACTGCTCCTCGTGTCGCCGGCATCTCAATGGCGCCCTGGTGTGCCCCGGGTGCGGTGCGTACGCACCGGACATCGCTCCGGTCGACATCAGCGGTCCCGCCTACTCGGCCCCCGCGCCCAGGGCGCCCAGGGGCACGGCGGTGAGCGCCGCGCTGGAGTGGGAGCTGTCGGCCCCGGAGGCCACGCTCCACGAAAAGGCGGCGGCCTGGGACGGCCCGGACGACGACCCGCAGGACGCGTCACTCCCCGGACTCCCCCTGGGCGCGGCCCAAGGGCGGGCGGCGCGGCGCCGTCAGCGGGCCCGCTGGAAGCGAATCCAGCGCAGGGCCGTGGTCGCGACCGCGTTCGCACTCGTCGGCGGCGGGCTGACCTTCGGCGTCCTGGACCGGAACACCGGCGACCAGGCCCAGGCAGCGCCCGCCCCGGACATCGCGAGCATGGGCGGCACGGACTACGCGGCACCCGAGAACCCCGACCCGTCCTCCACACAGGGCGGCGTGAGCGGATCCGCGGACGCCTCGTCCACATCGTCCTCCGCCGCCGGTCTCCCCCACCACGGGGCCTCCGCACCGTCGCACGGCGCCACGCCGTCCGCCGTCCAGCCGGACAGCGCCGCCGTCCCCCGCGCCATGACGGCGACGGTCGGGGCATCACGGCCGCGAAGCACCACCTCTTCCTCGAACAGCCTGGTCACGGTGCCTTCGCACACCAGCCCGACGACCGCCCCGTCCTCCGCCCCGACCGCCGCGCCCACGCCGTCCGCCAGCACGAACCCGGGAACCCCGCCGGCGAACCCGGCTCCCACGGCGACCTCCCCGTCCCACCTGTGCCTGCTCGTGGTGTGCCTGGGCTGACACCGACACCCCCAACATCCCTGACACCCCGCACACTTCACAGGTCTGTCACACGTCGGCCCTCCCTCGGGGAAACCGTGATCAAATTCGGGTGACCGTGCCAGTCGTCGCACGGCACTCGTCTCACGGCATGAGGGTGAAACAACAAGTGCTGATCGCGGGCCGCTACCAGCTGGACACCACCATCGGACGCGGCGCGATGGGAGAGGTCTGGCGGGCGTACGACCGGATGCTGGGGCGTCCCGTCGCCGTCAAGGTGCTGCTCGGCCAGAACGCCGACCCCACCGCCGACTCGCGCTTCCGCCTCGAGGCCCGCACCGCCGGACGGCTCCATCACCCGCACGTGGTCGGTGTGCTCGACTTCGGTGAGCACGACGGCAAGCTGTTCCTCGTGATGGAGCTGGTGGAGGGCGACAGCCTGTCCCGGGTGCTCTCCGACGGCGGTCCGCTGCCGGCCGAGCGGGTCGCGGTCATCGCGGCCCAGGCCGCCGCCGGTCTCGCCGTCGCCCACGAACAGGGCATCGTGCACCGGGACATCAAGCCCGGGAACCTGCTGCTCGACGCGAGCGGCACGGTGAAGATCGGGGACTTCGGCATTGCCCGCTTCCTGGACGACCCGTCGGGCGGGCTGACGGCGACCGGGCAGATCGTCGGAACGAGCCTGTACCTCGCGCCGGAGCGTGCCCTGGGCAAGCCCGCGGGCGGGGCCAGCGATGTGTACTCGCTCGGCTGCGTGCTCTACCAACTCCTCACCGGGCAGCCGCCGTTCCGAGGCAACACACCCATCGAGATCCTCCATCACCATCTCGACTCCGCTCCCGTACCGCCCAGCCGGCTGGGCGTCCTTCTGCCGCCCGCCTTCGAGAACTATCTGCTCGGCCTGCTCGCCAAGCGGCCCGAGGACCGGCCCTCGGCACGGGCGACCGCCGAGTGGTTCGGCTCGGGCGCCTGGCAGGGCCGCCCCCGACCACTCCCGTCCACGGCACCGGAGTCCCGGCAGACGCCCGCGGCGGTTTCCCCGCCGCCGGTGCTCCCCCATACCGAGACCGGCAGCCCGACGACGTACAAACTCCCCTCCACGCCCGGCGCAACCGGCCGACGCGCGGTCCGTCGTCAGCGCCCGGCGGCGGTGGACCTTCTGCGGAGGCCGCGCACGATCGGGCTGATCGCCGCGGCGGCGCTGTTCCTGGCCGCGATGTTCATGAGCATGGCTCTGTTCTCACCGGACAACAGCTCGGCGGACACACCCCATACCTCTTCCACCGCCACTCGTTGAGTTGGCGCAACGTTGACCAACAGAAAAGAAATCGCTGGTGGTGGCCGACTGTATGTTCACCCGCATGCCCCCACAGCCCCAGCGCCTTCCCGTGCTGCCGTATCGCAAGCCCACGCGTGGCCGCGACTACTGGATCCTCGACGACGTGCTTCCCAACGTGGACGAGGTCAGGGCCCGTTGCCTCGCCAAAGGCGAGGACGAGTGGACCAAGGGTCACCCGTACACCCAGGAGAGCTGGCCCGGGATGCGTACCATGCCGGGTCTCGAACCGGCTGAACTCGCCCGGATCGAGCGGCTGGTGCGCAAGGAGACGGGCGCGCAGAAGCTGTGGCAGGAGACCGCGCCCGGCGGTGGCACCCTCAACCACAACTGCATCCAGGTCGTCGGCAAGGACGAGGGAGAACCCCGTCCGCACACCGACTCGCGCGCCCTGTGCCGCTACGCCGCGGTGCTCTACCTCAGCCCGGGCATCCCCAAGGACTGCGGTACGAGCTTCTACCGGCAGAGCCTGCCCGGCGGGGTCCTCGGCGGCAACATGGTGCAGGCCCCGCACACCAACCTGGTCGAGGCGCTGGGCACACGGTTCGTGGCGCCGGACGCCTTCACCGAGGACATCCGCGTCCCGCAGCGCTACAACCGGCTGCTCCTCTACAAGGCCAACATCATGCACACGGCCACCGGTTACTGCGGCAGCGGCCTGGAGGACAAGCGGATGACGGCCGTCTTCTTCTGGATGGCCTGATCCCCCTCCGGTGAGGGAGCGTCACCTCGACGTGGGCAGCGGCAGGTTGTCGGTGTACGCGTTCACCGGCTTCGTGATCCGGTCGACGGTGTGTGCGTCCAGCGCGACCGTGGCGGTCTTCGTGCCCAGGGTCCCGCCCGGGTGCCAGGTTCCCGTCACGGACACCCAGGTGTCGGCCGCCAGTGCCGGCCCGTAGATCCGCACCTTGACGGTCTGGGCGTCCGCCGCGCAGCACGAGTAGATGATCCGGGTCAGATACCAGCTGCCGCCCGGGGCGGGCGTGACGAACCCGGTCATCTCGATGCCGCGCCCCTTGATGGCCCGCGCTCGGTCCTGCTGCACCCGGGCGGTGAACTCCGTGAGGGTCATCGGGACGGGCGAGGTCGCGGGCAGCGGGTCGAAGTGCAGCTGCTCGCTGATGACCTGGGGAGGCTCCCGGGAGGCGGTGTACGCGCCGAGCGCCGGGGGCGCGTAGAAGAGAAGGCTGACGACCGGCAGGAACAGCAGCCAGGCGGTGCGGGGGGCGACGGAGTGGTCATGGCCGTGATCATGGCCAGGACCGTGACGGTCGTGGCCTTCATCGTCCTCGTGGCCTTGACCGTGACCGTCGTCGGGCCCGCCGTGCTCCTGCCCTCCGTGGCGGCGCCCGAGACCGCGCCCGTGCGCACGCCAGTACGACACCGCCTCCGCGGCGCCCAGCAGGAGCAGCAGCACCCCGGAGGTGATCAGCAGCGGGCGCAGCCCCTCCTTGACGTATCTGAGGTACAGGTCGCCGAAGAGGGAGATGCGCAGCAGCCCGAGGCCGCCCAGGACTAGCAGGATCACCTGCAGAGGCCTTTTCACAGCAGCGCTCCTCCGATCAGCACGCTGCACAGCACCGCGACGAGCGCCGTGGCGGTCGAGAAGCGGGCCGCGAAGGCCCGGCCGAACGTGCCCGCCTGCAGGGCGATCAGCTTCAGGTCGACCATCGGTCCGACCACGATGAACACCAGCCGGGCCAGCGGCGAGAACCCGGTCAGTGAGGCCGCGACGAACGCGTCCGCCTCGGAGCACACCGCGAGCAGCACGGCCAGTACGGCCATGAACACCACGGACAGCCAGGGCGAGCCGGAGAACACGTCGAGGACGGAGCGCGGGACCGACACATTGAAGGTGGCCGCCGCCATGGCGCCGAGCACCAGGAAGCCGCCCGCGTGCAGGAAGTCGTGCTGGAAGCCGAGGCGGAACTCGCGCCAGCGGCTGGTGCCCGGGCGGTGCCCGGTATGCCGCACGGCCGGGCGGAGCCACTCGTCGCGGCCCAGCCAGAGCCACAGCCAGCCCATCACGGAGGCGGTGGCGAGCGAGGCCAGCAGCCGGGCCAGGACCATGGCGGGGTTCCCGGGGAAGGCGATGGCCGTGGCGGTCAGGACGACCGGGTTGACGGCGGGGGCCGACAGCAGGAACGCGAAGGCGGCGGCGGGCGTGACTCCCCGGCGGATCAGGCTGTTCGCGACCGGCACCGAGGCGCACTCACATCCGGGCAGTACGGCCCCGGCGATCCCGGCGACCGGAACGGCGAGCGCGGCCCGGCGGGGCAGTATCCGACTGAACACCCGTTCGGGCACGAAGGCGTTGATCGCGCCGGACAGGGCCGTGCCGAGCAGCAGGAAAGGCAGGGCCTGCACGGTGATGGCCAGGCACACGGTCCGCCATGCCTGCATGACCGGTTCGTCCAGCCAGCGGCCGAGGACGAAAAGGACCGGACCCACGAGGACGGCCGCGCCGAACAGGAGCGGCCAGGGCAGCGGCCGGCCACGGTCGGCGGCTGCGGCGTCGTCGGTCACCGCGGGGACGGCGACGGCCGCACCGGCCTCCTCGGCCAGTTCATCTGTCTTCTGCATGCCGGCTCCGAATGTCGGATGTTCGGATCGAACATAGCGGGCATCCGGCGCTCTGCCCCACCACCGCCACGCGCGCGATGTGACGACCACCACAGCCAGGACCGGGGATTTTGCCAGCAGAAAAGGTTCGGGACTCCCGCGCTCCCGTATCCCTGGGCGTCCGAACAACCAGGAGGTGCCATGCGCATTTCGCGGAACGCGGCGGGAACCCTTTTCGTGGCGGGCGCCCTGACGCTGACTCTGACGGCTCTCGTCTATCCCTCGATGCTGGGAGTGCAGACCGTCTCCAGCGCCCCGGCCCGCGTGGTCGCGAACACCTCGGCCGGACCGCTGACCGAGGCGGACCGTGACTTCGTCGTCAAGGTGCGCGCCGCGGGACTGTGGGAGTTCCCGGCCGGTGAGCTGGCCCTGAAGAAGGGCACGACCCCGGCGGTGCGCACGGCGGGGCAGCATCTGGTGAACGGGCACGCGAACCTCGACGCGGCCGACCGCAAGGTGGCCGCACAGCTGGGCATCACGATCCCCAACCAGGCGAGCCCCCAGCAGCAGGGGTTCGTGGCCACGCTCACCGCCGACACGGGCAAGAAGTTCGACGAGGACCTCGCCAACATCCTGCGCCTGACGCACGGCCAGATCTTCCCGGTCATCGCCAACATCCGTGCCACCACGCGGAACTCCCTGGTCCGGCAGCTCGCCGACCAGGCGAACGACACGGTGCTCGACCACATCACGGTGATGGAGCAGACCGGTCTGGTGGACTTCGACTCGCTGCTGTTCAAGGAGACGACCCCGCCGCAGCTCCCGAAGAGCGACCTGACCCCTCCGGCCCCCGCTCCCGGCGAGCCGACCCTGGTCCTCTCCCCGCCTCCGGGCTTCACCCCGCCGCCGTCGACGACCCCCTCCCCGGCGCCGACCACGGGCTGAACCCGGGCCTTCCCCCGGCCGTCGTGACCAGCGGGAGCTTCACCTCACGGGTCTCCCAGAATCTGACCTGCTTCTGCACCTTCTTGACCGGCGCCTCCGGCTTGGTCGTGAAC
>NZ_JBEYVV010000046.1:0-36348 GCF_040644155.1 Streptomyces sp. NPDC047022 | reverse complement strand
AGCCGCAATCTGGCACAACTTCCAGACCGGCCAGGCGGTCAGCCGCTCACTGACCGCCTTCGATCACTGACCGTATTTGGACAGACTCGTCTAGACCCCCGAGGCGGCCCGCCTTACCGTGCGCTCATGCCGAACCTGCCCGACGCCGTGCTGTGGTCGATACCCGCCTTCGTACTGCTCACCGTGATCGAGGCGGTCAGCACCCGGATCCATCCCGACGACGACGCGGCGGGATTCGACGCCAAGGACTCCGCGACCAGCCTCTCCATGGGACTGGGAAGCCTGTTCTTCGACTTCCTGTGGAAGATCCCGATCGTCGCGATCTACACGGCCGCCTACGAGCTGACCCCCCTGCGCGTCCCCTTCCTGTGGTGGACCCTCCCGCTGATGCTCCTGGCACAGGACTTCCTCTACTACTGGCAACACCGGGGACACCACGTCATCCGGATCCTGTGGGCCTGCCACGTCGTCCACCACTCCAGCCGCAAGTTCAACCTCACCACCGCGCTGCGCCAGCCCTGGACCTCGCTGACCTCATGGCCCTTCTACCTGCCTCTGATCGCCGCGGGAGTGCACCCCGCCGCGCTGGCCTTCTGCAGCTCCGTGAACCTCGTGTACCAGTTCTGGATCCACACCGAGCGCATCGACAAGATGCCCCGCTGGTTCGAGTTCGCCCTCAACACGCCGTCGCACCACCGTGTGCACCACGCCTCCCAGGGCGGCTACCTGGACCGCAACTTCGGCGGGATCCTCATCCTCTGGGACCGGCTGTCCGGCTCCTTCGTCGCCGAGACCGAGCGCCCCGTGTACGGGCTGACCAAGAACATCGGCACCTACAACCCGCTCCGGGTCGCCACCCACGAGTACGCGGCCATCGCCAGGGACGTCAAGGCGGCGGACACCTGGGGCGAGCGGGCCGGCCGGGTGCTGCGCGGACCGGGCTGGCAGCCCCCGGCACCGGCCCTCCCGGCGGCGGCGCCGCTCGCCGGAGAGAGCGTGGCCTGACCCCCGTTCCCGCTGGCCCGGGGCACCCTCGATGAGCGGCGCGCCGCGATGGCGCCGTACGGTGAAGTGCGCCCGACCACCCCCGGGGCGCATCCATACCGGATCGATCGGATCGATCGGATCGATCGCACGAGAGGGACCCTCACCATGCGCGCCACCACCATCCACGCCCCGTACGACATGCGCGTGGAGGACGTGCCCGAACCCGTGGTGCAGCTGCCCACCGACGTGGTCGTGCGGGTGCTGCGCGCCTGCATCTGCGGCAGCGACCTGTGGGCGTACCGCGGTGAGGCATCCCGGGAGCCGGGGCAGCGCATCGGCCATGAGTTCCTCGGCACCGTCGAGGAGACCGGCGCCGAGGTGACCGGCCTCAAGCGCGGGGACCTCGTCGTCGCCCCGTTCATGTGGTCCGACGGTGTCTGCGACTACTGCCGCGAGGGGCTCACCACCTCCTGCGAGCACGGCGGCTTCTGGGGCTCGGAGGGCTACGACGGCGGACAGGGCGAGGCCGTGCGCGTGCCCTTCGGTGACGCCACCCTGGTCAAGCTGCCCAAGGAGGCGGCGTCCGACGACCGTCTGCTGTCCGCGCTGCTGACCCTCTCCGACGTCATGGGGACCGGGCACCACGCCGCCCTCGGCGCGGGAGCCCGCCCCGGCGCGACGGTCGCCGTGGTCGGGGACGGGGCCGTCGGGCTGTGCGCCGTGCTCGCCGCCAAGCGGCTCGGCGCGGAGCGGATCATCGCACTGGGCCGCCATGAGGTCCGTACCGACACAGCCCGCAGCTTCGGCGCCACGGACGTCGTCGCCGAGCGCGGGGACGCGGCCGTCGAGGCCGTCCGGGAGCTCACCCGGGGCCAGGGCGCGCACGCCGTCATCGAGGCCGTCGGCACCGAGCAGTCGATGAACACCGCCGTGAACATCACCCGGGACGGCGGCGCCATCGGTTTCGTGGGTGTCCCGCACGGCAGCCACACCGGCCTCGACCTCAGCCTCATGTTCGACCGCAACATCGCTCTGCGCGGCGGGGTTGCCCCCGTGCGGACCTACATCCCGGACCTGCTGCCCGACGTCCTGAACGGCACCATCGACCCTTCGCTCGTCTTCGACCGGACGGTCGACATCGAGGGTGTGCCCGAGGGATACAAGGCGATGGACGAGCGCACCGCCCTGAAGGTGCTCATGACCAACGGCTGACTCACCGAGCCCACCCGGCAGGGTCCCCGCCCCACCGGCCCGGCGATCGCGTCCAGTCCGCCGGGCCGTCCGTGAACCGGGCCGGGGGCAGGGCGTGGCGCAGCCGGCCGAGCACGCTGTCCGTCTCCGCGAGCCAGGGGTCCGGGCCTTCGTACGCCGCGCCCGCGCACCCGGTGCCGTCCCTGAGACTGCCGTCCGTCAGCCAGGTCGCCGTGCGTGCCAGAGCGAGCCGCAGGACCCGGCTCCCGCCCTCCCGCGACTGCTCGGTGAGGGACCTGAGGACCGCGGCGGCCAGCAGATACCCGGTGCCGTGGTCGAGGGCCTGCGCGGGCAGCGCACCCGGATCCTGCGCCGAACCCTCGGTCACCGCGATCCCGGTGGCGACCTGCACCAGGCTGTCGAAGCCCCGCCGGACACCCCAGGGCCCGTACCCGCCCCACGCCGACAGCTGTGCCACCACCACGCCCGGCCGCCGGTCGGCCAGTTGCTCGGGAGAGAGCCCGTAACGGTCGAGCGCGCCGGGCCGGTAGCCCGTGACGACGACGTCCGCGTCCGCGAGCAGTTCCTCGAAGGCTCGCCGGCCCCCCGGCGCCCGCAGATCGAGCACGGCGGACCGCTTCCCGAAGCTCGTATCGGCGTACAGGTCGGGGAGTTCGGGTGCGTCCGGGCTGTCGATCCGCAAAACGTCGGCACCGAGCAGGCCCAGAGTGCGGGTGGAGACGGGTCCGGCGATGACCCGGGTGAGGTCCAGGACCCGCAGGCCCGCCGCGGGCAGCAGCGGGCCGCCTCCGGCCTGTTCGAGGGGGACGAGCGGTCGTACGGGAGCGTCGTCGAGCCGCTCACGGCCCACCAAAGGGTGCGCGGCGACCGCGCGGCCCTGCTCATGCGCCGCCCACTCCCCGGGTGTGCGCAGCGCGACCGCCAGCCCCCCGGCCGCGTACACGGTCTCCTCCACTTCGGCGGCCCGCCGCTCGGCGAGCACCGCGGCCACCGTGTCCGCGGACGCGTCCGCCGTCAGTCCGAGGGCGCCGAGCAGACGCTCCCGGTGTCGCGGATAGTTCGCGTGGGTGCGTACCCAGCCGTCCGCCGTGCGCCAGAACCGCGACAGCGGCGCGAAGGTGACCGGCTCCCGGCCGTCGACCCGCAGCAGCCGCTCGCTGTGGAAGGCGGTGGCCACGGCCCCGTCGTCCACCAGGACCCCGGGCACGACGGGCAGCCCGGCCCGCCGGGCGCCCCACTCGGCGGCGGCCAGCGCGCACACCCCGACGCAGGCCCGCGCCATCCCCCGCACGGGCAGGCGCGAGGGCAGAGCTCCGTGGCGCCCGACGGTCGAGACCCTCGGCACCAGTGCGGGGTCCCCGCCCAGTGCCGTCCACGCACTGCCGAGGCCGACCTCGACGTCCGTGTCCGTGTCTGTGTCTGTGTCTGTGTCGATGGTGCGGGCTGGGTTGATGCCTGGGTTGATTCCTCTGTCCATATTGATTTCCGTCATGAGAGCACTGTGCAGTGTGTATGGAATCAATATGACGAGGGGGTCCGGCTCCGGCCGGACCCCCTCGCACGCATGCCCTACGCGTCGACGGTCACCAGGTCACGGCCTTCAGCGCGTTCACGGTGCCCCACCCGTAGAACCCGTTGCGGTTCTTCGATCCCTTGCACACCGCGTCGACCTTGCCGTCCCCGTCGATGTCGTACGGATCGGTGCACGCCGTCGCGTCCGCCTCGGCGTACAGCAGGGCCTTCACCATGGCGGCGGAAGCGTGCGGATGCGTCGACTTGATGAGGGCCGCGACCCCCACGACGTGTGGCGTCGCCATGGACGTGCCCGCCATGTAGCCCCACTTGCCGCCGGGCAGCGGACCGAGGATCAGACCGCTGGTGGCCGGCGGGGCGGGGGCCTGGTAGGCGGTGGAGTCGCCGCCGGGCGCGGCCACGTCGATGACGCCGAGACCGTAGTTGGAGAACGACGACTTGATGCCCTTCGCCCCGGTCGCGGCGACGGTCACCACACCCGGCAACTGGGTCGGGATGTCGAAGCACTCGTGCGGATCGATCACCCGGTCACCGGGCGTGCCGTCGTTCGGCGAGACCGGGTCGGTGATGGAGGCCGCGTCCAGGTCGTAGCTCTCGTTGCCGGCCGCCGCGACATTGACCGTGCCCTTGCGCTCCGCGTACTGCGACGCCCGGGTGATGGCGTCCACGAGCGCCCTCTGGTCCGGGTCGTTCGTGCAGTTGAAGTACCAAGGGTCGGTGTAATAGCTGTTGTTGGTGACATCGACGTGGTGCTCGGCCGCCCACATGAAGCCGCAGACGACGGCCTCGGTGTAGAAGTAGCCCGCCGTGGTGGCCACCTTGATGCCCGCGACCTTCACTCCCGGCGCCACACCCGTGATACCGACGCCGTTCTTGGCGCCGGCGATCTCCCCCGCGACGTGGGTCCCGTGCGGGCTCTCCTCGGCGGTCGGCCGCCAGGCCCCGACGGTGGTGTCCGGCTTGCCCGACACACAGTTGACGGACGCGTCGCGGTCGAAGTTCGGCGCGATGTCCGGGTGCGTGTCGTCCACGCCCGTGTCGATGACGGCCACGGTGACGTCGCGGCTGCCGAGCGTCCGCTCGTGCGCCTTGTCCGCCTTGATGGCGGGCAGATCCCACTGCAGCGGCTCCAGCGGGTCCTGCCCGTCGGCGGCCTTGGCGTGCGCGACCTCCTCGGAGGTGAGCACCTTCGGCGTGCCCACGTCGGTCGTCGACTGCGCCGGAAGCGGCGCGTGGCGGGTGGCGCCCGCCGACTGCACCCCGGGCACCGCGCGCATGGTCCCGGCGAAGCCGGGGTTCGCGGAGTGGACGACGATCACGCCGATCCTGTCGTACGTCGTCACGATCGTGCCGCCCGCCGCGACTGCCGCCTGCTGCACCGCCGCGATGGTGCGGTGGTCCGTCCTGGTGTTGACCACGTAGGAGAGTTCGGGCCCGTCGGCGGCCTGTGCGGCGGGGGCGGTGCCCGGGGCGGCCGAGGCCGCGCCGGGCAGGAAGCCCAGGGAGGTGGTGAGCGACAGCACGACCGGTACGGCGAGGGCGAGGCGGCGTCTGGAACGCAGATGAGCCACGGGGTCTCCACATCATCCGGGAACGAGGACGAGCCGGAGCGCGGTGGCGCCCGGCAGGTACATGACGTGTGGTGCAGGGGTGAAGCTATCCGCCGTCCCTGCCGGGCGGCAATGACTTCCCTGGGACGAGCTACAGGAAAAGTAAAGAGAGGCGTCGAACCTCCTCTCCGCGCCGAGGGCCGTGTCGGCGGCCGTGTCGCGGAGATCGGCGTAAGGACCGCCGTGGAGATCGTCGGGGAGACCGCCGTGGACATCGTCGTAGGGATCTACGACGTGGCCCCGGCCGCCTCGTCGGATCGGGCCGCTGTCGTTGTCACAGAGGTCACGTAGGCTCGCAGGTAACGGAAAAGAAGTGATCCGCTCCGCGCGAGCCGCTACGAGGGAGGGGGCCCACGTGCTCATCGACACCTTTGGCCGGGTTGCCACCGACCTGAGAGTCTCACTGACCGACCGGTGCAATCTGAGGTGCGCGTACTGCATGCCCGAAGAGGGCCTGCAATGGCTGGCCAAGCCGGACCTGCTGACCGACGACGAGATCGTCCGCCTGGTCCGTATAGCGGTCACCTCGCTCGGCATCGACGAGGTCCGTTTCACTGGAGGCGAGCCTTTGCTGCGCCCCGGTCTCGTCGGCATCGTGGAACGGGTCGCCGAGCTCACTCCCCGCCCCCAGATCTCTCTCACCACGAACGGCATCGGCCTCAGCCGTACGGCTGAGGCCCTGAAGGCGGCGGGCCTGGACCGGGTGAACGTCTCGCTCGACACCCTGCGCCCGGACGTCTTCAAGACCCTCACCCGCCGCGACCGTCACAAGGATGTCCTCGAAGGACTCCGGGCAGCCCACGAGGCGACCCTGACCCCCGTCAAGGTCAACTCCGTGCTGATGCCGGGCCTGAACGACGACGAGGCTCCCGACCTGCTCGCCTGGGCCATCGAGCACGACTACGAGCTGCGCTTCATCGAGCAGATGCCCCTGGACGCCCAGCACGGCTGGAAGCGCGAGGGCATGGTCACGGCGGGGGACATCCTGGACTCGCTGCGCACCCGCTTCGAACTCACCCCCGAGGACACCGCGGAGCGCGGCTCCGCCCCCGCCGAGCGCTGGACCGTGGACGGCGGACCGTACCGCGTCGGTGTGATCGCCTCGGTCACGCGCCCGTTCTGCGCCGCCTGCGACCGCACCCGGCTGACGGCCGACGGCCAGATCCGGACGTGCCTGTTCGCCACCGAGGAGACCGACCTGCGCACAGCGCTGCGCACCGGCGCCCCCGACACGGAGATCGCCCGCATATGGCGGCTCGCGATGTGGGGCAAGAAAGCGGGATCCGGCCTGGACGACCCCTCGTTCCTCCAGCCCGAGCGGCCCATGTCATCGATCGGCGGCTGACCGGCGGGCTGACCGACGACCGAGTCAGCCGGTCCCAGGACCGGCGCCGGGGGACTCCCAGCGCTCCAGTTCGACCACGTCCTTGAGGAACCCGCGCACGCTCAGGAACTTCGACAGGTGCTCGCGGTGCTCCTCGCACGCCAGCCAGGTCTTGCGGCGTTCGGGCGTGTGCAGCTTCGGGTTGTTCCAGGCGAGTACCCATACGGCGTCCGCACGGCAGCCCTTGGCGGAACACATCGGGGAGTCGGGATCGGGGCCAATCACATCCATGACCCTAGCGCGCGCAAAAGGCGACGCCGAGCAGCCACGGGGGGAGCTGCCCGGCGTCGGTCTGTCGCTCCGACGGGGGATGCGGAGCGCTTACGAAGTATGTCATGGGTAACCCCGGTACCGGCACTGGAACAGCGCGATTGATCTGAGCTTTTCTTGAGCTTGGCTGGGAGTGCGATTCCGTGCCCCCGAGGGCCGCCGCAATCATGCCCCTACGGCCACACCGGTCAGGTCCCTTCGTGCAAGTCGCTCAGGTCACCCGAGTCGCTCGGGACGCCTGTCGCCGACCCGGCCGGGGTGTTGGCGGCGGACGGAGTGGTTTCCCCGGAGTCGCGCCGGGGCCCGGTGCCGCCCGGGTGTGAGGTGTCCGCGTCCTGCGACGGCGCGATCATGGGGCGCGTCGGTCCGCTGACGAACGTCGACGGGAGCGACGGCGCGTTCTCCCGCCCGGCGTTGGCGATGACGACGGCGATATAGGGAAGGACCGCGCCGAGCACGAGCGCCACGACGGCGACCGGCCGCGAGACGTTCCACAGAGTGGCCGCGAGGATCACCGCGACCGTGCGCACGCTCATCGAGATGACATAGCGGCGCTGCCGGCCCCGCACGTCCTCCGCGAGCCCCTGCCGGGCACCCGTGATCCGGAACACCTGGGCCCGACTGCCGTTGTGCAGTTTCCGCATCACATTCCACCACCCGCCTGTCTCGGACTCTCCCCGGTCCGTCACCGCTCCGTAGCCGGTCAGGGCCCGGATCCGGACACTGTCCACGTTACGCCGCGTTCACGGACCGTACGAGACCGGGTCCCCGCCCGCCTTGCGTGGACGCACCGCGGCCTGCCACGTCCGGGTGTATCCGACATGCGCCGTATGGCGCACAGCCCGAGACTGGGCGTACTGCTCACGTCGCGCCGTATGAGGAGGCACCCATGGGCTGGTTGTGGGCGATCATCGTCGGATTCGTGCTCGGCCTGCTGGCCAAGCTCATCCTGCCGGGCAAGCAGCACAGCCCGCTCTGGCTGACCACCCTCATGGGCATCATCGGCGGCATCGTCGGCAACGCGATCGCCCGCGCCATCGGCATCGCCGAGACCCGGGGCGTCGACTGGGGCCGCCACGGGCTTCAGCTGGCCGCCGCGGTCGTCCTGGTCTTCCTGGGCGAGATGGCGTACACCTCGCTCAAGGGCGGCAGACGCCGGGAGCGGGCCTGACGGCACGCCGACGCGTCGTGGCACACCCACCGGAGCGTCGAAGACGCACCCGCTTCAACGGTGAGGGGCGGCACCCGCCGGGTGCCGCCCCTCACCGTACGAACCGCCCGGCTCAGGCGCCGGTGACCTCGACCGCCGCCAGGTTCTTCTTGCCCCGGCGCAGCACCAGCCAGCGGCCGTGCAGCAGGTCCTCCTTGTCGGGGACGGCGTCCTCGGAGGTCACCTTCACGTTGTTCACGTAGGCGCCGCCCTCCTTGACCGTGCGCCGCGCGGCGGACTTGCTGGCGACCAGACCGACCTCCGCGAACAGGTCCACGACCTGGCCCGGCTCGGCGACCTTGATGTGCGGGACCTCCGACAGGGCCGCCGCCAGCGTCCTGTCGTCCAGCTCCGTCAGCTCGCCCTGGCCGAACAGGGCTTTGGACGCGGCGATCACCGCGGCCGTCTGCTCGGCACCGTGCACCAGCGTCGTCAGCTCCTCGGCCAGGGCACGCTGGGCGGCACGCGCCTGAGGACGCTGCTCCGTCTGCTGCTCCAGCTCCTCCAGTTCCTCGCGGGACTTGAAGGACAGGATCCGCATGTATGTGGAGATGTCCCGGTCGTCGACGTTCAGCCAGAACTGGTAGAACGCGTACGGCGTCGTCATCTCCGGGTCGAGCCAGATGGCCCCGCCCTCGGTCTTGCCGAACTTCGTGCCGTCCGCCTTCGTCATCAGCGGGGTGGCCAGCGCGTGCACCTCGGCGTGCGGCTCCAGCCTGTGGATCAGGTCCAGCCCGGCCGTGAGGTTGCCCCACTGGTCGCTGCCGCCCTGCTGGAGCGTGCAGCCGTGCCTGCGGTAGAGCTGGAGGAAGTCCATGCCCTGCAGGATCTGGTAGCTGAACTCCGTGTAGCTGATGCCCTCGGAGGACTCCAGGCGCCGGGACACGGAGTCCTTCGTAAGCATCTTGTTGACACGGAAGTGCTTGCCGATGTCGCGGAGGAACTCGATCGCGGACAGGCCCTCGGTCCAGTCGAGGTTGTTGACCATCACGGCCGCGTTCTCACCGTCGAAGGACAGGAACGGCTCGATCTGGCGGCGCAGCTTCTCGACCCAGCCGGCCACGGTCTCCAGGCTGTTCAGCGTGCGCTCCGCGGTCGGCCGCGGGTCGCCGATCAGGCCCGTCGCGCCGCCCACCAGCGCCAGCGGACGGTGGCCCGCCTGCTGGAGCCGGCGCACGGTGAGCACCTGTACCAGATGCCCCACGTGCAGGGACGGCGCGGTCGGGTCGAAGCCGCAATAGAACGTGACGGGGCCGTCTGCGAACGCCTTGCGCAAAGCGTCCTCATCAGTGGACAGGGCGAACAGCCCGCGCCACTTCAGCTCGTCGACGATGTCCGTCACGGTTCTCATGTCTCCTTGGATGATCATCGGCGGCCGGGTGGCCGCCGAGTACGAGGTTATACGCCCTGGCTGACAGAACTCATGTTGAAATCCGGCACCCGCATCGCGGGCATCGCGGCGCGGGTGAACCAGTCGCTCCATTCGCGCGGCAGGGTCTTCTCGGTGCGGCCCGCCTCCGTGGCCCGGCCCAGCAGATCGACCGGGGACTCGTTGAACCGGAAGTTGTTCACCTCGCCGGTGACCTCACCGTTCTCCACCAGGTAGACGCCGTCCCGGGTCAGGCCGGTCAGCAGCAGCGTCGCCGGGTCCACCTCGCGGATGTACCACAGGCAGGTCAGCAGCAGTCCGCGCGTCGTGTTCGCGACCATCTCCTCCAGCGACGGGCCGGCGTCGTCTCCGTCCAGGATCAGGTTTCCGATCGACGGGGCGAGCGGGAGCCCGGTCAGGTCCGCGCTGTGCCGGGTCGACGTCAGATGCGTGAGCTGCCCCTCGCTGATCCACTCGGTCGCCCCCAGCGGCAGCCCGTTGTCGAACACGGACGCGTCGTCCCCGGAGGAGTGCGCGATGACGAACGGCGCGGTCTGAAGGCCGGGCTCGTGCGGATCGCTGCGCAGGGTCAGCGGAAGCTCCGAGAGCCTCTCGCCGATGCGGGTGCCGCCGCCGGGCTTGCTGAAGACCGTGCGCCCCTCGGCCGCGTCCCGGGCCGCCGCGGACCACATCTGGTAGATGAGCAGGTCCGCGACCGCGGTCGGCGGCAGCAGCGTCTCGTACCGTCCCGCGGGCAGCTCGACCTTGCGCTTGGACCAGGCGAGCCGCTGGGCCAGCTCCGCGTCCAGCTCCGCCGGGTCGACGTCCGTGAAGTCCCGGGTCGAGCGTCCCGCCCACGCCGAGCGCGTACGGTCCGGCGACTTGGCGTTCAGTTCCAGCGTGCCGTTGGGCTGGTCGTGGCGCAGCCGCAGCCCGGTCGACGTGCCGACATACGTCGAGACCAGCTCGTGGTTGGCGAAGCCGTACAGCTCACGGCCGCCCGCCCGGGCCCGTGCGAACGACTCCCCGAGGGCCGGCGCGAACCGCGCGAACACGGCGGACGAGGTCTCCGCGGGCGCCTGGGTGAAGTCCGGCGACTCGGGCGCCCCCGTCACCAGGGGCTGGGCGTCCTCGGCCGGTCCCGCGGCGTGCGCGGCGGCCTCGGCGGCGCGCACGAGAGACTCCAGCTCGCCGGAGGTGACGGCCGCGCGGGAGACGACCCCGGACGCCGTGCCCTCCTTGCCGTCGACCGTCGCGATGACGGTGAGCGTGCGCCCTCGCGTGACACCGTTCGTGGTCAGCGCGTTGCCCGCCCAGCGCAGATTCGCGCTGGAGTGCTCGTCGGCGATCACGACGCACCCGTCCGCGCGGGACAGCTCCAGGGCGCGCTCGACGATCTCGTGCGGCTTGTCGGTACGGGCGGCGGTCATCGTCCGGCCTCCTGGGTCGTGTTGAGGATGTTGACGCCCTTGAAGAGGGCCGAGGGGCAGCCGTGCGAGACGGCGGCGACCTGGCCCGGCTGGGCCTTGCCGCAGTTGAAGGCACCGCCGAGGACATATGTCCCCGGACCGCCGACGGCCGCCATCGAGCCCCAGAAGTCCGTGGTCGTCGCCTGGTAGGCGACATCCCGCAGCTGGCCCGCGATACGCCCGTTCTCGATCCTGAAGAACCGCTGGCCCGTGAACTGGAAGTTGTACCTCTGCATGTCGATGGACCAGGAGCGGTCCCCGACGACATAGATCCCGCGGTCCACGCCGCCGATCAGATCCTCCGTCGACAGCCCGGCCGGATCCGGCAGCAGCGACACGTTCGCCATGCGCTGCACCGGTACGTGCGAGGGCGAGTCGGCGTAGGCGCACCCGTTGGACCGCTCGAACCCGGTGAGCCTGGCGATGCGCCGGTCCAGCTGGTAGCCGACCAGCTTGCCGTCCTTGACCAGGTTCCAGGACTGGCCCTCGACGCCCTCGTCGTCGTACCCGATCGTCGCGAGGCCGTGCTCGGCGGTGCGGTCACCGGTGACGTTCATCAGCTCGGAGCCGTATTTCAGCTTGTCCAGCTGGTCGAAGGTGGCGAAGGAGGTGCCCGCGTACGCGGCCTCGTAGCCGAGCGCCCGGTCCAGCTCGGTGGCGTGCCCGATCGACTCGTGGATGGTCAGCCACAGGTTGGAGGGGTCCACGACCAGGTCGTACACGCCCGGCTCGACGCTGGGCGCGCGCATCTTCTCGGCGAGCAGCCCGGGGATCCGCTCCAGCTCGGCGTTCCAGTCCCAGCCGGTGCCCGTCAGGTACTCCCAGCCGCGGCCGGCCGGCGGCGCGAGGGTGCGCATCGAGTCGAACTCGCCCGTCGACTCGTCGACCGAGACCGCGGTGAGCTGCGGGTGCAGCCGCACACGCTGCTGGGTGGTCACGGTGCCCGCGGTGTCGGCATAGAACTTGTTCTCATGGACGGTCAGCAGCGAGGCGTCCACGTGGTTCACGCCGTCGGCCGCGAGCAGACGTCCGCTCCAGTCCGCCAGCAGCCCGGTCTTCTCCTCGTCGGGCACGGTGAAGGGGTCGATCTCGTACGAGGAGACCCAGGTCTTCTCGGAGTGCACCGGCTCGTCCGCCAGGTCCACACGCTCGTCCGAACCGGCCGCCGCGATCACTTGCGCCGACAGCTTCGCCATCGCCACCGCCTGCGCGGCGACCTTGGCGGCGGCGTCCATCGTCAGATCGACACCGGAGGCGAATCCCCAGGTCCCGCCGTGCACGACCCGTACCGCGTAGCCGAGGTCGGTTGTGTCCGAGGACCCCGCGGGCTTTCCGTCACGCAGCCGCCACGCTGCGCTGCGCACTCGCTCGAACCGGAAGTCCGCGTGCTCGGCTCCCAGCGCCCGCGCGCGTGCCAG
This sequence comes from Streptomyces sp. NPDC047022, assembly GCF_040644155.1. Classification (NCBI taxonomy): domain Bacteria; kingdom Bacillati; phylum Actinomycetota; class Actinomycetes; order Kitasatosporales; family Streptomycetaceae; genus Streptomyces; species Streptomyces sp. NPDC047022. The sequence goes on along the minus strand of NZ_JBEYVV010000046.1, from coordinate 23,886 downwards.
CGCCGCGTCGGCCAAGGCGCGCAGGGGAAGTGCCAGAAACGTCTGATCGATTTCATGGGGCACGGGTGGGTTTCCCTTCGCTGTCACCACCAGGTCCGTCGTGCTCGGACCGCCTGATCACCGATACGGAAGTCAAGCACGTCGTGCACCCTCCGTATGTACGGTTTTCCGGCGAGGCAGGGAAGGGCGCTCGCCCGCCGCTTCGGCCCCGTCGCCCAGGTGGCGTTCGGCCCCGTCGCAAGGTGACGAAGGCATGCTGGACTCGGCCCGGGAATCCGCGATTGCCGCCCGGGCGCCCGGCGCCGCGGACCGGCCCGGACCGAACCGCGCGCGAGGACTGTAGGAATCCCACAGGAGGCGGCACAGCCCACTGTCGGTGCCCGAATGCCCGTCGGCCTGCCCCGACCGATAGGTTTTTCGGCGAAGGCGCCTGTCCTGCGAAGGTTCCACACTGCTATCGAAAGGGTGATCCGTTGAGCCGCTCGGTTCTCGTCACAGGAGGCAACCGGGGCATCGGCCTCGCCATCGCCCGCGCGTTCGCCGACGCCGGCGACAAGGTCGCGATCACATACCGCTCGGGTGAGCCGCCGGCCGGCTTCCTCGCGGTCAAGTGCGACATCACCGACACCGAGCAGGTGGAGCAGGCCTACAAGGAGATCGAGGCCGAGCACGGCCCGGTGGAGATCCTCGTCGCCAACGCGGGAGTAACCAAGGACCAGTTGCTGATGCGCATGACCGAGGAGGACTTCACCTCGGTCATCGAGACCAACCTCACCGGCACCTTCCGCGTCGTCAAGCGCGCCAACCGCGGCATGCTGCGCGCCAAGAAGGGCCGCGTCGTGCTGATCTCCTCGGTCGTGGGCCTGCTCGGCTCCGCCGGGCAGGCGAACTACGCCGCGTCCAAGGCCGCCCTGGTGGGCTTCGCGCGCTCCCTCGCCCGGGAGCTGGGCTCGCGCAACATCACCTTCAACGTCGTCGCGCCCGGTTTCGTCGACACCGACATGACCAAGGCGCTCACCGACGAGCAGCGGGCGAACATCATGTCGCAGGTGCCGCTCGGCCGGTACGCGCAGCCGGAGGAGATCGCCGCGACGGTGCGGTTCCTCGCCTCCGACGACGCCTCGTACATCACTGGAGCCGTCATTCCCGTTGACGGCGGACTGGGAATGGGTCACTGATCACCATGAGCGGAATTCTTGAGGGCAAGCGCATCCTGATCACGGGTGTGCTGATGGAGTCCTCCATCGCGTTCCACGCCGCGAAGCTGGCCCAGGAGCAGGGCGCCGAGATCATCCTGACCGCGTTCCCGCGGCCCACGCTGACCGAGCGCATCGCCAAGAAGCTGCCGAAGCCGACCAAGGTCATCGAGCTGGACGTCACCAACGACGAGCACCTCGGCCGCCTCGCCGAACTCGTGGGCGAGGAGCTGGGCGGGCTCGACGGTGTCGTGCACTCCATCGGCTTCGCCCCGCAGGACGCCCTCGGCGGCAACTTCCTCAACACGCCGTTCGAGTCCGTGGCCACCGCCATGCATGTCTCGGCGTTCTCCCTGAAGTCGCTGACCATGGCCTGCCTGCCGCTGATGCAGAACGGCGGCTCGGTCGTCGGCCTCACCTTCGACGCGCAGTTCGCCTGGCCGCAGTACGACTGGATGGGCCCCGCCAAGGCAGCCCTGGAGGCCACCAGCCGCTACATGGCGCGTGACCTGGGCAAGCAGAACATCCGCTGCAACCTGGTCTCCGCCGGTCCCCTCGGCTCCATGGCCGCCAAGTCCATCCCGGGCTTCAGCGGGCTGGCCTCCGTGTGGGACAGCCGCTCCCCGCTGGAGTGGGACCTCAACGACCCCGAGCCGACCGGGCGCGCCATCGTCGCCCTGCTCAGCGACTGGTTCCCGAAGACCACGGGCGAGATCATCCACGTGGACGGCGGTCTGCACGCCATCGGCGCCTGATCTCGGCCTGATCTCCGCCGTCTCCGAGGCGAAGCGACGCCCCGTTCCCCGCAAGCGAGGGGAGCGGGGCGTCGCCCGTTCGGAGCAGCTGACAAGGGCTCACGGGCCGCGTACCGCGCACGCTGGGACTACGACTACGACTACGACTACGCCTACGACCACCGCTACGACGACTACGCGCCGCCCCGCGGCCGAACGGCCCAGGAGGTCCCCTTGTGCGCCTGTCCCGCCGCTTCGCGCCCGCGTTCCTGGCCATCGCCCTGGTGACGGCTCTTCCCTACGACGCCCTGTCGCAGGCACCCGACAGGCAGGGCGCGGCGCACGCGCGCGCGAAGGCGGGCAAGACCCCGGCACCGCAGCCCTCCGGGTCCGACTGCCAGGTCACCGTCACCGGCTCGGAGGTTGTCGCCTACTGCCACAACGCCTATCCCGACACCGATCACGTGAGTCTGCACATCGAGTGCGGCCACTGGTGGGACCTGGACACCGACACCACCCCGGTCGACGCCGGGCCCGCCACGACCGTGCGGCTGGCCGGCCGCTGCTGGGAAAACGTGCGTTCGGCGTGGGTCACTCACGCCTGAAAGGCGGGCGGCCGGCGGACTTCGGTCGTCCCGGGCGGCACGCGAACGGATAGCTCGCCGCCGCCGTGGCCGCCGCGTCGGCGTCACCCGCGCGGATCGCGTCCACCAGTCCGGCGTGGTCCACGTACGTCTCCGGCGTCAGCTCCTCGCCGACGTCCTCGCGCAGCCAGTCCCGGAGCACCTCGCCGAGGTCGGCGTACATCGCCGTCATCACGACGTTGTGGGACGCGGCGACCACGGCCATGTGCAGCGTCGCGTCGGCGGTCACGAACGCCTCCGCGTCCCCGGACTCCCACGCCTCCTCACGACGGATGAGGAGCGCGTCGAGCTGCTTGAGATCGCGTTCGCTGCGCCGCTCGGCGGCAAGCCCGGCGGCGCCCGACTCGAGGGTGGCCCGCAGTTCCGCGATGTGGTTCGGATCGGCGTCGGCGAACCGCCGGTGCATCACACCCGCCAGCTCGCTGGTCGCCGCCACATAGGTGCCCGATCCCTGGCGGATGTCGAGCAGGCCGTTGTGCGCGAGCGCTCGCACCGCCTCGCGGACCGTGTTGCGCGCGACCCCGAGCTGCTCGACCAGCTCGGGCTCGGTGGGGATGCGGGAGCCCACCGGCCATTCGCCCGAGACGATCTGGGTCCTCAGTTCGGCGATGACCTGCTCGGACAGAGCGGATCGGCGGGGGTGGCTCAGCGGCATGACGATCCTTCGTACGGGCCTGGGCACGGGGCCTGAGGCTCCGGAGCGTAACGCAGGAAGATCGGATGGCACGGGACGAGTGGACAACCAATCATCCTATGATTCTATGATGAAACCCATGGAGTGCGAGGAGACCGGTATTACGACCACGACGACCACGACCGGGGGACCCGCTGCGGCGAGCCGCACGGCGACGGCCGTGTCACCGGCGGGCAGCGCGGGGCGACCGGGCGGCGGGACCGAGGGCGAGGCGCGCGGCACGCTTGCGTGGACGACGCGGGTCCTGGTCGTGGGCATCGTGCTCACCGCGCTCAACCTGCGTCCCGCCATCACCAGCCTGGGCGCCCTTCTGGAGGAGGTCCGGGACGGCCTCGGCATGAGCGGCAGCGTCGCGGGGCTGCTCACCTCCGTGCCTCCGCTGTGCTTCGCCGTCTTCGGCGTCATGGCGCCGAGGCTCGCCCGCCGCTTCGGGCCGGGCACCGTGGTCTGCGCCGGAATGGCCGCGATCACCGCGGGTCTGCTGATCCGTCCCTATGCCGGGAACACCGCGGGCTTCCTGGTGGCGAGCGCTCTGGCGCTCATGGGCATCGCCGTCAGCAACGTCCTGATGCCGGTGATCGTCAAGCGCTGGTTCCCGGACCGCGTGGGCGCCATGACCGGCCTGTACTCGATGGCGCTCGCCCTCGGCACGTCCACCGCGGCGGCGGTCACGGTCCCTCTGACCGACGTGATGGGCGGGGGATGGCGGCCCGGGCTCGCCGTCTGGGGAGCGCTGTCCGCGGTGGCGGTCCTGCCCTGGATCCCCTTCGTACGCGCGCGGGGCACCGCCCCGTCGGGCGGCACTCCGGCCGCGGACCCCGGCACCGGCGCGCCCGCCGGACTGCGGATCACCCGCAGCCGCACCGCGTGGGCGCTGGCCGTCTTCTTCGGGCTCCAGGCCACCGCCGCGTACATCACGATGGGCTGGATGGCGCAGATCTTCCGCGACGCCGGGGTCCCCGCGGGCACGGCGGGCCTGCTGCTGGCCGTCACGATGGTGATGGGTGTGCCCCTCGCCTTCGTCATCCCCCGGCTGGCCACACGGCTGCCGCACCAGGGCCCGATCGTGATCGCCCTCGGCGTCTGCGGACTGGCCGGGTACGCGGGCCTGTACTGGGCTCCGGCCGGCGGAGCCTGGGCCTGGGCGCTGCTGCTCGGCGTCTCCAACTGCGCCTTCCCGCTCGCGCTCACCATGGTCGGCATGCGGGCCCGCACCGGCGCGGGGGTGGCTCAACTGTCCGCGTTCGCGCAGAGCACCGGCTATCTGCTGTCGATCCCGGGGCCGCTGCTGGTGGGCATCCTCTACCAGCACAGCGGCGGCTGGGGGCTGCCGCTCGCCCTCATGGCCGTGCTGATGGTGCCGCAGATGGCGGTGGGCGTGCTGGCGGGCCGCAACCGGACCGTGGAGGACGAGGCCGGGCAGTGAGGGGGGCGGGTGCCATGCGGGTTCTCCGCGAGCGGTCCGGCCCGCCCGACCCCGCCGGAGTCCGGGCGGGGGAGAGGTGCGAAACTGGCGCCATGCCAGTGCTCGACCCGAATCCCCAGAACGGCCAGAAGAAGATGCTGCTGGTCTTCGGCGCGTTCTTCGCCATCTTCGTGATCATCGCTGTCATCGCGACGATCGCTTCGCCCTGACCAGCCGCCCTCCGTTACGCACGGCGCGGACCCGCCGTGGGCTGCGCCGTGGCATGGGTCGCACCGTGGCGCGGGGCACGGTGGCGCGTCGATGGTAGGGCTGTCCCCCGCATCCCCTAGGGGGCCAGTGTCAGGGTCAAGTGGGTGGGTCACCGGATGGGTTGGGAGCCCGCCGGTCCGTACCTTCGAGATGTGGCCGCAAGAGACGAGCCACGGAGAGCACTCGAAGCCCCACGGAGGCAGTCATGTCCGCCCGCACCCACACCCGGCCCCACCCGGCGACCACGGGTGGCGTCGACATACGACTGCCCTGGTGGGCCCTGGCCCTGCCTACGCTCGCCTTCCTCGTCCTGCTGGCGATGATCCTCAACCCGGCGGACACGGGGTCCGGTCTCGACCCCGCCCTCAGCCACCTGGTCGAGCGTGTCCAGGTGGCGGTGACGCATCACGCCCCGTAACCGTGCCTCCCGGCACCCCGGAACCGCGCGGCCGAAGTCATGCCTGGTGGGGGGCCGTCGGACACCCGAATGAGTCGCTCTCGCACAAGCTTGCGCCAGGCGCCGTCAACTCCCTGCGCTCCCTGGCTTGTTTCATGCGAAGCTGGGACCCATGAGCTCCGCTGAACCCCGCAGGATTGTCCTTTTCCGGCATGCGAAGGCCGACTGGCCGCAGGTGCCCGACCATGATCGTCCCCTCGCCGACCGGGGGCGCATGGACGCGGCCGTCGCCGGACGCAAGCTCGCCGACACCGGCATTCCTTTCGACCTGGCCCTCTGCTCCACCGCCACGCGCACGCGCGAGACCTGGAAGCTCGCGGTCCATGAGCTTCCCCACCGGCCGAAAACCGTCTATGAGGAGCGGCTCTACGAGGCATCGCCCGGTGAGCTGATCGCCTTGCTCAACGAAACGTCCGACGACGTGCGGGACGCGGTCCTGATCGGGCACAACCCCAGCATCCAGGGTCTCGCGGAAGTCCTCACCGGCGCGGCTGACAACGACGTCCGCGAACGGATGAATCGCAGGGGCTTCCCGGCAGCCGCGTTCGTCGTGCTCTCGTTCGAGGGCTCCTGGAAGTCGCTGGAGCCGGGTACGGCGGCCCTGCGCGACTACTGGGCGCCCAGCGAGTAACCCGCCACGGACGGCTGCGGGGCACGCGCCCGGCACTCACCCGGTGCCCGGTCCCGTCGCCGTGCGGAAGCGCGCCGGCCCGCGGAGACTCAGCGGGCGTCCGGCGGCTCAGTGGGTGTCGTGGGCACCGTCCCCGATGTCTGCGGCCTCCACCTCTTCCCGGGTGACGCCCAGCAGGTACAGGACGGTGTCCAGGAAGGGGAAGTTCACCGCGGTGTGCGCGGCCTCGCGGACGACGGGCTTGGCGTTGAAGGCGACGCCGAGACCGGCGGCGTTCAGCATGTCGAGGTCGTTGGCTCCGTCACCGATCGCCACCGTCTGCGCCAGCGGCACACCCGCCTCGGCGGCGAACCGGCGCAGCAGCCGCGCCTTGCCCGCGCGGTCCACGATCTCCCCGACGACCTTGCCGGTCAGCTTTCCGTCGACGATCTCCAGAGTGTTGGCCTGAGCGAAGTCGAGCCCGAGCCGCTCCTTCAGGTCGTCGGTGACCTGGGTGAACCCACCCGAGACGACTCCCACTTGGAAGCCGAGCCGCTTCAGCGTACGGATCAGGGTGCGCGCCCCCGGGGTGAGCCGCACCTCGGAGCGGACCTTGTCCACCACCGACGCGTCGAGGCCCTTGAGCAGCGACACGCGCGCGTGGAGCGACTGTTCGAAGTCCAGTTCGCCCCGCATGGCGGACGCCGTCACCTCGGCGACCTCCGCCTCGCAGCCGGCGTGCGCCGCGAACAGTTCGATGACCTCGTCCTGAATGAGCGTCGAGTCCACGTCCATGACGACCAGGCGCTGGGCCCGCCGGTGCAGACCGGCCGCGACGACGGCGACATCGACACCGAGTGCCGCGGCGTCGGTCACCAGGGCGGTGCGCAGAGGCTCGGTCTCCACACCGGACACGGCGAACTCGACGGCCGTGACGGGGTACTTGGCGAGCCGGAAGATACGGTCGATATTGCCCCCGGCCGAGGCGATACGGGCCGCGATGGCGGCCGTCGACTCGGCAGTGAGCGGGTGGCCGAGGACGGTCACGAGGGAGCGCCCGAGGCCTCGCGGGCGGTTGTCGCCGGTACCGGAGATGATCTCCGCCTGCATCTTCATGGACTCCGCCCAGCTGTGGACGGTGGACCGCAGATCGCCCTCGAGCCCCGCGGGAGGCATCGTCACCAGGGCGCACAGCACCATCCGGCCCCGGGTGACGACCTGCTCGATGTCGACGACGTCGACTCCATAGGCGGCCAGGGTGTCGAACAGCCCGGCGGTCATGCCGGGCCGGTCCTTGCCGAAGATCTTGACAAGGAGTGTCGGGGCGTCGGAGGTCTGCGCAGCGCTCATGGTGCTTCCACCGTATCCGGCACCCAGTGCCTTCCGCGTGCGCGGTCCGCCCAGCGGACAGGGAACAGTGGGTGGCGGGCAGATGACAGGCACCTTGATCAGCGAGGAAGACGCAACACGCCCTGGTCGGCGGTGAGGGCCCGGAGGCGTGTTGGAGAGTCCCGGAACCTTGCTGCTCAGCCTCGCTCCCGCCCCGGCGGCCAGGGCGGAGGCGGCGGGGTCTGCCCCCGGCCCCGGTCCGAGGACGAGGACGAAGGTCCGCCGCGCCTCCTGGGACCCGGGGGTGGCTTGACCGGCGTGACCACGGTGGGGGCGCCGTCGCCGGAAGGGGGCGGCGGCGAGCTCGCGCCGGGGGGCGCCTGGGGCGGCCGTGCGTCCTGCGGTTCGCGCAGTTCGTCCGGCAGCCGGAGATAAGGATTGGTGTCGGGGTTCGGCGGACGGTACGGGCTGCTCGGCGTGTAGGGGCCCGCCCGGTGTCCCGCCCCATGAGGCGCCGCGCTGTCCGGCGGGGGAGCAGCACCCGCCGCCCCCGGCGCCCTCTGCACTCCCGTGCCACCGAGTGCGAGCGGCGCGGCGCGGCTTCCGGCCGCCCCGGTCGCGCAGGCGAGCAGCGCCCCCACCGCTCCCGCCCCCGCACCCCACATCGCACCCAGCAGCAGTGCCATGCCGAGGTGCCCGTGCAACTCGGTGCCGGCACCGAACGCGTCGAGACCGAACACGGACAGCGAGGCGTCCACGGACACATCCGTCAGCCAGACCAGCAGCGGAAGCGCCAGCGCCGTCGCGATCCCCAGCCGCAGCGCGCAGCGCCCCGCGAAGCCGAGGGGACCCGGGTCCCGTACCGGGGCGGCGGTCCTGGACCCCCCGGGTGCCGCACCCCGGGGCCGTACGAACGGTGTGCGCGCCGCGGTCAGCACCCCCGCGAGGAGCATCATGAAGGCCGCGGCGACGGCCAGCAGCCATACCCGGCTGTCCAGTTCGGCCAGGCGGCCGAGCGTCACCGGCTGGTCGGTCCGCGCGCTCAGCAGCCGGTCAAGTGGATGGGGCAGCAGTCTCGACAGCGCTCCCGTCGCAGTCCCGTCCCACGGCACGAACAGGCCGACCGGGATGCCCAGCCACACCCCGTTGGGCGCGCCGAGCAGGGCCGCTCCGGCGATCCGTGCCGGATGGTCGTCGCCGATCGCCGCGTAGACCGCCGCCGCGAGGCCGGCGCCCACCGCCACCAGCAGCACGGTCACCAGCGCCGACACGGCCGGGCGCACCGCCCGGTGCACGGCTTCCCAGCCTCGCGGCAAGGGTGTGCGCCGGGATGAGAACAGCGCGATCACCAGGACGCCGGCGCACCACCCGGCTCCCCCGAGCAGCGTGGGAAGCGTGTCGACGGAGAAGCCGACCGCGGCCTTGGCGTGGATGAGGTCGCCGATCCGGCTCGGCAGCAGCCCGCCGATGTCCCCGAGACCGGGAATGCCGCCGTCTCCGCCTGCGCCCGGCACCTGGTCGAGCCCGAGCGCTCCGCCGTCGATGGTGATGACGTCGTGGCCCGCCCATGCCAGACCGCCCAGTACCGCCACGAACAGCACGACCACCGCCCCGGCGCGCGCGAGGAGTTCGGCGGGCGCGACCACAACCCCCGCCGTGCGCAGGGACCGCAGAAAGAACCAGGACAGCAGGAGCGCGCCCACGAGTCCCACACCCAGCGGTGTGAGCGTGACGCTGGTCGTCGCCCCCGCGCCCGTGAGCCCGAACGCCGACACGTTCCCGGACGGTGTGACCGACCCTCCTGCCCCAAGTGCCACCACCGCCGCCGTCATCGGTCCGAGCGAGCCCGCTGCGTCCGCCCTCAGCAGATGCAGACCGAGTGCCGCCGTCCCGGCCATTCCGGTCAACGCCCAGCCCACGGAGGCGACCGCGGACAGCAGCACATCCGTCCATGGCGGCTTTCCGCCCGATTCCGCGGTCCTGATGCTCATACCGGCCCCCCGGTCATGCGTCGCGGTGATCCACCGCGGATGTCCCCCCTCGGGTGGGATTACCACTCTCCGGGCCGGTTTCATCCGCGTCAACGGGACGCGTCAGTACGCGGGCGCACTGGGGGGTGTGCGCACTCTTCACAAGGCCCGACTTTCGGTCAGAGGGCTGAGCCTGAAATAGTTCCCCACGATGTTCGACATCCCTAGACTCCCCGCGATGGGGGCAAATCGGGGGACAACTCAGTGGGGCATGGAGTGCCTGAACTCGTACTCGAATTGAACGGACGCACCTGGACACTTGATGAGTCCAGGTCATACACCCTCGGACGTGATCCGCAGGGGGACATAGTGCTCGACGACGCCAGGGTTTCCTGGCGTCACGCCACGATCAGCTGGAACGGCCGCAGTTGGGCCGTCGAGGACCACGGAAGCACCAACGGCTCCTTCGTGCACGGCCAGCGGGTCCGGCAGCAGGAGATCGGACCGGGTACGGCCCTGTACCTGGGCAATCCGACCGACGGCCCGTGCCTGAACATGTCCGCTGTCACGGCCGCCGTACCCGCCGCGCAGGCGCAGCAGCAGCCGTACGCGGCCCAGGGCGCGAACGCCGGCTGGGCGCAGCAGGTCTCACCGCAGCCGGCAGCCCAACAGCAGGTCGCGCAGCAGCCGCCGCAGGCCGCTCCGCAGATTCCGCAGCAGCAGGGCCCCGGTGGTGGCGCGGGGGCGCCGCCGGTCCACGGCGACCGCAGCCCGACCACGTTCCACCAGTTCTCGCTGGGCCGGGTCATGCGCATCGGCCGTGCGCTGGAGAACGAACTGGTCGTCTCCGACCTCCAGGTCTCCCGCCACCACGCGGAGTTCCACGCGACGCCCGACGGCCGCTTCGAGATCCGGGACCTCGGCTCGCACAACGGCACGTATGTCAACGGTATGCCGATCACCAAGGGCGGCTCGGCGCTGCTGGGCCCGAGCGACATCGTCGGTGTCGGCCACTCGACGTTCCGCCTGGTCGGCGACCACCTCGAGGAGTTCGTCGACACCGGCGAGGTCTCCTTCTCCGCCCACCACCTCACCGTCACGGTCGACGGCGGCAAGCAGATCCTCAAGGACGTCTCCTTCGGTGTCCCGGAGAAGTCGCTGGTCGCCGTCATCGGCCCGTCCGGCTCCGGCAAGTCGACGCTGCTGAAGGCGCTCACGGGCTACCGCCCGGCGAACCAGGGTGACGTCCTCTACGACAACCGGAACCTGTACAAGCAGTTCGCCGAACTGCGCCAGCGCATCGGTCTGGTCCCGCAGGACGACATCCTGCACAAGGAACTGACCGTGAAGAAGGCGCTCAAGTACGCGGCCAAGCTGCGCTTCCCCGCCGACACCACGGCCGCCGAGCGCCAGGCCCGGATCGACGAGGTGCTGCGCGAGCTGAAGCTCGACCCCCACAAGGACAAGAAGGTCACCTCCCTCTCCGGTGGCCAGCGCAAGCGTGTCTCGGTGGCCCTTGAGCTGCTCACCAAGCCGTCCCTGATCTTCCTGGACGAGCCGACGTCCGGCCTCGACCCGGGCATGGACCGCGATGTGATGCAGCTGCTGCGCGTCCTCGCCGACGACGGCCGTACGGTCCTCGTCGTCACCCACTCGGTGGCCGAGCTGGCGCTGTGCGACAAGCTCCTCGTGATGGCGCCCGGCGGTGCCGTCGCCTACTTCGGCCCGCCGGAGGAGGCGCTGAACTTCTTCGGCTACGAGTCCTGGGCCGATGTGTTCTCCGCGTTCGAGAGCTACCGCGACTACGACTGGGCGGGCCGCTGGAAGGGCTCGCAGCACTACTCGATGTACGCTGCGGACGTCGACGCCGTCGCTCCGGCGCCGGTCCATATGCAGCCGCCGCAGGCGGTCAAGCCGCCCAAGCCGCAGGGCTGGCTCTCGCAGCTGGCCACCCTGGTCCGGCGCTACGCCGCGGTCATCGCCTCCGACAAGGGATTCCTGGCGCTCTCGGTGCTGCTTCCGGCGGTGATCGGCTCGGTGAGCCTGCTGATCCACCGGACGACGGGTCTGCTGGTCAACCCGGTCAACCCGAAGACGGGCATCCACACACCCAACACGACGGCGACGACGGTCCTGCTGATCCTCGCGGTCGGCGCGTGCTTCGCGGGTTCCGCCAACTCCGTACGCGAGCTGATCAAGGAACGCGTCATCTACGAGCGGGAGCGTGCCACCGGCCTGTCCCGGTCGGCGTACCTGATGTCGAAGGTGATCGTCCTCGGCATGGTCACCATGCTGCAGGGCCTCCTGGTCGGCGTGATCGGCTTCGCCAGCCGTGACATCCCCGAGCAGGGCCTCGTCCTGGGCCACTCGACACTCTTCGAACTGTGCCTTCCGATCATGGCGCTGGGCTTCACGTCGATGATGGTCGGCCTGGTCATCTCGGCCCTGGTGAAGACCTCCGAGAAGACCATGCCGCTGCTGGTCATGTTCGCGATCATCCAGGTCGTCTTCACCGGCTGTCTCTTCACGCTGCACGGCACGCTCGGTGTCAACGAGTTCTCGTATCTGATGCCGGCCCGCTGGGCGGTCGCCGGCGCCGGTACGACGCTGGACTTCAACAACATCTCGCCGAACACGGACGACCCGACCAGCACGGACCCGCTGTGGAACCACACGGCGGGGGCCTGGACCCTCGACATGGTCGTCCTGATCGCACTCGGTGTGATCTGCGGCTTCCTGGTGGCCCGCTTCCTGCGCCGCCACGAGCCCGAGGTCATGCGGAAGTAGTCACCCTCGCAGGGCGTCCTCGTACGACATCCCCGTACGACGCGGAAGGGCGGCACCCGGAAGGGTGCCGCCCTTGTTCGTCACGAGCGTGAAGAGGTCCGCGCCTGCCTCAGTACGCGCTGTTGACGTTGTCCATCGAACCGTAGCGGTGCGCGGCGTAGTTGCACGCGGCGGTGATGTTCGCGACCGGGTCGTAGATGTTCCACGACGTGCCGGGCACGTGGTACGCACGGAAGGTGGGGTCGATCACCTGCAGCAGGCCCTTCGAGGGGATGCCGTTGACCGCGTTGATGTCCCAGTTGTTGATGGCCATCGGGTTGCCCGAGGACTCACGCATCACGTTGCGGTAGATGCCGCTGTACGAGCCCGGGATGCCGTTCTGCCTCATGATGGCGAGGGACTGGCGGATCCAGCCGTCCAGGTTGTTGCCGTAGGCCGCGGTGGCGGTCTGCCGCACCTGCGGACGCGCGGCGGACCGGCTCGCGGCCTGCGGCGCCTGGCGCTGCGCGACCTTCTGCACGGCCTTCCGCACCGGGGCGGCCGGCTTCTGGGCGGGCTTGGCGACGGCCGTCTTGGCGGCCACGGCCTTGGTCTTGAGGGCTGCGCCGGCCACCTGGTCGGTGACGCTGACCTTGAGCTCCTTGGCCGGCTTGTTGCTCAGGGTCACCGGGGCGACCGAAGCGGCGGCGGGAGCCTCGTGAGCCGTGGTCTGCGCCTCGCTGGGCGCGGCGCTCAGGGCCATCGCGCAGCAGCCGAAGGCGGCGACACCGGCGGTCGAGAGCTTCTGGGTCTTGGTCAGAGCACGAGCACGAGCACGAATGTTGGTGTTCTTGAGCATTGACTAAGGGACCTCTTCGTATAGCGCGGATGTCGCTCAGATGCCTTCGGCAGACTGGTGTTTCCAGCACAAACGCCGTGGTCCGAAGACCGCGGCGCCGAGCGACGAAAGCAATTCTTAGCGACCGCAAAAACGCCTGGCAAAGGTGTGACGTACTATCCCCGGTAGTCGAGACAGCCAGGGCAAAACAGGACAAACAGTTCCGTCCGCCCCGTTCACCAGGTCTCTCTTTATCTCCTATGTGCCTTCGTACGTGACCTGCGCCCTATGTGCGTCCTCACATCGGAGGCAGACAACCATCACGTTTAGTTGCTGATGCAATGCTCTGTGTGCATCGAATTCGTCGAATGGGGAAACCGCATTGCGACCGCAATCGGCATGACATGGAGCCGGCACCTGGTTCCGAAGCCCCCCGGCCGCTTCCCACCGCTCTCCACCGCTCCCGGGCGCCCCGCGGAAGCCCATGGACCTAGGACCATGGACCCGGGCAGGGCCGCCACGGGTCGGATACGCACTGTCACAGCGTCCCGGTACCTTGAGGCCATGAACCAAGGACCCAGGTCGGGCCTGTCCGCGGTGAGCTCCGCGCTGCTGGCCATGAGCAGGCACCTGGAGGTGCGCGACGTCCTCAAGACGATCGTCGCCTCGGCCCGTGAGCTGCTCGACGCGGAGTACGCCGCGCTGGGCGTCCCGGACGACCACGGCGGCTTCGCGCAGTTCGTCGTGGACGGCGTGAGCGAGGAGCAGTGGAAGGCCATCGGCCCGCTCCCGCGCCAGCACGGCATCCTCGCCGCGATGCTGCACGAGGCGCGGACGGAGCGGCTCGCCGACGTCCGCAAGGACCCCCGTTTCGAAGGCTGGCCGGACGCCCACCCGGACATGTCCGACTTCCTGGGCCTGCCCATCCGTGACGGCGAGGAGATCATCGGGGCGCTGTTCCTCGCCAACAAGAGGTGCACCAAGCCGCAGGACGCCTGCGGCTTCACCGAGGACGACGTCGAACTGCTCACGATCCTCGCCCAGCACGCCGCGATCGCCCTCACCAACGCCCGGCTGTACGAGCGCAGCAGGGAGCTGACCATCGCCGAAGAACGCTCCCGGCTGGCCCACGAGCTGCATGACGCGGTCAGCCAGAAGCTCTTCTCCCTGCGGCTCACCGCCCAGGCCGCCGCCGCACTGATCGACCGCGACCCGGGCCGGGCCAAGGGCGAGCTGCACCAAGTGGCCGTGCTCGCCGCGGAGGCCGCCGACGAGCTGCGCGCCGCCGTGGTCGAACTGCGCCCGGCGGGCCTCGACGAGGACGGGCTGGTAGCCACCCTGCGCACCCAGGTCCAGGTGCTCGACCGGGCCCACACCGCGCGTGTCACTTTCACCAGCCGGGGCGTCCGCGCGCTGCCCGCCTCCCAGGAGGAGGCACTGCTGCGCGTCGCCCAGGAGGCCCTGCACAACGCCCTGCGGCATTCCGCGGCCGAGCGGGTCGGCGTGACCCTTGTCAGGAAGGGCGAGAGTGTCGTCCTGTCCGTCACGGACGACGGCTGCGGCTTCGAGCCAGAGGCGATACGCCGAGCGGGCCGCCATCTGGGCCTGGTCTCCATGCGGGACCGGGCGGGCGGCGTGGGCGGCACGCTGACCGTGGAATCGGCGCCCGGGAAGGGCACCACGATCGAGATGGAGGTCCCTGGTGGCTGACACCATCAAGGTGCTGCTCGTGGACGACCACCAGGTGGTCCGCCGCGGCCTGCGCACCTTTCTCGAAGTACAGGACGACATCGATGTGGTCGGGGAGGCGTCCAACGGCGCCGAAGGAGTGGACCGAGCCGAGGAGCTGCGGCCCGACATCGTCCTCATGGACGTCAAGATGCCGGGCATGGACGGCATCGACGCGCTGCGCAGGCTCCGCGAGCTGGACAACCCGGCGCGTGTGCTGATCGTCACCAGCTTCACCGAGCAGCGCACGGTGGTGCCCGCCCTGCGCGCGGGTGCCGCCGGCTACGTATACAAGGACGTGGACCCCGAGGCACTGGCGGCTGCCATCCGCTCGGTGCACGCGGGGCACGTCCTCCTGCAGCCGGAGGTCGCGGGCGCGCTGCTGTCCCAGGAGGAGGCGGGCTCGGGCCAGGGCAGAGCAGGTTCGCTCACCGAACGGGAACGTGAAGTGCTGGCACTGATCGCCGACGGCCGGTCGAACCGGGAGATCGCCCGGGCGCTGGTGCTGTCGGAGAAGACGGTGAAGACCCACGTCTCGAACATCCTGATGAAGCTCGACCTCGCGGACCGCACCCAGGCCGCACTCTGGGCGGTACGGCACGGCGTCAACGGCTGAGAAGCGGCCTCGGCCACACCCGCTCGTCCGGCAGATCCGAGGCGGTCTCAGCCACAATCAGCCCGTCCGGCGTTTGAGGACGAGGCCCGTTCAGGGCCGAAGCGGGGGTCTGGGGGCGCCAGCCCCCAGGGGGACCGCGCCTGCACCCCCATCCACCGCCGAGCGCGAGCTCACCGCATCTCCCGCTGCTCCACAACGGAGTTGTACGCCGCGACCTGCGCCCGCCGAGCCGTCCGCTCCACCGGCCGCAGCACCTCGCTCCGGGCGCCCATCTCGGAGGCGCTCACCGCACCCCCGTGCCCGTTCTCGTGCGCAACCGAGATCAGCAGCCCCACACGCTGGGCCAGCTCCAGCACCCGCACCGCCCGAGGCGGATACCCCGGCGCCAGAACCTCCCTCCCGCGCTCGGCCCGCGCCCGGTACGCGTCGATCGCGGCCTCCGCCACCGGCCCCGACCCCGCCACGTCCAGCCGCGACAGCAGCAGCGTCGCGTCACGCAGCGCCTCCGCCAGCTCCCGTTCGGCCTCACCGAGCGACGGCACATCGGCGGGCGGCGCCTCCCGCACCCGCAGGCAGTGCCAGACGACCTCGACATGCACATCACCGTCCGGCCCGGCCTCGTACACCTCCGGTACCAGTCCGAACGCGGCCCCGTGACAGATCACGGCCTCCTCGGCCTCCATCGCCCGCGCATTGAACTCGGGCGGACCACTCAGGCCGAGCGGATGCCCAGGCGCGGGCAGCGCGACCCGCAGCCCGGTCGCCCCGAGTGTCCGCAGCCGCCCCAGGGCGAGCGTGAGGCCGACGGGCGCGGACTCCCCGGGCAGCCCCTCCACCCGGTGCACCGCGTCTTCCCCGACGATGGCGGACGCGGCGTCGTCCGGCGAAGCAAGTCCGGCCAAAAGGGCATTTCCCCATGCGGCCAGCCGTCCTGAGCGTGGTTCCGAGAGCATGCCCCCAGCCTAAGGACATGACCTAGGGAATGGACGGGGCGGCCGGTGGCGTAGATTTCTTGGAGGGCTGCGCCCACAGGCGTGGCGGACCACGCCCACAGGCGTACGCGAGAGCCGACACGGGCCACACTGCAAGGGGAGACAACGCGCTCATGAGCGATGTTCTGGAGCTGGAGGACGTTTCCGTGGTCCGTGAGGGCCGCGCTCTGGTGGACCAGGTCTCCTGGTCGGTCAAGGAGGGCGAGCGCTGGGTCATCCTCGGACCGAACGGCGCCGGCAAGACGACCCTCCTCAACGTCGCCTCCAGCTACCTCTTCCCCAGCAAGGGCAACGCCACCATCCTCGGCGAGACCCTCGGCGAGCCCGGCACCGACGTCTTCGAGCTGCGCCCGCGCATCGGCGTGGCCGGCATCGCCCTGGCCGAGAAGCTCCCCAAGCGGCAGACGGTCCTCGAAACGGTGCTGACCGCCGCCTACGGCATGACGGCGCACTGGCAGGAGGACTACGAGGAGGTCGACAAGCAGCGCGCCCGGGCCTTCCTCGACCGCCTCGGCATGAGCGAGTACCTCGACCGGAAGTTCGGCACACTCTCCGAGGGCGAGCGCAAGCGCACGCTGATCGCCCGTGCCCTGATGACCGACCCCGAGCTGCTGCTCCTCGACGAGCCGGCCGCCGGACTCGACCTCGGTGGCCGTGAGGACCTCGTGCGCCGTCTCGGCCGCCTCGCCCGCGACCCGATCGCGCCCTCCATGATCATGGTTACGCACCATGTCGAGGAGATCGCCCCCGGCTTCACCCACGTCCTCATGATCCGCCAGGGCAAGGTGCTCGCCGCCGGACCGCTCGAGCTCGAGCTGACCTCGCGCAACCTCTCCCTCTGCTTCGGCCTTCCGCTGGTCGTCGAACAGGTCGGCGAGCGCTGGACGGCCCAGGGCCTGCCCCTGTCCTGACCCCCGGAAAACCCCGCGAGCCCCGCCGAAAGCCCGGCCCCGTCCCCTGCGCACCCACCGCGCGCCCTGTCCGTGTCAGGACCCCGGTCCTAACATGACGATGTGAACATCGACGCGTGGGTGTGGTGGCTGGTCGCTGCGGCGGGGCTCGGCATCTTCCTCGTGATCACCGCGATGCCGGAACTCGGCATGCTCGCGGTGGGCGCCGTCGCGGCGGCCGCGACCGGCGGCCTCGGCGGTGGAGTCGTCCTCCAGGTCGCCGTCTTCGCGATCGTCTCGGTGGCACTTGTCGCCGTGGTCAGGCCAGTCGCCGCGAGACACCGCAACCAGCAGCCTGGACTCGCCACCGGAATCGACGCCTTGAAGGGGAGACAGGCCGTCGTCCTGCAGCGCGTCGATGGCAGCGGCGGCCGGATCAAGCTCGCGGGGGAGGTCTGGTCGGCACGCGCCCTCGACGCTCAACTCACTTACGAGGTGGGCCAGGAAGTCGATGTCGTGGACATCGACGGAGCCACGGCGATCGTCATGTGACCTCGTACGACTCAACTGAACCGAACAGCCCACGGGGCACGCGACGGTCTGTCAGACTCGACCAGCAAGATCTTCAACAACCATAAGATCTTCCATAGGGCGCCAAGTCGGAGAAGGGGTACGGGGACTCACGATGGAACCGATCATCATCGTCCTGATCATTCTGGTGGTGTTGGTCTTCATCGCCCTGATCAAGACGATCCAGGTCATTCCACAGGCGAGCGCTGCCATCGTGGAGCGCTTCGGCCGCTACACACGCACACTGAACGCGGGCCTGAACATCGTGGTCCCGTTCATCGACTCCATCCGCAACCGCATCGACCTGCGCGAACAGGTCGTGCCGTTCCCGCCGCAGCCGGTGATCACCCAGGACAACCTGGTCGTCAACATCGACACCGTCATCTACTACCAGGTGACCGACGCTCGGGCCGCCACCTACGAGGTCGCCAGCTACATCCAGGCCATCGAGCAGCTCACCGTCACGACGCTGCGCAACATCATCGGTGGCATGGACCTCGAACGCACCCTCACCTCCCGTGAGGAGATCAACGCGGCACTGCGCGGCGTCCTCGACGAGGCCACCGGCAAGTGGGGCATCCGCGTCAACCGGGTCGAGCTGAAGGCGATCGAACCGCCGACCTCCATCCAGGACTCGATGGAGAAGCAGATGCGCGCCGACCGCGACAAGCGCGCCGCGATCCTGACGGCGGAAGGTACGCGCCAGGCCGCGATCCTCACCGCCGAGGGCGAGAAGCAGTCCCAGATCCTGCGCGCCGAGGGTGAGGCCAAGGCCGCCGCACTGCGCGCCGAGGGCGAGGCCCAGGCGATCCGTACGGTCTTCGAGTCCATCCACGCCGGCGACCCCGACCAGAAGCTGCTGTCCTACCAGTACCTCCAGATGCTGCCGAAGATCGCTGAAGGCGACGCCAACAAGCTCTGGATCGTCCCCAGCGAGATCGGTGACGCCCTGAAGGGTCTCTCCGGCGCGTTCGGCAACTTCGGCTCGATGGGCGGAGGTTCGGGCGGCGGCTCCAACTCCTCCGGGAACGGCGGTGCGAACACGGACCGCCGCGAGAAGCCGGCCATCGACTGACGGTCGATCCTCCCCGCCACCGCGCCGGTGCCCCGCGCCCCTCTGAGAATTCGGTCGGCGCGGGACGCGGCCGTGGGTGCCCCCTCTGAGGGACGCGGGGCACCGGCCCTCCGGAGCCGCCCACCTTCCGGGGCAGACGCGGCGCGCGCTATCGGGCGCCCCTCCGTCCACCACCGTCAGGCGGCGTCATGCGCCAGCCACTCCGGCAACGCCTCGAAGTCCTCCTGCCCAAGAGCCAGCAGCATCGCGTCCGCCGGCGTCGGCTCGAACGGCTGCCTCAGCAGAGGCATCCCCGCCTGCTCCGGAGTACGGTCCGCCTTGCGGTGATTGTCCTCGGCACACGAGGCCACCGTATTGAGCCAGGTGTCGCCACCACCCCGCGACCGCGGCATCACATGGTCCACGGTCGTCGCCCGCTTCCCGCAGTACGCGCACCGGTGCCTGTCCCGCACCAGGACACCCCGCCTCGACCATGGAGCTTGTCTTCGGAACGGCACCCGTACATACCTGCATAGCCTGATCACGCGGGGCGCAGGTATGTCCACATCCGCACCCCGCATACGGATTTCGGGATGGGCCTGCTCGACGACGGCCTTGTCCTGGAGTACCAGAACGACGGCGCGATTCAGTGTCACCGTCGACAGCGGCTCGAAGCTCGCGTTCAGCACCAGCGTGTCACGCATCCAGCCCACCTCCCGTGTGCACCTGCCCACCCCCCGGCGGGCTTGGATCAACTGTGGACGGGCGCGCCGAGATGGACAACGCAATAAAAAATGCCCGCCTCCGATCACTTCCAGACCGGAGACGGGCAAACGTTCGGTGAACGTCAGAGTGCTGACTGCCTGGGTCAGTCCCGGGCGGGGTTCTCGTATTCCCCGATGAGCTGGGCGCGCGCCAGCGCATGAAAACGGAGGTTGAAGCCGACCACAGCGGGCGAGGCGTCCCCGTCGGGACCGAGCTTCTCCTGGTCCACGGCGTACACCGTGAACACATACCGGTGAGGCCCGTCACCGGGCGGCGGCGCGGCACCGCCGAACTCCTTCGTCCCGTAGTCGTTCCGTGCGTGGACCGCGCCCTCCGCCAGCCCCTCGAACTTCCCGCTGCCCGCACCGGCGGGCAGCTCGGTGACCGAGGCCGGGATGTCGAACAGGACCCAGTGCCAGAACCCGCTCCCCGTGGGGGCGTCCGGGTCGTAGCAGGTCACGGCGAAGCTCTTCGTCTCAGCCGGGAAACCCTCCCAGCGCAGCCGGGGCGAGGTGTTCCCGGCCGCATAGACCTGAGCGTCCTTGAGCCTCGCCCCCGGCTCGACGTCCTCGCTCGTCACCGTGAACGACGGCACAGGCGGATGGAAGTCATGCGGCAGCGGACGCCTCTTGAGCTCGGTCACCTCGGCACCTCCAGATCAGTGGACCAACCGATTCCAGTCGCTTCGCTCCAGAGCCTAGTGCGGCACCAGAACCACTAGAACCAGCTGCGCTTGCTGCCGACCTCCGACAGCCACTGGTGGAGGTATCCGGCCCAGTCCGTGCCGTGGAAATCGTGCAGCCCCACCTGGAAGCAGCGATAGGAGTCGCTGCCCTCGCTGAACAGGCCCGGCTTCTTGTCCATCTCCAGGACGACATCCATCGCGTGCTCGTCCGCGACGAAACTCAGTTCGACCTGGTTCAGACCCCGGTACTGGGACGGCGGGTAGAACTCGATCTCCTGGTAGAACGGCAGCCGCTGACGGGTGCCGCGGATGTGTCCCCGCTCCATGTCCGCGATCTTGAAGCGGAAGCCCAGCTGGATGAACGCGTCGAGGATCGCCTTCTGCGCCGGCAGCGGATGCACGTTGATCGGGTCCAGATCACCGGAGTCCACGGCACGCGCGATCTCCAGCTCCGTGGTCACCCCGATGTGCATACCCCTCAGCGCCTGCCCGTCGATCATGGTGACCGGCGTCTCCCAGGGAATCTCGAGCCCGAACGGCACGGCGTGCACGGCACCCGCCTGAAGCTCGAAGGCGCCACCGAGTCGCACCTTCGTGAACTCGATGTCCTGCTTGTGCTCCGTGTCGTCGTGCCCCTCGACCTCGACCCTGGCCTGAAGACCGACGTTCAGCCCCTCGATCGACTGGTTCACGGACCCGCCCTGGATCCGTACCTCCCCCTGGACCGCGCCCCCCGGCACGACATTCACCTCGGTGAGCACCGTCTCCACCGAAGCACCGCCGGCTCCCAGACTGGCGAGCAGCCGCTTGAACCCCATGAATCGTCCCTCCCAGGCAGTGCCTGTTCTGTTGTGCCGTGCCGTCGTCCCGCACGTCGCACGCATCCGTGCGAGGTCCTCACCCTTCCAAGGAGGAGGACTCTTGACCACCCTTTGACACACACCCGGCTGGACTACGCTCGTACGACATGATCGCGACCCCTGACCGTACGCCACTCCCCAGGGAGTTCTTCGACCGTCCCGTCCTCGAGATCGCCCCCGACCTGCTGGGGCGATTGCTGGTCCGTACGACGCCGGACGGCCCGATCGAACTCCGACTGACCGAGGTCGAGGCGTACGACGGCCCGAACGATCCCGGATCCCACGCCTATCCGGGCCGCACGGCCCGCAATGACGTGATGTTCGGTCCGCCCGGTCATGTGTACGTCTACTTCACCTACGGCATGTCAAGGCGGTCAGCATGAACGTCATGGATCTTGCTCACCCCGCCGAAGAAGTCGCCCCCAAGCTGCTCGGTGCCATCCTCACCCACGAGACCCCCGAGGGAACCGTGAGCATCACCATCACGGAGACCGAGGCGTACTCCGGTTCGGCCGACCCTGCCTCCCACGCCTACCGAGGCAGGACACCCCGAAACGCCGTCATGTTCGGACCTGCGGGACACCTGTACGTCTACCGGTCTCACGGACTCCACTGGTGCGCCAACATCGTCACCGGGGCAGACGGCATCGCTACAGCTGTCCTCATCCGGGCAGGCAGGGTCATCGAAGGGGAAGACCTGGCCCGCGAGCGGCGAGGGGGCAAGGTCGAGAGTCCACGTCTCGCGCGGGGTCCGGGGAACTTCTGCCAAGCGCTCGGCATCACGGCAGAGCACAACGGCACAGACCTACTGACGGGCGCCTCGGTCGCGCTGTCCGAGGGCGAGCCAGTACCCGCCGCACTCATCCGGGTTGGTCCTCGGGTAGGTGTGAGCAAAGCCCACGACTGGCAGCACCGCTTCTACCTCGCCGGTGATCCAACGGTCTCGGCGTACCGACTGAGCCCGAGAGCCAAGCCGTCCGCCGGAGCCTGAGCCGCTGTGCGCCTTGCTCGCGGCTCGCCGGTGAGTCGGCGAGGAGTTGGGTCCTGACCCAAGGCCCATGAGGCCCTTCTGTCCCATACCGTGCACGCCGTCGGCTACTCCTCCCGGACCACCATCGCGAACGACGTGCACATGCGCCGGAAGCCCTTGTGTCGGCTCCGGCTTATGTGGCTCATGCACCCAACGTCAATCGCCGCACCGCCCGTTGATGGAACGGTCGTCCACTTGCAGCGATGACACGACAGGGGCGCCTCGTAGGGCGCCACTGTCGTTGGCTATCGTCCCCTCAGCCGGCTGTCACGCATTGCTCACGGGTTCCGGAAAGTGATCCGGCAGTGATCCGACTTGAACCCGCGGACTCCTCGCCCCCTCGGCAGGAGCTCCACCCGCTCGCATACTTTCCGCCAGGGCGGTACGCCTCTCGGATGTGGCCACCTCCTCGGCCAGTAGCTCGGCCTCACGCACCTCGTCTGCAGCATCCGTGGCCGGAGCCTGGTTCCACTCCTCGGCCCGGGAGATGACCTGCCGGACCATGTAGGCGTCAAGCGGGTCTGCAGGGCATGTGATGCACCGGCCATCAGAACACGTGTAAATGCGGTACCGCTCGCCTTCCGCGTCCTTCCGGCTCCATCCCTGCGTAACGACGGCCTGACACTTCGAGCAGCGGACCACGCCGGACAACAGAGCCTTGCGCTTCCCTCCGCCGCCCGTGTTGCGCTCAGGGTCGCTCAGGTAGCGCATCAGGGCCCGGAACATGCCCTCGGAGACGATCGGTTCCCAGTTGCCTGTGCCGGTCTCCTCGGTCACCCGTACACGTCTCCCATCCGGCTTCTCGACCCACTGGGAATACGTCTGGATCCCGGCGTTCCTCGGCTTCAAGAGGACGCCCCGGAGGTTCGAGCTACGCCACTCCTTGCCGTGTGGCGAGAGCAGCTCGCGAGCGTTCCAGTCCTTTGCGATGGACCACAGGGCGACACCGGCCAGGACATCTCGGTATGCCTGCCGCAGGGCTTCTGCCTCCTCGTCGCGATGCGTGCCGTTGCGCTCGAAGCCGAAGGGGCGAGTGCTCCAGAAGGGCCTGCCCGACTCCCTGCGGCGCTGATGACCGAGCACCTGACGCTCTAGGGCGAGCGCGGTCCTGCTTCGCGCCGGCGAGATCACCGAAGGCGCCGAGCTCGCCCACACCCGTCGACTTTCGGCCCGGAGCGACAAGGAACTGGCCAAAGAGCCCGCGCGTCTCGCCGCGGCCCTGGACGTGGACCGGGCCCTCGACGGCACGGATGTCCGCACCCTGGACGAGACACCCCTGCGCGTTCTGACGGGCACGCCCGTACCCTCCGACCAGGTACGCAGCGGTCCATGCACCGGTGTCTCGGGCGACGGGGCCGTCCACCCCTGGCGCTTCTGGGTCGCCAACGACCCAACGGTGAGCCCCTATCGGGCCCACGCGCCACGCCGCCGCCCAAGTTGACGCGCCCCTGCGGGATGCGTAATGTAGCCCGAGCCGCTGAATCCGGTACGACCTCGCGTCGACGCCGTAGGCGGCCACTCCACTACCTACGTCAACCCTCGTAGAGGGCGAATTCGGCGTGCCTGCATGCCCGAATTCAAGCCCGCGGAACTCGATTATGAGTTGCGACGAGAATCGGCTAACGTAGTGAATGTCGAAAGGGCGGGAGCCGAAAAGCCCCCACCCGAGGCAAATCCTGCCGACAGGGAATCGGATCGGAAAGATCTGATAGAGTCGGAAACACCGAAGGGAAGCGCCCGGAGGAAAGCCTGAGAGAGTCTCTCGGGTGAGTACGAAGGAAGC